>JBFILZ010000111.1:0-9173 GCA_041611945.1 Bacillus sp. (in: firmicutes)
TAATCCAAGCTCTTTAGCTTTATATTGAACCCTTTAACTTTAATCTTGATTATAGCTAACATCTTTATCTGGATGGGTGAAAGGAACACCTTGAGAAGTTATATTATTCTCGATTAATTCTCTATTTTCCGATGAATTCCAGCCAATATCATTAGTTGGATGTACCCATTCTTCTCCTGCCATAATTTCAGGATCTATCTTATCACTCCAATTATTTAAAGGGGAGTTAGTTGAATTGTAATAACTATCTCCAATTACAACGCCATGTTCGTTAATAAAAGGCATCTCCATTTTGACGCCACTTCCTTTAAATGTTGGTGAATTTGTTTGATGTGGCATCGTTTCATTAATAAATGGAACTTCTAAATTACCCTTTTTTTTCCTTTTCATTAGTATCACCTCATAATTATTATTTCCAACTAAAAACATCATATGAATAGAGTGTAGATATTTGATTTTTACTTTTTTTATTAAAAGAGGATGAATTTACCTATAATGCTCAAATCACAAGAGGGAAACAATATAGCCTGAGGATATTCCCTCGATTTAATAATAAAAAGAGGTGTCTGATATGGTAAAACGAAAGACGAAATTTGATGCTGCTCGGAAAAATAATTTTACACCGAAAGAAAGCTTACCTGATACTGAGTTTGCTCAAGAAGCAACAGATGAAGAAGCCATGAAAGGTGCGAATCGAAATTCAAAAAAAGGCTATCAAAATGGAAAGAAGGAATAATAATGGCTAAAGGATTACACCCACCAGATAACAACCATACAATTTCAAAAGATTTATTGGAGGAAGAGTTCGGTAGTGAACTTGGAAATTATAATGCAAATAAGGCGTTTGAACTTTTAGCAGAGTCACAGTCACAAAAGAAGAAAAAGAATAAATAATAAAAAAACGTGTAGGTTAACCTACACGTTTACTTTAGTAAAATATGAAACGGGTGCTGAAAAAAGTTTTGTAACTTGCATTTTTTGATCAAAGTAGGCTAATAAAATGGACGGTACCTCTTTAATTTCACCTACTTGCAGGAATTGTTGTAAATCAAAATCAATTGTTTCAATTACACTATGCTTGAATAAATCTTTTTCTTGAAGTTGTAATAATTCAAAATCCCTACCAAGTATTGAAGGGTTCAGTAGAATCTGATGGTAAAATGAACTTCTTTCCTCTTTTTGTAAAGTATCCATCCACCATGGTTTTCTAGGTTTGAATTTTTGATTTCGAAGGTAGTCTACCTTCATTAAGCTACGTGTAATTTTAGAATTTTTCTGGTTACTATCTTTTAAAAAGCCCCAAAGTCGCAAAAATAAATCCTCAAGTTGATGACCTATTCTTACCCAACCTTTTTCGTCCCAATATTGTCCGAATTCTTGAAAAAGATCAAACGGTGTTGGGAATACTTCTGTTACTAAGTATTCTATTGTATAGTCCATTCGATGGTCATTCCAATATTTTTCTAATACATCTTCAACTTGTTTAATCTTAGATATTTCTTGGAAAGTTAGCACATTATTTTTCAAAATTTCATAAGGAGAATGATCCATATAAACATATTCATGCTCTGCAGCTCGAATTCGTAGTCCAGTCCCTCTTAGCATTTTCAAGAAACCTAATTGAAGCTCTTCAGGTCTCATTGCAAACACATCATTAAATGTCCTCTTAAATGAATCATAGTCCTCTTCAGGGAGTCCGGCAATAAGATCTAAGTGCTGATCAATTTTTCCACCTTCCTTTACCATTGTTACAGTGCGGGTTAGCTTTTGGAAATTTTGTTTTCGCATTACTAATTCATTTGTTGAATCATTAGTAGATTGAACCCCAATCTCAAATCTGAAGAGTCCCACTGGAGCATTAATATTTAAAAATTCAATGACCTCAGGTCGCATAATATCTGCAGTAATTTCAAACTGGAATACAGTACCAGGAAGATGTTCGTCAATTAAGAATTGAAACATTTCCATTGCATAGCTTCTGCTAATATTAAAGGTACGGTCCACAAACTTAATCGTTTTGGCACCATTCTTCATTAAATAACGAATATCATCTTTAACTTTTTCCTTGTTAAAGTATCTAACACCCACTTCAATTGAAGAAAGGCAAAATTGGCAACTAAAAGGACAGCCTCTACTTGTCTCAATATATGTTACCCTCTTTGGCAAGTGCTGAAGATCCTCCTCAAATAAGAAGGGGGAAGGTACTTCTTGAAGATTAAGTTTATTCCTTTGAGGATTAATCACATTTTTGCCTTCAATCGTTTGATAAGCAACACCAGGAATTGAAATGAAATTCTTTGTGCCTTTTATCTCGGAAAGTAACTGTTTAAATGTTTCTTCTCCTTCTCCAATTACGATAAAGTCTACAGTAGGAAGTCGATCTAGCCAATATGTTACATCATAGGAAACCTCAGGTCCGCCGACGATAATGGTTAGTTCTGGCTTAATTTTCTTAAGCATACTGATGACTTTTATTGTTTCTTCAATATTCCATATATAGCAGCTGAATCCAATCACATCTGGATCATATCTGAAAAGATCAGTGACAATATTCATTGAAGGATCTTTGATTGTATACTCAACCATTTTTACATCATGTTCTGGCTCAACATAAGCACGTAAGCACCTAATGGCAAGATTGGTATGAATATATTTAGCGTTTAATGTACTTAGCACAACATTCATTTTAGAAATTACTCTCCTTTTTATCAAAACAGGAAATCGGTGTCTTAAAAAATAACACTAACTAATATTTTAACATATATGCTAGTAAATGAGTAAGGAATGGGCTGGAAAGAAATCTTAACAAGAATTGATGAAGGATTTTATAAAATTTTATAGAATTTAATAGTAAATAAATTACTTTTTTATAGTGAGAGGAAATGATTAGATTGTCCACGAAGTCAAGTGAATTGGAATCCCAGACCTCTTTTGAAAAGCTAAAACAAGAAAATGAGCGCATTCTTGGAATGCTTGAACAATATAAAGCTATTTTTACTCAGTCGTTAGATGCAGTGGTAGTACTTGACTCAAAATATCTCTTCACTGAAATGAATGAGGCTGCATGTAGTTTATTTGAGCTACCGAAAGAAGACCTGATTGGACAAAGCTTTCTTCCTTATTTAGTGCTCGAATCTACTAAAAATCCACTTGTTATGAAAAGTGTCCTACAAGGTGAAGTTTCTATCCGTTTAGCAAGCGGAAAGGTCTTGAAGATTATGTATTCGATCAGTAAAAATCAAGCAAACGGCTCCGATGTTTTAATTATGAGAGACATATCGAGGAAGAATATCCTAGAGAGGCAACGCAATGTAAGTAAACAATTGTTCATGGATGTTTACAATAGAGCTGTGGATGGGATTGTCATTTTTGATAGGAAAGGAAGATTCATTAATTCAAACGAATCGTTTATGAGAAACTTTGAGTTAACAAAAGATAAGCTACTAAAGTCAACTATTTATGATTTTGTTGAAGAAGATTATTTAATTAATTTGGAAAATCTCTGGAGGAATTTGGATGATAATGAACGTGCAAAGGGTGAAATACCTGTTACATTAGGAAGTGGTAGTAAAAAAATATTTGAATATACTACGACCGCAAATATTTTTGACAAGTACTATATGTCTATAATGAGGGATGTAACAGAACGGAAGGGAATGGAAGAGAAACTTCGGAATAGTGAGTTAAGGTTTCGAGAAATATTTGATACAGCTTTAGATGCGATTGTGATATGGAATGATGAAGGAAATATAATAAGTGCAAATAATTCAGCAAGTAAAATTTTTGAATTACCATTAGAACGCTTAATTAATGGTAATTTGTTGGATTATGTAGACAGTACTAGTACAGAAGTTATAAATATTAAAAGGGATTTTGAAAGAATTGGTAAGATAAGAGCTGAACTCGATTTTTTTATGGTAAATGGACAGACGAAGAGGCTTGAATTTACCTCAAGATACAAAGTACTAAATGGAAATAATATGACCATTTTCCGAAATGTGAGTGAAAGTAGATTAATGGAAAAGAAATTGAGGGAAAATGAGCAAAAGTTCAGGAAAATATTTGAATGTGCCTTAGAAGGCATAATACTTTGGGATGAAGAGTTCAATATTATTGATGTTAACCCAGTTGCTTGTGAAATTTTGAAAGTAGACAAGAGAGAATTTCTATCTAATAAAATAAATAAGATTGTCACTAATTTTAAATCTTGCCTTTCCTCAGATTCCTTTTCTAGTAATAAAATAGAAGAAGTATATGAAGAACGTCGAATTATTCTAGGTAGTGGAGAGGAGCGAATTATTGAGGTTGCCATTAGAAGGGATATTATTCCAAATCTTAATATGAGCATTTTCCGAGATGTAACAGAACAAAAAAATATTGAACTTATACTTAGGGATAGTGAACATAAGTTTAGGAAGCTATATGATAATGCAATTAATGGGTTTATTATTATTGATGATTATGGGAATATTGTCGATCTGAACCCTGAATCTAAAAGAATATTTGGATTAGAAAGTGAAATCATCCTACCTTTGAAGCTCCAAAACTTTGCCTTTATGGATGAAGACGAAAGAGAAGAAAGGTGGGGGGCTTTTTTAAAAAATGTTAATCTAACTGATCATTTCACTGTAAATAACCGAATTATTGAATATACACTTAGTAAGAATATTTATAGATATCATCACTTAGTAATTCTTCAGGATGTTACAGAACGGAAGGAGATGGAAGAGAAGCTTCGAAAATCTGATACATTAACGATTGTAGGTGAATTGGCTGCGGGAATTGCTCATGAAATTAGAAATCCAATGACAGCTCTTAAAGGATTTATTCATTTATTGCAAGGGAATGTAAAGGAAGATTTCTCCATGTATTTTGAAGTCATTACCTCAGAACTGAAGAGAATAGAATCTATTATTACAGAGTTTTTAGTTTTAGCCAAACCACAGGCTATTCAATATCAACGACGAGATTTAAATAAAATTTTACAAGAAACAATTGATCTTCTTACACCGCAAGCAGCACTAGAAAATATCCAATTTGAAATGAAAGTAGAAGGGGAATCGACCGAAATTCATTGTGAAGCAAACCAGCTAAAACAAGTGTTTATCAATATAATAAAGAATGGAATTGAAGTAATGCCTAAAGGGGGGATCATCCATACTTCGATAGTGCATCATGAGAAAGATATAGTAGAAATATCATTTAAAGATCAAGGTTGTGGGATTTCAGAGGATAAAATTAAACGTTTAGGTGAGCCATTTTATACTACAAAAGAACGAGGAACTGGCCTTGGACTAATGGTATCCTATAAAATAATAGCTGAGCATAAAGGGAAAATTGAAGTCAGTAGTGAAGAAGGAAAAGGAACTACATTTCACATTTACTTACCTACACATCAAAAAAGTGAGTAAGTCTCTAGCTAGAAAGAATTAATCAAAGGGCTCTGTAAGAGCTTCTGTTGATTTTTTCAAGTAGTTGATTAAAGTAGTGGCTTTGAAACATTCTCTGACTAATATGGGGAGTTATAATAATAAATATGTAAAAGGTGCGATAGTGTACGATTTTAAGTGAAAAAAATGACTTACTAGTTAAATAGTCGTAAACATAATAGTTGGAACAACATATAATTTTAGTGAGGGAAATATTTTTGGTCGTGTGCAAAAAAAGGAGGTTGAACATGTCTATGAGAAATAAGAAAATATTGTTTTATACGCAAGTTGCGAAAAAGCTACAAATTATAAGTAATGAAGAATCAGAAAAAATTATGAATATAAAAAAAGTGCAGAGATAAATACTCGGCACTTTTTTTTACCCTCAATCGTTAGTTAACCCTCAATCATGAGGATTACAATTAAATCACCTGAGGTTGAGATAGAAATAGGTACTTTAATTGCTTGATTATATCCAGTTAATTTAGTATCGCCGACTAGAACAGTTGGAGGGGTAATGTCCATAATTACATTCATTTTAGAAGCATTTGTGGCTAAGTTCCCTGCAATCATATTTCCGAGTTCTCCTGTAAAGGATTCTAGCATTTCACCTTCAAGCTTCATTCCGTACATCATTTCACCAATATAACTAAATGTTTGAGGTGATCCATCGATTACTAATCTACCCTTTATATCTCCTGTCATGCCAATTAAAACAGACATTGTTATATGAATAACCTTTTCTTGATATAGGGAAGGTGGATGAATGGTTACTGGTATAGGTAGAACACTTTTTACTGACTGGATTGTCCCATTTAAAACATTAGTAACATTTGAGCTTTGTGACATTGTTTCACCTCTACTATTCTGTATAAGTAGCATTGAAGTATATAAAAAAATAAATAATGAAAATAAAATAAATAAGTCAATGTGATATTTTTAAATCATACCATATTTTTTTTTCTATTGGGTTGGTTTTTGAAAAAATAATCGAAAATTGTCGAAAAAAAAATCTTACTTTGTGTAAGACTTTTTAAATCTATTATTTTCAATTAATATTGTGGATAAATAAGTTCTTTATCATAGTTTGAAAATCACCCGTTAATACACCTTTTTCGGTAATTATTGCAGTGATTAGCTCATTTGGAGTCACATCAAAAGCAGGATTGTAAACATTTACACCAAGTGGAGCAATTTGGTGACCGAATATATGGGTTATTTCTGTAGGGTCTCGTTCTTCAATTGGAATATCTTCTCCAGTTGTAAGTGAAGGATCAAATGTAGATAATGGTGCAGCTACATAAAAAGGTATATTAAAAGCATGAGCTAAGATTGCAAGGTTTAATGTGCCGATTTTATTGGCTGTATCACCATTTGCTGTAATTCTATCTGCTCCAACTATGATAGCTGTAATTCCCTTTGTTTTTATTGTTTGAGCAGCCATACTGTCGGTTATTAACGTCACATCTATCCCAGCCTGCATTAATTCCCAAGTAGTTAAACGGGCACCTTGTAAGACTGGTCTAGTCTCAGATGCAAATACCTCTAAGTTTATTCCGCGTTCTTTTGCTAAATAAAATGGAGACAGGGCTGTTCCATACCTTGCAGTTGCAATTGAACCAGCATTACAAATTGTTAAAACCTTATCATCTTGTTTAAAGAGGGAGAGAGCATGTTCTCCGATTTGCCGACAAACTTCTTCATCTTCAATTTGGATTTGGATGGCTTCGTGAATAAGAGTTGTTTTTGCGGCATTAATTGAAATTACATTAGTAACACTTCCAATCAAGCGATTTAAAGCCCATTCTAAATTTATGGCAGTGGGTCTAGAGCTTGATAAATAAGCTCGGTCCGTTTGAAGTTGATGTTGGAAGTCGGTTAAATCATCCGCGATATAACTCTGGGCTGCTAAAGCTAAGCCAAACGCGGCAGTAATTCCAATTGCAGGAGCACCTCTTACTTTTAATGAGTAAATAGCATCCCAAACTTCTTTTATTGTTTTTAATTCAATAAATTCTACTTCAAGTGGTAGTTTTTGTTGATCCAACAATAGAATATAGTTGTCTTTCCATTGTACTGATAGAGGGATAGATTCTGTTAATGGCATGTTAGTAGTTCTCTCCTTACGATTTCAATTAGTTGTTCAATTGTATTAATCTCTTGGTTTAGCTTAATCAGCTTTTTGCCAATTTTTATCGTTCTTCGTTTAGCATTTATTCTTTTTGACGTGTCTTTAATACCATCTAAATCAGCTACATGAGCTAGACCAATTGTACGTCTTATCAGCTCACATCCAGCAAAACCGACCGTATCTTTAAGAATCTGTTCTAAAGTATACTCTAAGTACCCCTTGGTAGTTGAAAAAACTTCCAGGTTTTCCTTTTCCCAAAGAGTAGAATACGTAGATGTAAACACATTCCAGGTTTTCGCTATATGATAATAGAGTTTTGTTTGGTCTTTTTCTGGGTGGGATTGTGCATTCAGAAGTAAATGGGCTACAAACTGTCCAATATCAAAACCTATTGGTCCATAAAAGGCAAATTCCGGATCAATAACTTTCGTTTCATTTTGACTTACAAAGACACTCCCCGTATGAAGATCACCATGTAAAAGTGCTTCTCCACTAGTCAAGAACTTCTTTTTAAGCTTTGCTACCTCAAACTTTACATGAGTATCGTTCCACAATTCATTAATGTCCTCTGTTAATTCTGGTTCAAAGTCATTGGAATCATGATTAAAGAATGGAGCTGTAAAAACAAGTTCTTCTGTGATTTTGCAGAGTTCTGGATTAACGAACTCCTTAGCGAGAAGTTTTTTTTGTAAGGGTTCTAGTGCAAAGTCAGAAGTATAAAAAAGAGTTTTTGCTAAATATATGCCTATATGTTCTGATAAAAAGGGATAGTCGTACCCTTCAATGAGTCCATGTCTAGCGATTTTCAGATGAGAGAGATCTTCCATCACAGTTAGGGCTAGGATTTCATCAGTATAATAAATCTCAGGTACAAGATCAGGGACAAACTTACTAAATAATTTTAGGGCATCACTTTCTATTTTATTTCGCTGAAGAGTGAGAGGCCAGCTCTCGCCAACAACCTTTGCATAGGGGAGTGCTTGTTTAATAATTACACCCTTGTTTTTTCCTTTTTCTTTAATGTGAAATACGAGGTTGAGATTTCCATCGCCTATTTCATCACAAGTCAATGCTACACCTTCGTTAAATAGCTTAAGTTCTCTAGCTAAAATTAATGCTGAACTTTCATTTAACGGTTCATAAATTAATTCATTTGATACTGCCATTCTAAGACCCCCATTTGTTTTAATAGTGGAGGCTTTTCAAAAAAGAAAAGCCTCTTTCAATAGAAAGAGGCTTGAAGACATAAGCTTCGCACCTCTTATCTGCCAGAAAGAATTCTTTCTGTGGATGTAGCACCGTGCCTTACTAGAAATACTGAAAATTCATTTTTAAAAAATGTACTTCCAGATTCTAGGCGCGAATATACTTGCGCCCCATTTCACAATGGTATTACGGTCGGTTGCTGCAGCTTCATCAGGGCCATTCCCCTCAGCTAACTCTTGATAAGAGATTAAACAAATATTAAATTATAGGCTACCCTGAAAATAAGGGGATCTTCGTTCCAGAACACTCGCTTTCCGTGGGGCGGGCGGTGAGCCCCTCGGCGATAGCGCCTTCAGGTCTCACCTGTCCCGCTAGTCCCACAGGAGTCTCGCGTTCTTCCACTTCGA
>JBFILZ010000112.1:0-9111 GCA_041611945.1 Bacillus sp. (in: firmicutes)
ACGGGTAATTTTGGACGGTACCGCCCTCCCTTAAAGGTTAATGTTTGGGGGACCAAAGAATGGTTACTTCTTGCATGAAAAAGTGGCGGCTGAAGATACAATTTCAGCCGCTATTTGCCCTAATGTTATAGATGATATTGGAAGTAAAACCTAAGAGGAAAGTTTTTGTGTCAAATAACTCATCAACTGTTTTTAGGGATTTAAGGATTACAGAAGAAGGTGGATAACTTATGCACGAAGTGCGACGTGATAATATGTTACTACAGGATAAACAGTTTAGGGACAAGGCTTGGGTGGAAATGAGGGGTTCATAGTAAAGAGGAAGTCGTGGAATCTCTATCGGGTTCCACGACATTTTTATGAGAAAATAAGTAAAAATACCATTATTTCGCAAAAAATTTTTCTATATGACAAGAAACTAAAAACAAAAATGGTAAAATGTGTTATTATTAATGAAGGGTATTTTACGAGAAATTCAATTTTAAATCTAATTCTTAATATATAGGTGCGATTTGAATTGATTGAGAGTAATTAAAAAATGTTTAAAAAACACCAGAATGTGGTCGGTTTTTAAAATACAAACTACATAATAAATATACATAAATAGAAATTACTGAATATTTTGTCATTTTTTAAATTAATGAATGCATAAATCTTAAGTTATTTGGAGGAGCTTATCATGGAGTATATCTCACATATTCGTGAAAAAGATGGAGAAATACAAACAGTCCAAGAACACTTGAATTCTGTTCAACAATTATGTGAGAAATATGGCGAGAAAATAGGAGTGAAATTCCTGGCAGGATTAGCTGGACTCTTACACGATTTAGGGAAAAATACGGATAACTTCAAAGAATATATTCAAGAGGCAGTTGCGAATCCGGAAAACCCACCACAAAAAGGTTCTGTTGATCATTCAACTGCTGGTGGGAAATTACTTTATGACCGATTCCATATTGATCAAGAAAATATCATTGGAAAAATTGCTGTTGAATGGATGTCTATGTGTATCATTTCTCATCATCAAGGTTTAAGAGATTTTTTAAGTCCAGATATGTCATCAGGATTTTTAAAACGAGTTGTGGAAAAAGAACTTGATCAGTACGAAGGAGCAGTATCATCATTTTTTAAAACACAGATTTCAGAAGAAGATTTTCAACAATACTTTGAGAAAGCGAAATGTGAGGCGGAGCAAATGCTGAATACAATGAGAGAGAGGAAGTTACAGCCCATTACAGCAACATTTCTCATTAAATATATGTTCAGTTGCCTAATTGATGCGGATCGGACAAATACTCGAATGTTCGAAGAGAAAGAATTGATTGTTGAAGAGTTTAATAGTAATGCATTTTTTAGTGAAAGTTATGTGGCTTTAATGAGGAAGATTGCATCTTACAATAATGCTGTGGATGCCAATCATCCAATTAACCAGCTTAGAAGAGAGATGTCAAATCAGTGTGATGATTTTGCTGATAATCCCTCTGGAATATATACACTTTCTATTCCTACTGGCGGTGGGAAAACACTGGCGAGTTTAAGATACGCGCTTAAACATGCCATCAAATTTAAAAAAGAAAGAGTAATATACATTGTTCCATATACAACAATTATTGAGCAAAATGCACAAGAAGTAAGAGATATTTTAAAAAATGATAGATATATACTAGAACATCACTCCAATGTTATGAAAGAAAAAGAAACGACGAATGAGCTTTATGATTTAACTGCAAAAAAACTTAATTTAGCAAAGGATAATTGGGATAGTCCCATTATATTTACAACAATGGTTCAATTTTTAAATGTCTTCTATTCTCGGGGCACTAGAAATGTAAGAAGGATGCATAATTTAGCAAATTCAATATTGATTTTCGATGAGGTTCAATCGGTACCTATTAAATGCACATCGTTATTCAATGAATCCTTAAACTTTCTAAGTGATTACTGCAATTCAAGCATTGTCTTATGTACTGCGACCCAACCCGCATTGGAGTTTGTCGAGAATAGATTAAAAATTTCAACTAACGCTGAAATGATTCGTGATTTAAAGAAAGTGAGCGAAAGCTTTAAGAGAGTTGAAATTATAGATAAAACTATCCCACAAGGTTTAAATGCAATTGAATTAAAGGGATTTATTGAAATAGAAATTCAAGCAGTAAATAGTATTTTAATTGTCTTGAATACCAAAATAGCTGTTCGAAAACTTTTTGAGGAACTCCATGTTGATAATGAATATGAGAACAACAACTTTAAGCTGTTTCATTTAAGTACGAATATGTGTCCTGCACATCGTAAAGAGGTTCTTAAAGAAGTTAAAAAGACGTTATTAACAGGAGAAAAGGTTATTTGTCTTAGTACGCAATTAATTGAAGCTGGAGTTGATATCAGCTTTGAATGTGTTATCCGCTCATTGGCAGGTTTAGATTCAATTGCACAAGCTGCAGGAAGATGTAATCGTCACGGTAAAGATGAAATAAGAAAAGTATATATCATAAAATCTGCCGATGAAGTCCTCACTAATTTAAAAGAAATAAAAATAGGCGCTGAACAAACACAAAGGATTCTGAGGGAATTTAAATTAGAACCAGATATATTTGGAAATGACCTTTTATCCCCAGAAGCAATGAATATTTATTTTAAGTATTATTTTAACAACATAAAATTAGAGTTAAAATACCCTGTTTTGGACTTGCAGAAAGATTTGTTTGATCTTTTGAATCAAAATATAGACTACTATTCGGCTTACAAAAATAAAAATGGAATGAATCCTCCAATAGTCAGTAGACAATCATTTGCAACAGCTGAAAAGTATTTCAATGTCATCGATAGCCCTACAACGTCAATCTTGGCTCCTTACAATGAAGAGGCAAAAGATATTATTTTAGCACTTAATGGAGATATGAACGTTAAAGAATTAGGAGATTTACTAAAAAAAGCTCAGCAATATACAATCAATGTTTTTGAACATGAACTTAAGAAGCTAGAAAAAGAAGGTGATGTTTACTTCTTGTTTAATGGAAATATATTGGCTCTTAGGGAAACAGCATATACAAAAGGGATGGGTTTGGATAGTAAAGGTGAA
This sequence comes from Bacillus sp. (in: firmicutes), assembly GCA_041611945.1. Taxonomy (GTDB): domain Bacteria; phylum Bacillota; class Bacilli; order Bacillales; family SA4; genus Bacillus_BS. The sequence continues at coordinate 3,080 of JBFILZ010000112.1, forward strand.
GGTGGTTGGTCAGCGGCGGTTGTTTAACAATAAAAATTGAAGAATATATAAATTTGGAGGTGTTGAATTGAGAAATCAAATTGAATTTGAAGTTTATGGGAACTACGCATTGTTCACAGATCCATTGACTAAAATAGGTGGAGAAAAACTTTCTTATCAAATTCCTACCTATCAAAGCTTGAAAGGAATAGTTGAATCTATTTACTGGAAGCCTACTATATTGTGGATCATAGACGAGGTGCGGATAATGAATCCGATACGCACAGAATCTAAAGGGATTAGACCGATTGAATATAGTGGAGGAAATACATTAGCAAACTATACCTATTTGAAAGATGTTAAGTACCAAGTCAAAGCTCATTTTATATTCAACCCGCATCGTAAAGATTTAGCATTCGATCGAAACGAAAATAAGCACCACAATATAGCGAAAAGGTCTGTTGTAGTAGGTGGACGAAGAGATATATTTTTAGGCGCAAGAGAGTGTCAAGGCTATGTGGAAGCTTGCGAGTTTGGTGATAAAGTTGGTTACTACGATAGTTATGGCGAGATTGATTTAGGCGTTATGGTACATGGTTTGAATTATCCAGATGAAACAGGTAATGATGTTTTGGAGAGTCGTCTGTGGAGACCCATTATGAAAGATGGGGTTATTACATTTATAAGACCTGATGAATGTAAACTAATTAGAACAGTGAGTGAAATGTCATATAAGGAATTTAACGACACAAATTTGCAGTCGGTAGAAGAACTTTATAAAGAGGTCTTTTTGGAAAGAGGAGATTGAATGAGTTGGTTAATGAATCTTTACAAAACGTATGAAAACAACTCGCATTTGATAGGAGAATTTGAGAAAAAGAAAAATAATCAAGAATATGCTCTTATACCGACGTCTCATACTACTCAAAGTGCCCATATCGAAGTTTCTTTAGATAATAAGGGGAAATTTATTACTGCGAAGGTTATAGAAAAGAATGATGCTAGTACAATCATCCCATGTACTGAAGCTTCAGCGGGGCGAACTAGTTCACCGGTTCCTCACCCACTATTCGACAAACTACCCTATGTTGCTGGAGATTATATTAAATTTGGAGGCAGCGAGAAGAAAATAAATCTCTTTTCTGATTACCTTGGTCAGTTAGAGGAATGGTGTAACTCCAAATACAATCATCCAAAAGTTGAAAGTGTTTATGTGTATTTAAGTAAAGGGACTCTTATTAAAGATTTAGTAAAGGAAAAAGTTATTTTTGTAGATGAGCATAACAAATTCATTGAAAAATGGAATAAGGACATGGAAGAAAAGTTTGGTGAAAAACCTGAGTTGTTTAAAGTTATTGCCGGGGATCAAAGTGAAGCATTTGTTCGTTTTTCAGTAAATACAATCGGTGAACCTGAGTCGAGATTGTGGAGAGATCGAACGGTACATGAGTCTTTTAATAAATTTTATGAAGAAAATTTAAATGGAACTGATTTGTGCTATGTAAGTGGTGAATATCTACCTTCAACTGAAAGACATGCATCGCGAATTAGACACTCAGCAGATATGTCCAAACTAATTTCCGCAAATGATACAAGTGGTTTTACTTATCGTGGACGCTTTAAAACTGGACGAGAAGCTGTTGCGATTAGCTACGAAGTATCCCAAAAAGCACATAATGCTTTAAAATGGCTTATTTCAAAGCAAGGATATTATGTAGATGGAAAAGTGTTCCTTGTATGGGGAACTCAAGAATTAGAGGTGCCGGATCTACTAGAGGACACGTACAGTCTATATGGTGATATCGATACTAATGAACCGGGGGACAGTACTCATAAAGAATTTGCAAATCATATTCGAAAGATGATTACTGGATATAAACAAGACCTGGAATATCACTCAAATGTAATTATTATGGTTCTAGATGCAGCAACACCAGGGAGATTGTCGGTTGTCTATTATCGCGATGTCAACAAAGAATTCTTTCTGAAACAGTTACAGAACTGGCATCAATCATGTAGTTGGTTACATCGATATAAAAAAAGTAGGGCTGGTGAACGCTTCGAATTTGAAGGGGCACCAGCAACCAAAGATATTGCTTTTGCAGCCTATGGACCCAGAGTAAGTGACAAATTAATAAAAGGTGTTCTCGAAAGGATGCTACCTTCAATTATTGATAGTAAGAAAGTACCGATTGACATAGTTCGCAGTGCTATAAATAGGTCTTCAAACCCTGTGGGTATGGAAAATTGGGAATGGGAAAAGACCCTTAGTATTACGTGTGCATTAGTAAACAAAACATATGAAAAGGAGGGGTTTGAAGTGGCATTAGATCAAATGAATACAAATCGAGATTACTTGTTCGGGAGAATGTTGGCAATTGCCGATGTGTTGGAGAGAAGAGCACTAAGTAAAGATGAAAAACGAGCAACAAATGCAATTAGATACATGAATGCTTTCGCTCAACGTCCAAGTAGAACTTGGAATACTATTCAATCAAATTTACAACCTTACCAAGCAAAACTAGGAACAGAAGTAGGTTATTATAACCGATTATTAGACGAGGTGGGTGCGAAATTAAATGCAAACGATTTCACAGACAAATCACTGAGCGGTTTATACTTACTAGGATTTTATAGTCAAAGACATGAGCTTTACAAAAGTAAGAAAGAAAAAGATGCTGAAAGAGAATTAGCAGAAAAAGGAGAGATATAAATGACTATATTAGATCACAAAATAGATTTTTCCGTTGTTTTAACTGTTCGAAATGCTAACCCAAATGGTGACCCTTTAAACGGAAATCGACCACGTCAAAATTATGATGGTTTTGGAGAAATTTCAGATGTGTGTATCAAAAGAAAAATACGAAACCGTTTACAGGATGTAGGAGAATCTATTCTTGTTCAATCAGACGAAAGACGTAATGATGAATACCGCAGTATTAAAGATCGAGTTGATGGAAATGAAGAATTGAAAAGTCTTGCAAAAGGCAAAGGTAAGAATAACAATAATACGCTCTTTGCAGACATAGCTTGTGAATCTTGGCTAGACGTTCGTAGCTTTGGTCAGGTCTTTGCCTTCAGTGGTTCAGGCGTTTCAATAGGAATTCGAGGACCTGTATCTATTCATACAGCAGTTAGCCTTAGTCCAATAGATATCTCAAGTATGCAGATTACAAAAAGTGTGAATTCTGTTACCTCTACAGATCCAGACAAGAAAGGTTCAGATACGATGGGCATGAAGCATCGCGTAGATTTTGGTGTTTACGTATTTTACGGAAGTATTAATACACAACTTGCAGAAAAGACAGGATTTACAGTGGAAGACGGAGAAAAAATGAAAGCAGCATTAATTTCCTTATTTGAAAATGATACTTCTTCTGCTCGTCCTGACGGGAGTATGGAAGTTAACAAAGTATATTGGTGGGAACATAATTCGAAAATCGGTCAATATTCATCAGCAAAAGTTCATAAATCACTTCAGATTTCAATAAAAGAAGGTTTAAATGAAGCAAAAGCGTTTGAGGACTATAATATCACACTAAATAATCTTGACGGTCTTAAAGTCAATGAATATGAAGGTTTATAATGAAGACGATTTTTTAATGCTCTCAGGAATACAACATTTCACTTTTTGTAAAAGACAGTGGGCATTAATTCATATTGAACAACAATGGGCAGAGAACGTGCGAACAATTGAAGGAAACCATCTTCATAGACGTGCAGACCAACCAATGATTCGTGAAAAAAGAGGGAAAAAAATAGTTGTGAGAGCCCTACCTATTCACTCAAGGGAGCTTGGAATTACAGGTATTTGTGATGTCGTAGAATTTATGCAAAATCCAAAGGGAATTTCTCTAGTTAATGAGAAGGAATTGTATCTCCCTTACCCGGTTGAATATAAAAGAGGAAAACCAAAAACGGATGAATCTGACATACTTCAACTAACTGCACAATCAATGTGTTTAGAAGAAATGTTAATGTGCGAAATTCAGAATGGGTATCTCTACTATAATGAGATAAAACATCGAGTTGAAATACCGATAACTCCTTATTATAGAAATCAAGTAAAAAAACAGCTCGAAGAGATGCATCAGTATTTCCAAAAAAGCCACACACCAAAAGTGAAGGCAGGTCCACATTGTAAAAGCTGTTCACTTAACAATATATGCTTGCCTGATCTCATGAAAAAGAGAACTGTATCAAGCTATATTGAAGGGAGATTAATAGAATGAAGAAGTTTTTAAACACTTTGTTCATTACTTCACCAGATGTATACCTTTCACTTGACGGAGAAAATATTGTTGTGAAAAGAGAAAGTGAAATTGTAGGAAGATACCCATTACACAATTTGGAAGCGATATGTACATTTGGTTATACAGGGGCTAGTCCTGCGTTGATGGGATCTTGTGCAAAGCGAGATATTTCAATGACTTTTATGACTCGAAATGGTAAGTTTTTAGCGAGAGTAATTGGAGAATCTAGAGGCAATGTTGTTTTAAGGAAAGAACAATATCGTATATCTGATGATGAAAAAAGAAGTGCTATGATCTCGAAGAATTTCATACTCGGGAAAATTTATAATAGTAAATGGATTTTAGAACGTGCTACAAGAGACTATCCATTAAGAGTAGATGTTCCTAAAATCAAATCAATTACTTCCACTCTTACTGAGTCAATGAAAGCAATTCGAGTTGTTGAGGACTTAGATATTTTGAGGGGTTTAGAAGGAAATGCAGCAGCACAGTATAATTCAGTTTTCGATGATTTAATACTACAGCAAAAAGAACATTTCTATTTTCTAAATAGAAATAAACGACCTCCACTAGATAATGTGAATGCGCTACTTTCTTTTTCATATACTTTGCTAGCAAATGATATGAAATCAGCGTTGGAGTCAGTTGGATTAGACGCATATGTTGGGTTCTTGCATCGAGATAGGCCAGGAAGGGCTTCATTGGCTTTAGACGTTATGGAAGAACTAAGAGGAGTATATGCAGATCGTTTTGTACTTTCTCTTATTAATAAAAAAATTGTAAATGATAAAGGATTTACCCAAAAAGAAAATGGCGCAGTTATTATGAGTGATGAAACAAGAAAAAAAGTATTAATGGCCTGGCAAGAAAGAAAACAAGATAAAATTCTACATCCCTATTTAAATGAAAAGATTCCTTGGGGTCTTGTGCCGTACACCCAGGCATTGCTATTGGCAAGATATATTAGAGGGGATTTGGATGAATATCCACCATTCTTTTGGAAGTAGGTGAAAAATGTTAATATTAATTACTTATGATGTAAGCACAACGAGTATTGGAGGCAAAAAAAGACTTAGACGAGTTTCAAAAAAGTGCTTAGACTATGGACAAAGAGTTCAAAACTCTGTTTTTGAATGTATAATTGATTCTGCTCAGTTTAAACAATTGAAATACCAATTGGAGGATATAATCGATAAAGAAACGGATAGCTTAAGGTTTTATAATTTAGGAAATAATTATAAAACAAAAGTCGATCATATAGGTGTAAAAGAATCTTATGATATAGAAGATACTTTAATTATTTAGTGCGAACATGAAGCTCTCATACTTTGCCTGGAGCACTCGCACCATGAAATGGAGCATTTCCCGCTTTAAAACTAAATGAAAAATACTGAGTATCTCTTTTAAAGAGATAAATGGTGGTATTACATAGAATATTATCCATTTAAAGGGTAAATATCTTTGTATTTCACAGTCGCACTCCATGTGAGTGCGTGGATTGAAATATACACACGACCCTCGCGTGTTTTTATGCTGTAGGTCGCACTCCATGTGAGTGCGTGGATTGAAATAGTTCTAATACGATTTCAGCCATTGATTCGACTTGTCGCACTCCATGTGAGTGCGTGGATTGAAATCGTCTGTTACAGATAGCACCGCCCAACCGGATTTAGTCGCACTCCATGTGAGTGCGTGGATTGAAATACGCGATTTCATTTCGGAATGTAATCTGCGTTTGCGTCGCACTCCATGTGAGTGCGTGGATTGAAATTGAACTTTTATATTCACCTTCACTTGTAC
>JBFILZ010000113.1:0-9070 GCA_041611945.1 Bacillus sp. (in: firmicutes)
AAATCCCCTTAATTCTTTTCGTTATTGTTTCCATTTTGGAAAATCCCCATTGTAGTGCAAGTCCTTGTATGGCGATTCCGATAATGGAGGTGCATGTTAAGACCCAAACAGAAGCCATTTTGTTAATTTCAAAAATTTTATGACCAAAGAAAAATAAATGACTATATGTAATATATAGAGCATCAAGGTATGTATGTATAGAATCTTCTATAGCAAGAATCATATATGACTCCAGTAGTAAAAGAAGAAGTATAATTGCCAGAATCATTGTCATAGACTTATAGGTGATTTTATTTACATATGGAGTTATGTAGTACTTGGCAATTGTTTTGATTCTAAACAAGTAAATAATACGAACGATTCTTGCCACCTGAAAAAATTGATCAAAAGGGATTATAGCTAGTAGTAAAAATGGATTATTCTTAACGAATTGCCATTTTGATGTAGTTGTAAAGAAACGATAAAGAAAGTCTATAAAAAACACACTCCAAACAATCCAATTAATTGTTGAATTATATGTATTTTCTGACCAAAGTGTAATAATCGTAAGCATTACAAGTAGGATCATTATACCCTCGTAAACTGTTTTTAACTTTGCTTGCATGATATACCCTCTTCTTTGTAACTTTTATTTTTATGAGATAAAACTATTCAGTGATTCTTGCATTGAGATTGATTTGAAGAGTAAGATAGTCATTCAAACTCTTCTTGCTTAAGACTACCAAACACCAGTTCTTCGTTTAAGAGACCGTTCGACTTGTATGAAAAAAGTCAGCATCTTCAGAAGAAATCTAGTACCATGTTCCACAGAACCTAAAGAAACATATCAATTACTTAAAACTATATTTAAACTTGCTTCCACTTCTAAATAAATTCTTATCCACTTATAAGACTAACATAAGTATAAATATTGAGTGATAGTCTATTTCTAAGTTTTGAAAAAAAATGTTGTTTGGATAAAAAAATCCCTTTCCTAAATTAAAAGGAAGGGATTTTTACGACAATATGAGAGTCTACAGAGATTTCCAATGTTCAATTTATCTTTGTTAGTCTAAGAGATGACCTCTCTATTAGTCTAATATTATTAGTTAGAAATGATGTTTTTACTGGATGCTGATTGTAGATCGATTCGTGTGATTTTCCTACAAGAACTGAGGCACAAACGAGACCTCACTTAAGCGATCAGCTTAAAGCAAAATCTAAAACTATCAATAATAGAGCATAAAAAAACGTAAGGGAAAAACTCCCTTACGTTTCTTAATTAATTATCCAACTATACCCATTTTATTTAAGAAGATAAACAAGATAGCAATTGGAGCCAATACTCTTACGCTCCATAACCATATAGTACCAAGCGTTGTCTCTCCTAAGTCAGAATCTGTAAGAGCATCCTTCTTTTTGAAGCCCCAACCGATAAATAATGAGATAATTAACCCACCAAGTGGTAATAAAATATTTCCTGTCAAATCATCCATAAATGTTAGGAAATCTTTCCCCATAATATTTATAGGTACTGCCCCTTGAGCTAATGATGAAGGGATACCAAGGACAAATATAATTGAACCAATAACAATTACTGTTAATTTTCTTGTCCAGTTGAACTTTCTCATGAAATAACTAACAGCTACTTCTAATAGTGAAACAGCGGACGATAATGCTGCGGCAAATAATAAGAAGAAGAAAGCTGCTCCAACAATTACTCCACCTGTCATTTGTTCAAAAACATTCGGAAGAGTCATAAATACAAGACCTGCTCCACCTGCTGGATCCATTCCAAAAGCAAATACTGCTGGGAAAATCATAACTCCTGCTAATACAGCTACTAACGAATCAAGTAATCCAACACTTAATGCTGCAGATGGTAATTTATTATCTTTCTTTAAATAACTACCGTACGTGATTAGAGCTCCCATACCTAGGCTTAGTGAGAAGAACGCTTGACCAAGGGCTGCGATGTAAAGTTGAGGATCACTTAGCTTAGACCAATCTGGTGAGAATAAGAATGAAAGTCCTTCTTTTGCACCACCAAGAGTTAAACCATAAGCCGCAATTGCAACTAGTAAAATACCTAGTAATGGCATTAGAATCTTATTTGAAGCCTCAATTCCTTTTTTAACACCTACATAAACAATACCAACTGTCATAGCCATAAAAATAAATTGCCAGATAACTGGTTCAAATGTTTTTCCGATAAAACTTACAAAATAACCAGTGTAATCACTATCAGGTACATTTGTTAAACTACCTGTCACATATCCTGTAAAATACTTCATTACCCAACCTGCAACAACGCCATAAAAAGATAAGATTATAAATGCGGCAGCGACTCCCATAAACCCGGCAATTACCCAAGGTTTCTTAGGTGCTAATTTTTGAAATGAACCAATTGCATCACTTTGTGCTTTTCGACCAATTGTGAATTCAGCCAAAATTACAGGAATACCTATGAATAAAACAATAAGTAGGTAAACTAGTAAGAAAGCACCTCCACCATTTTCACCAGCTACCGTTGAAAAACGCCAAACGTTTCCAAGTCCGACTGCTGATCCTAAACAAGCTAAGATAAACCCTAATCTTGTTCCCCATTGTTCTCTTTTATTTTCTGGTTGATTCATCTCATTCTCTCCTAGTAAAATATATTTTTTAAAACACTAGCCTTATACTAAATTAGTTTTAATTTTCTGTCAATATACCAAAAAATAAAAGTTTTTTTAAAAATATTTTTCATTTGAAAAAATTTAATACAAACGGGAAAATTTTTCCTCTATTAATATCCTCTCATTAGCGGTTTGAGTGTTGAGAAGATGACTACAATCTAACTTTGAAACCTGAAGGCAAAGGTAATTCAGACCATCCACTTCTACTACAACTAAATTTATTTAGAAATCAACATATCCATCTACCCGCACTTAAATCTCGAGGATGGTGTTCTCGTCCATAAAGTTAAAAATAATAAGGCTCTGTTAAACCTCAATGTTGATTTTTCCAAACGAAGTTGATTGAAGTGGAAGGTGCGAAACTCCGACCGCCCCACGGAAAGCGAGTGTTCTGGAACGAAGATCCCCTTTTTTCAGGGTAGCCAATAATAAAAAAATATAAATTATCAGAAAATACAAAATTTTTATTAATCTGATACATATACTAGTAGTAAAACCTCTATGAATGAACTCGAACTATTGTAATTTTAGGCTAAACTACTATTAAGGAGCGATGGACATGTATGGATTACCTAATTTTAATGATTTTTATCAAAAGCCACTTATCCGTATTGGAGAAAATGATCGCGTAAGGATTTTTCCTAATATCCATAATTCAGAAATAAAAGATAATGAACTGAATACCCATTGGTTAATTGCATTAGAGGGTTGTGAAAAAGATCGAAAATCCCAAATATTCCATTGGAAAGTAGTAATGTTCCCGAGTGATCAACATGGAAGCTTTAATTTCACAGCACCCTTATACGTATCACCTTTTTTCGACTTTAATGAAGCAGTTGAGTTTGCTAAGAAACTTGAAAATATGGCAAAAGGTGACCAATTCTTCCAGTCCGTTAAAGCAAATTAATAGAAAATGAAAAAGTCCTCCACTTATGCTTTTCTTCTTTTTTCTAGTTTATGTGAAGTATTGAACAATCAGTATCATTACATATAATACTTTACTAATCGAAATCCTCCCTTTAAAATTTTCTTTCCAATTATAATAAAATTATGGAACAAAGAAGGCTCTGTTAAAGCTCAGTGTTGAATTTTCAAACGAAGTTGATTGAAGTGGAAGGTGCTCTGGCTCCGGCGGGAATAGCGGGACAGGTGAGACACCGAAGGCGCAAGTGCCGAGTTGGCTCACCGCCCGCCCCACGGAAAGCGAGTGTTCTGAAACGAAGATCCCCTTATTTTCAGGGTAGCCTAAAATTATTAAACAAAGAATGCTCTATTACGGACTCCCTTTCAATAAGGTTAATGGAGCAGTGGAAACGAACATCATCTAGATAAAATATACAACCTCTCTTACCTAATTCAACAAAAAAAGGCCTATCCCCTCTCTAGAGATAAACCTTCATTCTTACACTATCCTAAGCGAAACACAATCCCGTGACCACCTTTTGGATATTCCCATTTTATATTTTGATGAGGGCAACCGATTCGGCAGCTACCACATTCATGACAACCTTCATACCCAACATGCATACGGATATCTTCCCATTTATATATCTCTGCGGGACAAAATATCGTACAGATTTTATCTGGACATTTCGTTAAACAAATATCATTATCCAATACATGGAGATGAGATTTCGTATCAGCGTTAAATCGAACAGTATATTGCTTTTCTTCGATTGATTCTCCTTTGTTTTGTTCGCTCACTACTTCATCACCTTCCAAGCTCGGAATGCATCTCGAGCTAATTTTATTTTATCTTTCGTCGAACCAATATCCTTCCAAATCTTCTTTTGTTTATCCCATTTTGACGTTCCATCAACAGTAAACATTTGGCTTGCAGCACGGTTCATCATTGGAATATATTGATCGAAATATTGCGGGAATTTCTCAAAATGATGAGTAGAATCCTTATATTTCTTCATATCCTGTCCTACAAAACTTTTCATTAATTGAACACGATAGTGATCTAGCTTTCTTTCTGAAAAATCGTTTTCTTCTTTCGCTAACAAGACTGTTTCTGCTGCGATTCTACCCGATGTCATGGCAAGGTTCGAGCCTTCTCTGTGAATTGCATTAACAAGCTGAGCAGCATCCCCAACCACAATTACACCGTTGCCCACAACTTTTCCCATAGATTTATAACCACCTTCAGGAATAAGGTGAGCTAAATATTCCTGTGATTCACTCCCTTCTAAATATGGCCTTACCATTGGATGTTTTTTTACATACTCAAGTAGTTCGTAAGGTTTTATCTTATGCTCAATTAAACCAGATAATAACGTACCAACTCCGATACTTAATGTATCTTTATTCGTATATAAAAAACCTGTTCCTAAAATCCCTTTCGTTGCATCGCCAAATAGTTCAATGGTACAGCCTTGATCTTTTTCTAAATTAAAGCGATCCTCAATCACTTTTTTATCTAATTTGACGATTTCCATTGTGGCTAATGCAACTTCATTTGGTTTATATTCTTTGTGAAAACCTAAAGATTTTGCTAAAAGAGAATTTACTCCATCCGCTAATACAACAACGTCCGCATAGACCTCTCCATTCGGACGGTCTGTTCTTACACCAATAACTCGTCCATTCTCAACGATACATTCAAGTACCACTGTTTCATTAATCAATAAAGCACCTTGTTCAACAGCTTTTCCTGCAAACCATTGATCAAACTTTGCACGTAAAACAGTGAAATTATTGTAAGGTTCCTTCCCCCACTCTAAACCTTTATAACCAAAGGTAACCGCAGATTCTTTATCGAGCATCATAAATCTTTGCTCAACAATTGGGCGTTCTAAAGGAGCTTCTTTATAAAATTCTGGAATTACGTCCTCCATCATTTTCCTGTATAAAACACCGCCCATTACATTTTTAGACCCTGGATACTCTCCTCTTTCCAAGAGCAGGACGTTCGCTCCTGCCTTTGCTAATTCGTAGGCACAGGAAATACCTGCTGGGCCCGCTCCAACCACTATACAATCAAACTTCTCAGACATGTTTTACCTCCATTCCTGCGATTGATCGTTTAAATTCTTCAATTAATAATGGAACAATTTCGAAAGCATCCCCTACAATTCCATAATGACAAGACTGAAAAATTGATGCATTTGCATCTTTATTAATCGCTATTATTAAATCCGAATTCCGCATACCTACTAGATGTTGGATTGCACCAGAAATACCAATCGCAAAGTAAATTTTTGGTGTTACCGTGACACCCGTTTGCCCGACTTGATGATGGTGTTCAAGCCATCCAGCTTCAACGACATCTCGACTTCCACCTACAGCTGCACCTAAAACATCTGCTAATTGGTGAATGAGTTGAAATCCCGTTTTATTTCCTAGTCCCTTACCTCCAGCAACCACAATATCTGCCTCATCAATTCGTGCTATTTTCGTCGAAACCTTGACGATTTCTAAAACTTTTGTCCGAATATCTTCTTCCTTTAAAATAATTTTTTCCTCAATGATGGTTCCCGAACGATTTGAGTCAGACTTAAGTGCTTTCATTACTTTTGGACGAACTGTTGCCATTTGTGGTCGATATTTTTTACATAGAATAGTAGCCATAATATTCCCACCAAAAGCAGGCCGACTTGCCAATAATAAACCTGTATCTACTTCTACATCCAATTCTGTTGTGTCTGCAGTTAGTCCTGTCGGTAAGTCTGTAGCAACTGCACTGGCTAGGTCTTTTCCTGTTGATGTAGCCCCATAAAGAATGATTTCTGGTTTATGTTTTTGACAGCAATCCAAAAGAGCCTTCATAAACGATTCTGTTCGATAATTCTTAAAAATGAGATCATCATATACATAGACAATATCAGCACCATATTCAAATACCATTTTTGATAATTTTTTTACATTTGAGCCAATAATAATTCCAGCTAACTGTACTCCGCGCTTATCTGCAAGCACCCTACCAGCACCTAATAACTCAAGTGATACTGGAGCAATCAAACCCTCTTTTTCCTCTATAAATACCCATACATTCTTGTAGTCTTCGAAATTCATCTAATTTCACCCCTTACTTGTAAAAAGTTCTTTCTTTTCTAGTAAAATGGAAAGCAACTGATCTACTTGTTCTTTTGAATTGCCCTCTAACATAACTCCAGAATCGGGTTTTGGAGGCCCCCATACCTTTGCTACTATCGTAGGAGATCCTTTTAATCCAAGTTGAGTACGATCGATATCCTCTAAATCAGCTACCGCCCATATATGTGGTTGATATTTTGCCGCTTTCATCATATTAGGAAACGATGAATAGGGGACTTCATTAATTTCTTTTTCAACAGATAGTAAACAAGGTAAGGTCGATTGAATCACTTCATACCCCTCTTCAATCTTCCTATGAACAATAATAAATCCGGCATCCTTATTAATCTCTACCACTTTTTTTACAGAAGTGAGTGGAGGAATATCAAGTCTTCTTGCTATGCCAGGTCCTACCTGTCCTGTATCACCATCAATTGTCATTTTCCCTGTAATCACCAAATCAATTGGGTGATCTTTAGCAATTTTCTCTAATGCTTTTGTAAGAGCGTAGCTGGTAGCCAAAGTATCGGCTCCTGCAAATGCACGATCCGAAATCATGTAACCCTCATCAGCGCCAATTTCAATACATTTCTTAATTGCCTTAACAGCTGGTGGTGGGCCCATCGTTAAAACAGAAACAATACCTCCATAACGTTTTTTTAACCTAACCGCTTCTTCAACTGCATGAGCGTCATACGGGTTTAATATCGCTGGAGCACTTGCTCGGTCCATGGTATTCGTTTTTGGATTCATCTTGATGATTTTTGTGTCTGGCACTTGTTTAATGCACGCAACAATATGTAGCATGTTAATCTCTCCTTTACTTGTCTCTATTAGAAAAAAAACTACTTATTCAAGATTAATAACAACCATTGAAGCTACGTTTTTTTAAAATAGTGGACAAAGTTTCTTGCTTAATACTTCTACTATATTAAGAGAGTTCAAGATACAGACTAAATTCTGGCCAATATTCATCTAATAATAAAAAAAACTTCCTATTTTCTTATTATTCAATTAACGCATTACCGCACTGGGGGTCTGACCCCTGTTTATTGGAACCAAAAAAAAGCTCATACAACCTAGAAAGGTTATATAAGCTCTGATCTTGTTGAATGATTAAATACACACTTATAGCACTATTTGATTAGGTAAAGTGATTTCTACAGTTGTCCCTTTGTTTAGTTGACTGTTGAAATAAATAGTGCCTTTATGTTGTTCTACAATCTTAATACTAACAGTCAAACCTAATCCAGTTCCTTTTTCCTTTGAAGAATAGAAAGGTTCTCCAATTCTATTTAGAAAATCCTCACTAATGCCACTACCTTTGTCTTCAACCATTACCAATATTTCTTCTTTATTCTTATTCTTTACCGAGACCGAAACGTCCCCTTTTTCAAATGACGCTTCAATCGCATTTTTTATTACATTTATAAATAGCTGCTTTAGTTGATTTTTACTGCATTCGATTTCAATACCATCGTCGATTTCATTAAAGATAATATTCACATTATTCATATTTGCTTGTGGTTCGAGTAAAGACACAACATCATTAAGAATTTGATTAATACTGCATTTTGAGAAGGTCAACTTTTGAGGTTTAGCTAGAATAAGTAGTTCTCCCACAATATGATTGATTCTATTTAATTCACTTAGCATAATATCGTAGAATTCCTGATATCTTTTGTCCTTTGACTCATGCTGAAATAATTGAATGAATCCTTTAAGTGAGGTTAAGGGATTTCTAATTTCATGTGCAACACTTGCTGCTAGTTCTCCTACAATCGATAACTTTTCTGTTTTCCTTAGTCGATCCTCTGCTACTCTCTGTTCAGTAACATCTCGACCGATGACAACAAGACCTTTTCGGCTACCATTCTCGTAAAACAAAGGAACCTTTATTGTATCAAAAATTTTGTTTCCCCCGTCAGGCATTGGGATAACTTCTTCACACCGTGTTGTTTTTCTGTTGACCCATGTTTCTTCATCAGAAACTTCACAATATATTAAAGCATCTCTATAAAAAGAGGTATATTCTGCAAGTTCTGAGTCCTTTTTCCCTCGGTAATCAACATTTTCCAATTGAAATAATTTTAATCCAAAATCATTTGATTCAATCCATCTACCTTCACCATCTTTAAAGTTTACAAAATCAACCATAGAATTAATTAGCGTAAAGAGTCTTTGTTCTGTCTCTTTCGTTTTTGATAACTCTTGGTTCTTTTTTAAGGAAGAGATTGACATCCTCCCCCACCTAAAATCCTAACGGATTTTTGAGGAAGGGGATTCCAACGGAGAAACCACTGAGACCAGTAGCCCTTGTTAGATAGTTACCTTTACCTCTTCTCAGTCCCGTTCACCGTTTGCACGAAGTACGG
>JBFILZ010000114.1:0-8920 GCA_041611945.1 Bacillus sp. (in: firmicutes)
AAATATGTACAGAGCATAATGTAGCAGAAATAACATTTCACTTTCAAATAAGTACATACAAATTATCCAAATCAAAAAAACCGCCGAAACAACAAGGCGGTCCTTCATTTTCTATCTTTTACTTCCTCAGCATCCCTTTTAAAACAAATGCTACATTTGCAGGTCTTTCTGCTAGTCTTCTCATAAAGTAACCGTACCAATCTGTTCCATATGGTACATATACCCTCATTGTATATCCTTCTTTTACTAGTTCTTGCTGTCTATCTGGTCTAATACCATAAAGCATTTGGAACTCGAATTGACTATTTGGGATATTTAATTCTTTAACAAGTTTTTTAGTATACTCAATCATCTGATCATCATGAGTTGCTACAGCTGTATAGTTTCCATTTTCTAAGTGCATTCTAATTATTTTCTTGAAGTTATCATCCACGTCTTTTTTAACTGGATATGCAACGTCTGGAGACTCTTTGTAGGCACCTTTTACAAGTCTTAGATTGGGTTTGAATTGATTTAAATCCTCTACATCATCAGCCACACGATAGAGGTACGCTTGCAGAACAGTTCCGATATTATCGTAGTCAGTTCTTAATTGCTTAAATATTTCTATCGTTTTTTCACATCGAGCGTAATCTTCCATATCGATTGTAACAAAAACTCCATTTTCCTTCGCAGCTTCTAAGATTCTACGCATATTTCTTAGAACGACATCATCGGAAATGTCTAGACCCATTGAAGTCATTTTAAGTGATAACTGTGAATTTATCTTTTCCCGGCCGATCGCTTTAACAGCTTCAATTGTATTATCCGCCATTTCATTCGCTTCTGCTTCGTTATCAACAAATTCTCCTAAATAATCTATTGTGACGGCTAAGTCTTTTTTATTTAGTTCTTTTATCACTTGAACGGCTAATTCAATCGTTTCCCCAGCAACAAACCTCGCTGCACCGAAACGAAGACCGTAGTTTTTTGCTAACTTCGTGAAGAATTTATTCTTGGATAAAAATAAAAAGATATTGCGCATTAATTGTTCCATTTAAAATCCTCCTGAAACCGCATACATGCCTATATGGACATGCAAATTCGATTCATATAATCTATAAGTATTTAAGCCATAATTATTCTATCATCTTTCATTTATATTGGATATGAAATTATTTTGTTTTTTTGTCATAAAACACACTAAATATGACGATTTGAATTTTCCCTTATTTATATCTTCCCATTCCTGCGAAACGTAAACTTGTTTAAATGAATTGACATATGGAAAAACCCTTCGATAAGATGAAATCAGTTAATAATAATGTGGTTTTTATTATCATCTTAGGAGTGAGTTTGAATTGAGGTTTTTTCTTCACTTTTTTCTATCAATTTTTGGCATTCTATTAATAAGTGGAATTCCAAGTCTATTTTTTCAACCAGATCAAATAGGTTTTTTCTTATTCCCTTTTTTCGAAACCATCTACCAGAATACAGTTACTCTCTTCCATCCTGAACAATGGACCTTTCAAGGGAGGGATAAATCATATCCGTTATTTCCAATGCTTTGGGATCGTTACTTTTATACGATGACGATATTTTCAATATCACTTATTATTGCCATTTTAACAGCACATTTATTTATGATCATCATTCATTTTGTGCCAAAAAGGGCTAAGAAATTATTAATCTCTTTTTCTTCCTTAATGGAAGCCTTACCAGACGCTTTTATTATTGTCAGTCTACAAGTACTCGTTATTTTTTATTATAAGAAGACAAATGTTCTCTTAGCTCACGTTGCCGTCTATATTGAGAACATCTATCTCTTACCCATTATTTGTCTATCTATCATACCGACCTTTCTCTTACTCAAAACCATTCTTTTTTTAATAGAAGAAGAACAAGCAAAACTATATACAGATTTAGCTAAGGTTAAAGGACTTTCATCTATAAGAATTTTAGTGGTACACACTTTTAGAAATATATTATATAGCTTGTTTTATCGTTCCAAAATTATTTATTCGTTTATGCTTTCCAATCTGTTTCTAATTGAGGTTATTTTTAATATGAATGGTGCATTACAGTATCTACTTCATGCAAAAGGTGCCGAGTTCGTGATTACAGCAACTCTACTCTTCACTCCTTTCTTTCTATTATTCTCAGCAACTGAGCGCTATGTTTTAACATTCATTGGCGAAAGTAGGGATGTTTCTTGATGCTGTTTTTCTTAAAAAAACCAAAGTTTATCCTCTCCATTTTCTTTTTGTTTACTTTGCTAGTAGCAAGCTTTTTATTCGAGCCTTTATATGGTGACAAAGTCTGGTCCAATGATTCATTCTTTGATGAGGATGGAAAAGTCGTGGCCTCGTCTCCGTTTAGTCCTGAAGAGTATCCCCCACTTGGAACAGACCGAGCAGGAGTACCAATTTTAGCAAAAGTGATTGAAGGTGCAAAATACACAATTATTACTGCTGTATTAATTGCCATGTCACAGGTATTGTTAGCCTTCATCTTGTCAATTTTTTACTCACGGTTACCTAAGTTCATGCGAACTGGGTTAGAGGGGATTGTGGAGTCAAGCTTATACATTCCTGCTTCAATCATTGCTTTTTTACTTTTACGTCCACTACAGTATTACATTAATCCAAATACAGCTGCCGATAACTTTTTCAAACTCTTTATTGTGCAAGTCATCTTCTTAATAATTATTGGTATCCCTCAATTAGTTATTCTATTTACAAAAGACGTCCAAAAGGTACTAAAGGAAGAATACATCCTAGCATCTAAAACACTCGGGACTCGGGGCTTACAGTTGTATAAGAAGCACGTAATTCCATATATGCTTCCACGACTTTTGTTGCAATCTTCACAACGAACAGTTGAGGTACTAATTCTTCTCGTTCATCTTGGATTTCTAGCTATTTTTCTTGGTGGCTATATTAATGTGGAGGTCTTTGATGAAGAAACGCAAGCCTTCTCTTTATCCAATGAGTGGGCTGGAGAAATTGGTAAAAGCTTTAGAGGGTTAATGATAACTCCTTGGGAGATTTTCTCACCTTTATTGTTTTTCGGACTAACCGTTTTGTCTATTAATATGATTACTGATTCAATTAAAGAGTATATAAACTCTAAGTCTGTTCTTAGAAAAAGAAAAACCGATGATAAAAAACAGGAAAACACTTCTAGTAAAGAGTATTCAAGTGAACAATTCGGTTTTATAGGTAGACAACCAAATATTTAACTGATTAAAAAAGCGTCCCATTCACTTGGACGCTTTTTTTATGTTTAATTCTGTTCCGTTAAATGCTCTTTCACATATCTATTGGCAGGGTGTTTTTGACATTCCCCACTACATGAACGATGATGCTCATGCTCACAATCCTCGCATAACAATAAATGTTTGTTACAGTCAGGATTGCCACACTTTACATATCGTTCTTCTGGTTGCTCGCAATAATAGCATTTCCCTACGACTGTAGCGTCATCTGTTCGATTAACTGGCACGGAGATTCTTTCATCAAACACATATAGTTTCCCGTCCCATAACCTACCTTCGACCTCTGGATCATACCCATAGGAAATAATTCCACCTTCAAGCTGTGAAACATTCTGAAAACCTTCTTTAACTAGATATCCAGAGAATTTCTCACAACGGATCCCACCAGTGCAATACGTTAAAATTTTCTTTTCTTTGAACTGACTGAGGTTTTCTCTTACCCAGTCTGGGAGCTCTCTAAACGTTTCAATATCTGGTCGTATCGCATTCCTAAAATGACCTAAATCATATTCATACGTGTTTCTTGCATCCAGAATAATTACATCCTCATCCTGCATTGCTTCCAAAAATTCTTTTGGGGAAAGATGATTTCCTGTCAGATCATTCGGATTAACGTCATCTTCTAGCTTTAGGTTTACAATTTCAGGCTTAACCTTGACCTTAAGTTTCTTAAAAGCATGTTCATCAGACTCTTCTATTTTAAATTGAACATCAGAGAAACGAGGATCTAGTCGCAATGTCGTCATATACTGTTCAGTTTGCTCCGGAGTTCCAGATACAGTCCCATTTATTCCTTCAAACGCTATGTGGATTCGTCCCTTGACACCAATCTCTTCACATACAGCACGATGCTCTTCCATAAAGGATTCAGGATTATCAATCAACACATATTTATAATAAAGCAACACTTTGTATTCCATTATTCATCACCTTTTATTCGTCGATTCTTTTTCTATCATAACAAAAACCTATGGGAAATTGTAATCCATAAAACGGAAAAAAAGTGTACATTGAATATACACTTCTTACATTTTAATGTTTTTTCTCACGATTGGCTTCATTTAGTTCCTTAATTTCTCCAATCAGTTGTTTCATACCTTCTTTTGCATCCGGATAAGTTTCATTCCAATGTTTTGCAAGTGATGGCATTGATTTAGCAATTTGAGTGTATAAGGCATACATTACTACCTTTTGTTTCAACTCAGTGTTGGATTCTCCTAAAAGTAACTCCGTATATTTTTCTACTAGTCCATCAATTTGTGCTGCTAACTTTTCTTCCAATGTATACACTCCCTTTTGATTTATATTACCTGTTACAAGGGAAATGGTGCAAGCATCTAGAATAGAGTCTATTTCGTTTTAAAAATCAACATGGAACTTTAACAAAGCCAATTATTAAATATCGAAAAACACCATTAGATGCTCATATTTACATTTCCGTTTAACTAATGGTGTTTTTCTAAAGCTAATTAGTTTGAAAATTGATTTGTTAAATTTCTTTGTAAACTACAGGGTAGACATTGTTTTCCCTTAAACCTTTTTAGTTATGGCTTATCCTTTTGCTTTGAAATTAGTTTCCTGAACTGTTAACTACTATTTCCTCCTCATTCTTACTGTTCTAATGCTTGTGGTGATGCCGTTCCCAATTAGGAATATATCCTTTTACATTCATTTTTTTAAAATGCTCTTCCATTTTAGTAAGAATCAAATCCCCTTCCTCTTTTGAAAGGACACCGTATTCTATGTATTTATTAATAAGCTCTTTTTTTGTTTCAAACAGCTTTTGATAAAGCTTCTTTACTTCTATCACTTGCTTTTCTGTAAGTTCAATCTGTTGTTTACTTTGGCCAGGTGTTGACTGAGCCTGAATAGGTGAGTTAATAAAACCTAAAAATAGAACGGCCATGATAATAATAGATACTAGTTTTTTCATCTTTTCCCTCCATAGCAATTTTTTCTTTTATCATTTGCTAGTAAGAGGGAAAAATACATTTTAATAGTAGTAAATGTGTAAAGAATTAATTACGGATTACGCTTATGATTTTCTATCAAGTTTTTTCTCAATTTCACTATTAAGTAAGTCAATAACATCTTCAAGAAACTCTTCGGTAAATGCACCTTGACTAAAGCTTACCAAAGCTCTCAGCGGCATATATTTCATCATTGCATCCATCATATCTGAACCTTGATTATTTTCTCGTGCTGCTCTAGCTAGTGGATTATTTTCGTTTACTCGATCCATTAATTCCTTTGCCACAGGTCCAAGAGTAGGGTCCACTAGCAAATCACCTACAGTTGTATTTCTATCTATTAGATTTCTTATTGTGATTGTTGAAGTTACATGAATACTATCTTTTATCATGATTTCTTTTGATGACTTTCCAATCAAAATTTCAAACTCTCCAGTTTCTACATGCCAGTCTTTAATCTTCGTATTATAGTAAGCAAATGCTCGCTTATCTAGCAAGAATACGACTCTCTTTTTTTCACCAGGACGTAAATCCACCTTCACAAACCCTTTTAACTCTTTGTCTGGCCTTATAACACTGCTTCTTGTGTCTCTTATATAAAGCTGGACAACTTCCTTTCCAGAAATACCACCTGTATTTTTCACATCGACACTTACTGAAACTGTCTCCTTATCCGTAATCTCTTTCCTTTCTATATTTAAGTTCGCATATTCAAAATTTGTATAACTAAGACCAAAACCAAATGGAAACAAAGGCTCAATCTTTTTCGTATCATAATAGCGATATCCCACAAATATTCCTTCTCTATACTCTACATGATCCGCTTCTCCCGGGAAATTTAGGTATGAAGGGTTATCAGATAATGTAAGAGGAAAGGTTTCAGCAAGTTTTCCACTTGGATTTTCCTCACCAAATAATAGATCGACAATCGCTCCTCCCGCTGCCTGACCACCCAAATAACCCTCAAATATCGCTTTTACCTTATGAATCCATGGCATTTCAATTGGTGCGCCATTGCTTAACACCACAACAATTCTACTTTGAACTTCTGCTACTTCCTCAATGAGTCTCAATTGATTATCAGTGATATTCAAATGATTGCGATCGTATCCCTCTGACTCATATCGGTCTGGGAGCCCCACAAATAACACTGTAACATCTGAACGTCCCGCAATATCTTTTGCTTCAAGGAGTAATGTTTCGTCTGTTGTATCCTTTTCAAGTAGATATCCTTTTGACATTAGAACATTGGCTTGATCGCCAACATACTTTACTATCTCCTCTAATGGTATATCCAATCTTGTAGGATTAATATGAGAGCTACCACCTCCTTGGTACCGCGGTTTAAAGGCAAGTTCTCCAATGATGGCAATTGTCCCTTCCTTCTTTAAAGGGAGAATGCCGTCTTCGTTTTTTAATAGGACCATACTTTCTCTAGCTATTTCTCTAGCAAGTTGGTGGTGATCTGCTATTATAAAGCTAGCATTTTCTTTTTGATTATCCACCGCTTTAAAAATAGTTTTCAACAATCTCTTTACCGTCTTATTTAATACTTCTTCTGATAGGGATCCATTCAGTACCGCCTTTGAAATCAATCTGTCTCTGTCTCCATTACTAGAAGGCATTTCTAAATCTAAACCTGCTTTTAACCCTTTGATGCGATCATTAACAGCTCCCCAATCTGACATGACCAGTCCTGAAAACTTCCATTCATTCCTCAAAACATCTGTTAATAAAAACTCGTTTTCTGAAGCATACTCACCATTCACCTGATTGTAGGAGCACATGACCGTCCATGGCTTAGCATGCTTAACTGCGCCCTCAAAACTTGCAAGATAAATCTCCCTTAACGCTCGTTCATCTACACGAACATCGACAGACATTCTTCTATGCTCTTGATTATTAACAGCATAATGTTTTAGAGCGGTTCCGACTCCTTGTTTTTGTACTCCCTTTATATGATGAGTCGCCATTTCAGAAGATAAATAGGGATCCTCAGAGAAATATTCAAAATTCCTTCCACATAATGGCGATCTTTTAATATTCGCTCCTGGACCTAAAAGGATAGAGATATTTTCCGTTTGACATTCCACACCTAAAGCACTGCCTACTTTCTCTACTAATTCCCGGTTCCAACTACTTGCTAATCCAACAGCAGACGGAAAACATGTCGCTGGATTACTATCAAAAAAACCAGTATTTCCTGATATATCCTGTTGTTTTCTCAACCCATGCGGACCATCGGTTACCATAATAGATGGAATTCCCAATCGTTCAATTCCCTTTGTATGCCAAAAATCCAACCCAGAGCAAAGGCTAGCTTTCTCATCTATAGTCATGTTTGAAATTATTTTTTTTATGTTTCTTCCCATTTTGAACTCCTTAACATCAGACATCTTCTACTTTCTATTCTTATTTTTCATTTATAGAAAAAATGTGAAAAATAAAAAGAATCTCTTGAATGAGATTCCTTAATCTTTATTTCTTCGTAATCTGATACAGCTCAATGAATACATTGGGAAATGTTTCAGTTAAGAAGGAGAATACACCTTGATTTGTATGCAAATATAATAATCCGAATTTTGCTGAGAAAGGTTTATAGGAAACATCTAGAACTTTTTCAAGCGAAAATGAATGGGATGGCGTTGTGATTTTATCTTCATACAAGTGTATATACTCAACACTTTCCACTTGAAATTGCCGGCAAGCCTCTATTCTTCGTTCAATGTTTAAATATGGTTGGGAGTATAGTAGGTTCATTTTTTCCTCTTTTCAATCAGCCTTATCTTTCAACATTTTATATGCTTTTGACTTTTCTTTGTTGTTTATGAATATAACCTAAATTAATATAAATCTCAAAACATTAGTTGACGTTTAGTTTATGATGGATTATAGTTATCTCATATTCATATATCTTTAAATTGAGATATATTAATTAAAAATACTTTAAAGTGAGGTAAATATAATATGACATTAACAAAATGGACAGTAGATTCAGCACACAGTAGCATTGATTTTTCGGTAAGACACATGATGATCGCATCTGTTAAAGGAACATTTAACAACTTCAGTTCAGAAATTACAGCAAATCCAGAAGATTTAACAACAGCAAGCATCGCATTTAATGTAGAATTAGCTAGCATTGACACCCGTAACCGAGATCGTGATAATCATTTGCTTTCAGCTGATTTCTTTGATGTCGAGAACAACCCTAACATGACTTTTGTCGCATCTTCTATTAAAAAGACTGATGATAATGAATATGATGTAACTGGTGATCTAACATTGCACGGAATAACACGTCCTGAAACTTTTAAGGTACTATTTGAAGGTCAAGGTAAGGATCCTTGGGGTAATGAAAAGGTTGGATTTAGTGCAGAGGGGAAAATCAACCGCAGTAACTACGGCTTAACTTACAATGCAGCCTTAGAAACAGGTGGCGTTTTAATCGGTGACCAAATTAAAATTTCCATGCAATTTCAAGGTGCTAAAGCATAATACCAGTAAATAATGAGATGAGGCTGGGACATAACTAAAGTGTTTAAATGAATTTCCGAACAAATCGTTAACTTAGCGGATGAAATATACGTAGACTCCTGTGGGATACAAAGCAACGGTGAGACCCCGCAGTGCGAAGCGCGAGGAGGCTCACCAGCTTCCCGCGGAAAGCGAAGTATATTTCAGGAGCGGGGTT
>JBFILZ010000115.1:0-8899 GCA_041611945.1 Bacillus sp. (in: firmicutes)
TAAAAGGGATGCTGAGGAAGTAAAAGATAGAAAATGAAGGACCGCCTTGTTGTTTCGGCGGTTTTTTTGATTTGGATAATTTGTATGTACTTATTTGAAAGTGAAATGTTATTTCTGCTACATTATGCTCTGTACATATTTAAACCAGCTCCCTTAAAAAAGGTGATGTAGAATTATTTTTGAGAAATGCTCATTTTCATCTTCAACCTATGTATTCTATGTAACCTTTCACTATTAACGTCGTCTATGTATAAAAAGGAGGCCGTAACATGAAGAAATATATTGGTTTACTCATTGGTGTACTTCTACTTGGAACCGTTTTTACACTTCAGTTTTTGGAACAGGAAGGTCAGTCCGCATTAACGACTATGGCAAATAAAGGGGAACTTACTTTTGTTAGTTCGGAAAAGGAATTACAAGCCTTTTTCTTAGGAGCAATAAAAAGAGAAAAGGATAGAATGAAGGATCATCGCTTATTTGGTATCGGCGGAATAAATAATCGTACTGATGAGTCTGGAGTTATGATGGAAACTACTTCAGCCGAAGATAAATCATCTAGTAATGGATTTACAGACACCAATGTGCAAGTACAGGGTGTTGATGAAGCGGATATAGTTAAGACAGACGGGACCTACATTTATCAAGTTATTGATCAAAAGTTAATCATAACGAAAGCCGTTCCAGCAGATAAAATATCAACAATATCAACGGTTTCTTTTAATAACTTTAATCCATTTCAGATATATGTAGATGGTGATAAGCTTGTCATAATCGGAAATTCTCATCATGTAATTGAAGCGAATTCTGAAAAAGATTCTAAAATATCCAAAAGTGATGCAAGAATGATTATGCCTTCGTATCAACAAACGAAAATTTTACTTTATGATATAACAGATCGAGAAAATCCTAGGGAAGTTAAGTCAGTAGAAGTCGAAGGTGGATATGTAACATCGAGGAAAATTGATTCTACTATTTATTTGCTGAACACTCATTATCCTGATTTTTGGATATTGGAAAATAATAAAAATGTAGATTTGCGACCTAGATATAAAGATTCCTCTGTGTCTAACGAGCTTCTTTTTGTAGATTACAAAGATATCAGAGTTATTCCTGGAACGAATGAAGCGAATTATTCCATCATGACAACATTTAATATCGAGCAACCTGAAAAAGAAGTGACAATATCAACGTATCTAGGTAGTGGAAATGATGTCTACATGACAAAAGAGAGCTTGTATTTGGCTGTAGCGAGATATTCAGAAAATCAAAATGATGAAAAAAAATCTACGAACTTTCACACATTTTCAGTAGATACTGAGATTTACAAGTTCTCGGTAAACAATTTAGAGGTAGATTTCCAAGCTTCAGGAATGGTAAGAGGCAGGATATTAAATCAATTTTCGATGGATGAATATAATGGATATTTCCGTATCGCGACAACAGAGGGGGATTCCTGGAATGATCAAGCCCCATCTAAAAATCATTTATTTGTTCTTAATCAAGAGATGAAGCAGGTAGGTAGTGTTGAAGATTTAGCTAGAGGTGAAAGAATTTATTCTGTAAGATTTATGGGTGAAAAAGCTTATGTCGTCACATTCAAGCAAGTGGACCCTCTTTTCGTAATTGATGTGAGTGAACCTACCAAACCGACTGTCCTTGGTCAGTTGAAAATCCCAGGCTTTAGTAATTATCTACATCCTTATGATGAAAACCATCTAATAGGATTTGGACAAAATACAAAACTTGTGACAGATTCTGGTGCAAAGGAACCTCGTGTTATCACTGATGGAGTCAAAATATCTATGTTCGATGTAACAGATCCACTCAATCCAAAGGAAAAGTTTAATGAGATTATTGGCGGAACTGGAACTTATTCACCGCTAAACTATGACCATAAGGCGTTACTATTTAATAAGGAAAAGAATATATTTGCCTTTCCAATAACGATCTACAAAAACAAGCCTGGAACTGAGTATGAACAGCTCTTCCAATTTCAAGGGGCTCTAGCGTATAGTATCGATCTTGAACAAGGTTTCCAACTTGAAGATAAGATCACACATGAAAAGCAAAATATTATGTACGAAAGCTGGGAAAATCACATCATAAGAATTCTTTCCATCAATGACCATCTATACGCTGTCTCACCTAACAAAATAACAGCAAGCAAAGTCGACTGGTAACACTTAGTTTGTAGATTTTATCGATTTAAAGCGGTGGGGGACAGTCCCCCACCGCTTTAAAGTGTATTTGTAGGAATCTTGCTACATATTTTGTTTTTTGTATTGCTGGTTGTTACTTTGGGTTTTTCCTTGTCCTTCCGGATGTTCAACCGTTGGGCCGGCATTTCCTTTTACACTTGCTGCACTGACACCTCTTGATGAAGGATCTTTCTTTAATCTTGCCATTGTATCACCTCCATTGTTATGTTTTCCAAATTCCGGGAAATGATGTTTGAAATCTTACTAAATAATTTATTTCTTGAAAATAATCTTTCGATCAATTACATGTCGTTTATTTATTGCGAAAATTCCCAAAATAGATTATAGTTGATGTAGAAGAACTATATATTTTTTTGAGAAAAAAATGAATGAGCATTCATTCAACAGTTGAAAGGGGAGAGTGAGCTTGAGTCGAAACATAAGAAAAGTAGCTGTACTAGGATCTGGAGTAATGGGTTCAGGCATTGCTGCACACTTAGCTAACATTGGGATTCCTTCATTATTATTGGATATCGTACCTAAAGATGTAACTGAAGAAGAAAAAAAGAAAGGGCTTACAATAGAAGATAAGATTGTGAGAAACCGTCTAAGCCAAACAGCTATTCAAAAGCTGTTAAAGCAAAAGCCAGCACCCTTAGCGTTGAAAGATAATCTCTCTCTAATTGAAGCGGGAAATCTAGAAGATGATCTGGACCGTCTAAGTGACGTAGATTGGATTATTGAAGTAGTTGTTGAAAATTTAAGTGTAAAAAAACAAGTTTTTTCAAGTATAGATAAAGTTAGAAAGCCTGGTTCAATTGTTAGTTCGAATACATCTGGAATATCAATTGAAGCAATGGCTGAGGGGCGTTCCGAGGATTTCCGTAAACACTTTCTAGGAACACACTTTTTTAACCCGCCACGCTATTTAAAGTTACTTGAGCTAATTCCTACAAAAGATACAGACCCTGAGGTATTTTCATTCATGAAGACCTTTGGTGAGAATGTGTTAGGAAAAGGTGTAGTTGAAGCGAAAGATACGCCAAACTTCATCGCTAACAGAATAGGAACTTATGGTTTACTGGTAACTGTTCGTGAAATGCTTAATGGTGGATATAGCGTAGGTGAAGTAGATTCTGTGACAGGTCCATTAATTGGAAGACCTAAAAGCGCAACCTTCCGAACTCTTGACGTTGTTGGCTTAGATACATTTGCACACGTTGCAAACAATGTATATGACCTAGTTGAAGGTGAAGAAAAAAAAGTGTTTGAAGTTCCTGCCTTTATGAAGACCATGCTAGAAAAGGGTTGGTTGGGAAGTAAGACTGGTCAAGGTTTCTTTCTTAAGCAAGGAAAAGAAATTCTTGAACTTAACCCTGAAACTCTTGAATATGAACCTAGAAAGAAATTACAAACTGCCTCAATTGAAATGGCGAAGCAAGCCAAAGGTAGTGATAAGCTTAAAGGCCTTGTCTATTCTGAAGATCGTGCTGGTCAGCTTTTGTGGAATATCATTAGTCCAGCACTCCTTTACTCTGCTGAGCTTAAGGGTGTAATTGCAGATGATATTATTGCGATTGATGAAGCGATGAAATGGGGCTTCGGCTGGGATCAAGGACCTTTTGAGCTTTGGGATGCAATTGGCCTTGAAAACTCAGTTAAGAAGATGACCTCTGAAGGGAAACAAGTACCAGCCTGGGTCTTGGAAATGCTTGAATCTGGTCAAACATCTTTTTATAAAAAAGAAGACGGTCAGCAAATGTTTTACAATAATGAAGCCTATAAAGAAAAAGAATCCAATCCTAAAGTTATTCATTTAAAAGGATTAAAAGAAAAAAATGGTGTGATCAAGAAAAATAGTGGAGCAAGTTTAATAGATTTAGGTGATGGTGTTGCTGGATTAGAGTTCCATTCACAAAGTAATGCAATTGGTTTTGATATCATCCAAATGATTAACTTTGCAATAGAAGAAGTAGATCGTAATTATGAAGGACTTGTCATCGGTAACCAAGGTAAAAACTTCTGTGTTGGAGCAAACCTTGCGATGATTTTAATGGAAGCACAAGATGATAATTATTATGAAATAGAAATGGTTGTGCGCCAATTCCAACAAGCAATGATGAACATTAAGTATAGTCCTAAGCCAATTGTTACAGCACCATTTGGAATGACACTAGGTGGAGGAGCAGAAATCTGCTTACCTTCCTCACATATCCAAGCCTCGATGGAAACATATATGGGGTTAGTCGAAGTTGGTGTTGGTTTAATTCCTGGTGGTGGTGGTAACAAAGAGCTATATATTCGTCATCTTCAAGGGTTACCAAATGGCGTCGAAAAAGACCTTGGTAAAATAACAAACCATGTGTTTGAAACGATTGCCATGGCAAAAGTAGCAACCTCTGCAGCAGAGGCGAGAGGAAACAACTTCTTATCTAAGAATGACGGAATAAGTATAAATGGAGATCATTTATTGCATGATGCAAAACGTGCGGTACTAGCACTTGCTAATAAAGGGTATATGGCTCCGAAAAGGAACAAGGTTCCTGTGTCTGGTGAAACAGGCTATGCAACACTTCTACTTGGTGCTGAAGCAATGCTAAACTCTGGTTTTATTTCAGAACATGATTTGAAGATTGCTCAAAAGCTTGGATTCGTTCTTGCTGGGGGAAGAGTTGCTTATGGAACAGAAGTTGATGAACAGTACCTACTAGACCTAGAAAGAGAAGCGTTCTTAAGCCTTGTAGGAGAACCGAAATCACAGCAACGGATGCAACATATGTTAATAAAGGGTAAGCCATTACGTAATTAATAGATTAATAGATGGACACAGTCCTAAAAAGCTAAAGTACCTAGCGTTAGCGATTAATGCGGAGGTTAATTTCTACAACTAAAAGTATCCGAGCTATTATGGAGAAAGAGCATTTAAGATTTGAATGCTGACAGAGTTGTGATAGCTTTTAAGAAACGGAGGGAATATTTTGAGAGAAGCAGTTATCGTTGCAGGGGCAAGAACTCCGGTTGGAAAAGCAAAGCGAGGTTCACTTGCAAATGTTCGTCCAGACGATCTTGGAGCACTTGTCGTAAAGGAAACATTAAAGCGTGCAAATAATTATGAAGGAAACATAGATGATTTAATCATTGGATGTGCAATGCCAGAAGCAGAGCAAGGTCTGAATATGGCAAGGAATATAGGTGGATTAGCAGGACTTCCAAGTAATGTTCCTGGTATTACTATCAACCGTTATTGTTCATCTGGATTACAAAGTATCGCATATGGTGCTGAACGCATTATGCTAGGACACTCGAATACGATACTAGCTGGTGGGGCAGAGTCTATGAGTATCGTACCAATGGTCGGTCATAATGTTCGACCAAATATAAAGCTTGTTGAAAGCGCTCCAGAATATTACATGGGAATGGGGCATACGGCTGAAGCTGTTGCTGTAAAATATGGTATTTCAAGAGCAGATCAAGATGAATTTGCAGTGCGCAGTCACCAGCGGGCAGGAGTAGCTATTTCAGCAGGGAAATTTGTTGATGAGATAGTTCCAGTTGAAGTAACACTACGTCAGTTAGATGCAAAACATAAGCTACAGGAGAAAAAGACATTATTTACTCAAGATGAAGGAGTAAGGCTAGAAACGTCGTTAGAAACACTTTCGAAACTAAGGCCAGCCTTTAATGTAAGAGGTACTGTTACAGCAGGGAACTCTTCTCAAATGAGTGATGGTGCAGCTGCTGTTCTACTGATGGATAAAGAGAAAGCACTCTCTGAAGGTCAAAAGCCTTTAGCGAAATTTCACTCATTCGCAGTTGCTGGAGTCCCCCCTGAAATTATGGGAATTGGACCTATTGAAGCAATCCCAAGAGCTTTAAAAATTGCAGGTCTAGAACTTTCAGATATAGGACTATTTGAATTAAATGAGGCATTTGCTTCTCAGTCGATTGCAGTTATTCGTCAGTTAGGATTGAATGAAGATATTATAAATGTTAATGGTGGTGCAATTGCACTTGGGCATCCATTGGGATGCACAGGAGCAAAGTTAACACTTTCATTAATTCATGAAATGAGACGTCGTAACGTACAATTCGGTGTTGTGACTATGTGTATTGGTGGCGGTATGGGAGCTGCTGGTGTGTTCGAACTATTGTAAAAAATTAATTTGTAAATACATGTAATAAAGACATTAGAAATACAAATACAACAAAACCAATTCGAGGAGGTTTTTTAAATGACAAAGGCAACTGAAGAGGCTATTAAAGGTGGTAGCTTTTTAATCGAAGATATTGAAGCAGAACGTGTATTTACCCCTGAGGACTTTACAGAAGAACATAAAATGATTGCTAAGATGACTGAAGACTTTGTTGTGAATGATGTTTTACCACAATTAGAAGCGATTGAAAACCATGAGTTTGATAAGTCAGTTAAACTATTAAAGCAAGCTGGTGAATTAGGACTCTTAGGGGCAGATGTTCCTGAAGAATATGGTGGACTTGGTTTAGATAAAATCAGTTCTGCTGTAATTACTGAAAAATTTGCACGTGCAGGAAGCTTTTCTCTCTCTTACGGTGCGCACGTTGGAATAGGTTCCCTTCCAATCGTTTTATTCGGTAATGAAACTCAAAAGCAACAATATCTACCTGACTTAGCAACAGGTGAAAGAATTGCAGCTTATGCTTTAACAGAGCCAGGCTCAGGTTCAGATGCACTAGGTGCAAGAGCGACAGCAAAATTAAATGCAGAAGGTACTCACTATATACTTAATGGTGAAAAGCAATGGATTACAAATTCAGGATTTGCTGACGTTTTTGTAGTATATGCAAAGGTTGATGGAGAGCACTTCTCAGCATTTATCGTTGAAAAAGAATACGAAGGAGTATCTACAGGACCTGAAGAAAAGAAGATGGGTATTAAAGGGTCATCTACTCGTACATTAATATTGGAAGATGCAGTTGTACCAAAGGAAAATCTTCTAGGTGAACTTGGCAAGGGTCACATCATCGCTTTCAATATATTAAATATTGGACGCTATAAATTGGCAGTAGGTACAGTTGGTGGTTCAAAGCGCATTCTTGAAGTAGGCGTGAAATATGCAAATCAACGTCAGCAGTTTAAGACAAATATATCAAGCTTCTCTCTCATCCAAGAAAAACTTGCGAATATGTCTACAAAGCTTTACGCGATGGAAAGTTCTGTTTATCGTACTGTAGGTCTATTTGAAGACCGCATGAGCCGTTTAACTGAAGAAGAAATAAAAGATGGACGTGCGGTAGCTGCATCAATAGCAGAATATGCGATTGAATGCTCACTAAACAAGGTGTTTGGATCTGAAACACTAGATTATATAGTTGACGAAGGTGTCCAAATACACGGTGGTTATGGATTTATGCAGGAATATGAAGTGGAAAGAGCTTACCGTGACTCACGTATTAATCGTATTTTCGAAGGGACAAACGAAATAAACCGTTTACTAGTACCAGGTACTTTTGTTCGTAAAGCAATGAAGGGTGAGTTACCACTATTTCAAAAAGCAATGGCGCTTCAAGAAGAGTTGATGATGCTAATGCCAGAAGAAGTGGGTGATGGAGTATTAGAGCAAGAAAAGTATCTTGTGAAAAATGCAAAAAAAATCGGGTTATTATTATCTGGTTTAGCGGCTCAAAAATTCGGTGCTAAGCTTGAAAAAGAGCAAGAAATCCTTGTGAATCTAGCGGATATTATCAGTCATGTATATTCCATGGAATCAGCTTTGCTTCGCACCGAAAAGGCGATTAACAAAACAGGACTTGAGAAAAACAAGCAGAAGATTCTATACACTCAAGTATTCTGCCAAGAAGCATTTAATGAAATCGAAGCACATGCCAAGGAAACATTAATTGCAACCGAACAAGGTGATGCATTAAAAATGATGATTTCTGCTTTAAGAAAATTCACTAGACACACTCCAATTAACGTTATCGCCAAAAAACGTGAAATTGCAGCAGCTATTATTGAAGCGGAAAGATTTACAGTTTAATCCACTGGGAATTGCGATCTAATTCGTATAGGAATTTATCTTTTCTTTACGGAACAGAACATAGGAAATAGTATTCCGAAAATAATATAGAACAAAGTAGACATTGAAACTCAGAGTATAATATGCTCTGAGTTTTATTTGATTAATGATTTAGTCTTTTGTTGAATTTAAAACTGTTCCGTAGTGATTTATCAATAAGAGAAAAAAACAGGGGAGATGACTTCTGTTAAAGTGAATTTGAATGGAGAAGCTAGAAGGCTATTAAAATCTGTGGGTTTTTTGGGAGTTAACAGCAAAAGATAGTTAAATCTGTTAGATTAACTTTTAAATTTTAGACTCTGTTGAAACTCTCTGGATATTGAAGTGTCTACTAGAAAATTCAAACGAATTTCCTTCGTAAGGTGAATTCCTTGGAGGACATATTCAATGTGTCCTGAGGAAGCAGTTGGCCATAGAAGACCCCCGTAAGAAGCAAGTTATAGGGTACTCACCTGCTGTAGCTTCAGTAAGCAACATTTAACAGAGACCTTCATGTAAAACAATTTTGCACCATGAGGTATGAAAATAAGCAATATATTTCTTTAGCAGTGATCGAAGTGGAAGAACGCGAGACTCCTCGAAAATACTCCCGCATTTCCTTCGTGCGGTGAGAACTCATTGAAGCCTATTCAAAGTCCTGTGGGA
>JBFILZ010000116.1:0-8801 GCA_041611945.1 Bacillus sp. (in: firmicutes)
GGGCTCTAATTATTGCGCCTATTATACTCACAATAGAAAAAACCACCGTAAGTTAAGTTAAGTTAAGTTAAGTTGAGTTGAGTTGAGTTTTAAAAAGAACGCCCGTAGTACCGAATCAATAAGTCAGAGTCAAAATTAGAATTAAAGATTCGATACTAAGGAGAGTTTAAACTTTCATACGTAATTGGTACAGAAAAATGATAACTAATTCTTTTTCTGTGTTTAATCCGAGTTTTTAATTAATTCTTTTATCGGACTTTTCCAATGGACATTGGATTGTGGATATAGGATGAGAATTTCTCGTTCAATAAAATAGAAATCATCTTTTGAAAATCCTTGCAAGCTTGCTTCTCGCTTAACTGAAACATTTATGGTAACAACCTCAAATGAACTTTCAGTAGTTCCTAAGTACTTTTCTCCTTCGAATAGTGCGCCTTTATAAGTGAGTAAAAAATTTCTATGAACATTTTCCTTATCGTCATGAATATAAAAGACCTTTTGTTCCAAAGCAAGCTCCAATTTTCGTTTTGGATTTATGATGTATTTAATTGAAACGTAAACGAGAAAAATAATAGCGAATAATATGAACAAACGAAATAATAAAATAATCATCATCTCATGGACCTCCTAAGTGCATATTTCTATTTAATTTGTTCACTGCCGGCCCCGCGGAAAACGAGCATCTAGTACCTGAAATCAAAACAACGTTTAACAGAGTCATTTGTTTATACGTTTCAATTCTAGTTAGGTTTCAAGAAAATTTGTTATAATAGGATTTGGAGGTGTTTTACTTGGAATTAACACACTTATTTACAATGCAGGAAAAACTCGACCAAAGGATTAAAACAGACCATAATCTAACCGAAGAATCACTTTTTGAACGTAAAATTCTAGCTTTATTAGTAGAGCTAGGAGAATTAGCAAATGAAACGCGTTGTTTTAAATTTTGGAGCAAGAAACCTTCTTCTACAAATGAAGTAATATTAGAGGAATACGTTGACGGACTTCATTTCATATTATCGTTAGGAATCGAAATGAATGTACATAATGAGTCTTTACACATTGGTAGCCCTGTCTTAGATGGAAATCTTGTTTCCTACTTTATTACGATATATTCTAATGTTCAAGATTTTGCTGAAACTCCTTCATTGAGTAAGTATCAACAGCTTGTATCTAACTATTTTGCACTTGGACATTTTCTTCACTTTAGTTTTGAAGAAATAGAAAGGGCCTACTTAGATAAAAATACTATTAATCACAATCGGCAGGATACTGGATATTAATTTCTGATAATTTTTACATTTTTTTCGTAATCCGATATAATAGGAGTTATATACATACAAATAAAGGTGGTTATTACATTGGTTAATAAGTTAGATGAAACATTAACTATGCTAAAAGAATTAACAGATGCTAAAGGTATCCCGGGAAATGAAAGAGAACCTCGTGATGTGATGAAGAAATACATAGAGCCTTTTGCGGATGAAGTGATAACTGATGGACTTGGAAGCTTAATTGCTAAAAAAGTTGGAAATCCCAATGGACCTAAAATTATGGTTGCGGGTCATTTAGACGAAGTTGGATTTATGATTACACAAATTGATGATAAAGGCTTTTTACGTTTTCAAACAGTAGGAGGTTGGTGGTCACAGGTAATGCTTGCCCAACGTGTAACTATTGTGACGCGTTCAGGTGATGTGACAGGGATAATTGGGTCAAAACCACCACATATTCTTCCACTAGAAGCTCGAAAAAAACCAGTTGAAATTAAAGATATGTTTATCGATATTGGTGCTTCAAGCCGTGAAGAAGCCATGGAATTTGGGGTTAGACCAGGAGATCAAGTAGTTCCATATTTTGAGTTTACAGTGATGAAGAATGAAAAAATGCTGTTAGCAAAAGCATGGGATAATCGTATTGGTTGTGCAATTGCAATTGATGTATTAAAAAACTTAAAAGGTGAAGATCATCCGAATATTGTATACGGGGTTGGAACTGTGCAAGAAGAAGTAGGATTACGTGGTGCAAAAACTTCAGCACAATTGATTCAGCCAGATATAGGCTTTGGTGTAGATGTAGGAATTGCTGGTGATACACCTGGAATTTCTGAGAAAGAAGCATCTAGTAAAATGGGAAAAGGTCCGCAAATCATATTGTATGATGCATCGATGGTATCCCATAAAGGACTTCGTGATTTTGTGACGGATACAGCAGATCAAATTGGAATACCCTATCAGTTTGATGCGATTGCTGGCGGTGGGACAGACTCAGGTGCGATTCATATGACAGCGAATGGAGTGCCTGCTCTATCTATCACGATTGCAACACGCTATATTCACTCTCATGCTGCTATGCTTCATCGTGATGACTATGAGAATGCAGTAAAACTAATTACAGAAGTAATCAAGAAATTAGATGCGGATAAGGTAAAAGAAATTACATTTAACTAAAATACATCAAAAAAAAAACAGTATAACATTTTTGTTATGCTGTTTTTTTATTCTTGCTCAATTTCAATAGAAAAAGATAGCCGACAAGGCTATCCTCCATTATTTTTTTAATGCTTGCTCTAATGTAGTAAGCATTTCTTGCTTGTCATCTACATTTGAGTTCTGCCAGATCATTTCAAACAATACTCCTAGACCGGGTAGCATTTTTTCTTCTCCGCTTTGAATGGCGTCTAAGATTGTTTCTTCCAATTCTTGCTGAGAATTACCTTGTACATTATCGACAATTGCATTACGTAGATTTAAATTCATTTTTTTACACTCCTATGGAAATATTATCTAACAACATAATTAGCATTCTACAAGAAAGCTTTAATTATGTATTTGTATTAAGATATAATAAATAAACATACAATGAAGCAAAGGAACTGAGAATATGAAACGTATAGAATCAAAAAAAAATCCTCAAGTGAAACAATGGAAAAAACTACAAACAAAAAAAGAACGAGATACTACCGGAAAATTTATGATTGAAGGCCCACATCTTGTTGAAGAAGCTCTTAAAAATAAACATTATATTGAAGAAATCTTAGTGACAGAAGCTTTTCAAATACCATCGCAATGGAACCTTGATCATCTGCAAGTTTTTATTGTTTCAACGGAAGTATTGATCGAGATTGGAGAAACAGAGACGCCTCAAGGTATTGCAGCTATCTGTAAAAAACCACAGAATAATCTCGAAGATTCAGAGGGTGGTAACTTTTTACTTATTGATGCTGTCCAAGATCCAGGAAACCTAGGGACTTTAATTCGAACGGCAGATAGCGCAGGTATAAGTAGAGTTATTGTAGGCGAGGGTACCGTAGATGTATTTAATAGTAAGGTAATTAGGGCATCACAAGGTTCAATCTTCCATATTCCTATTATAAAAGGGGATTTAAATGAATGGGTTCCACAACTGAAACAAAAAGGACATACAGTTTATGGAACATCCTTAGCGAATGCTGATCCCTACTTAAATGTTAGACCGAATCAGCCATTCTCTCTCATTGTTGGGAATGAAGGTAGGGGTGTACAAACCGAATTGTTACATAAGACAAATCAAAATTTATATATTCCTATTTATGGAAGTGCGGAATCTCTAAATGTAACAGTAGCTGCAGGTATTTTGCTTTATTATTTAGGCACTGATAAAGCTCAATGTTGATATTCAAAAGAAGTTGATTGAAGTGGAAGGTGCGAGACTCCTCGAAAATACTCCCGCATTTCCTTCGTGCGGTGAGAAATCATGGAAGCATATTCAAAGTCCTGCGGGAGCAGCGGTACAGGTGAGACACCGAAGGCGCAAGTGCCGAGGGGCTCACCGCCCGCCCCACGGAAAGCGAGTGTTCTGGAACGAAGATCCCCTTATTTTCAGGGTAGCCATTATTTAAGAGGATAAATTCAATATGCGGTGAAAAAAATGAAGGGTGGGAATTTGATGTCAAGTCTGTTTGAATCAAAAGCAGTAGAACCGTTTGTCGCCTATTCATTCTCGCATATAAGTATGATTCTTTTGTTTATTTCTTTAGTGGCCTTATTATATTTGTTTCGAAATATTCTTCAGCAAGCACCACAAAAATTTGTCATACGTAACACACTTATTGGGCTATTAATTGCCAGTGAAATTTCATTGCAAATTTGGTATTCCCACACAGGTAGTTGGAATTTTCTTGATACACTACCTCTTCAACTCTGTTCTATATCCTTGATATTTAGTATTATTATGCTAATTATGAATAATTATCGTGTATTTGAAATCACTTATTTTTTAGGACTTGCTGGAGCTTCTCAGGCTTTATTCACCCCAGAATTATTTTTTGATTTTCCACATTACCGCTATTTTCATTTTTTTATCGCTCATATTGCTATTATGCTTTCATGTTTATATATGGTCTGGATTGAGAAATTTCATCCAACGTTTCGATCAGTTGGAAAAGCATTTATTGCACTAAATATAATTGCCTTCTTTGTATATTGGGTTAATAAATGGACAGGTGGAAATTACATGTTCCTAGCAAGAAAACCATCTAATGCTAGTTTATTAGATTTTCTCGGACCGTATCCTTATTACATATTTACTTTAGAAGCGGTTGCAGTGCTTTTATTCACGTTATTGTATATGCCCTTTTGGATTTGTAATAAAAAATCAAAGAAAGCTCTTGAAGAATAATTAGTCCATTATTTCAGGT
The DNA here is from genome assembly GCA_041611945.1 of Bacillus sp. (in: firmicutes). Lineage (GTDB taxonomy): Bacteria > Bacillota > Bacilli > Bacillales > SA4 > Bacillus_BS. Next base: position 4,679 of record JBFILZ010000116.1, read on the forward strand.
GATTAATCAATTAAATAGTTTAAATCGACTTGTGTTTGTCAAGACTTTAAGGTAGTATCATATAGTATAAAAAATACATAAGATGTGTTAAAAACTTTGATAGAGACTAGTAGCTTGAGATAAGCCATACAGGGATAAAGTGCCTTGATTGAAAGCACTTTAATGGATAATACAAGTGAATTCACCTCTTGAGTTGACATTTGGACCGGATAAAATATCCGTAAAGATGCTCCGGTGAAGAACCGTTATGACAATGAAGTGACTAAGACGAAATTCGTTTTAGTAATTAGGGTGGTACCGCGAAATCAAGTCCTCGTCCCTTTCCAAGGGAAATGGGCTTTTTATTTTGGAGAAAAAAAGGAGGATTCACTCATGCAAGAACGTTTAAAAGAGCTACAAGAGGAAGCGCTACAGCAAATCCAAGAAACAATTGAACTCAAATCGTTAAACGATATTCGAGTAAGTTTTTTAGGGAAAAAGGGTCCTATAACTGAAGTATTAAAAGGAATGGGCAAGCTATCAGCTGAAGAACGCCCAGTCATTGGTGAAATTGCCAATAAGGTTCGTGAAGCAATAACGGGTGCGATTGATGCGAAACTAGCTCAATTAGAAAAAGCTGAAATTGAAAAAAAGTTAGCTTCGCAAAAGATTGATATCACCCTTCCAGGTAGACCTATTAGAATGGGAAATCATCATCCCTTAACAGCAATTGTCGAGGAAATCGAGGATTTATTTATCGGTATGGGATACAGTATTGCTGAAGGTCCAGAGGTCGAAAGTGACTACTATAATTTCGAAGCGCTTAATTTGCCAAAAGGTCACCCAGCTAGAGACATGCAGGATTCTTTCTATATCTCGGAGGATACTTTACTGCGCACTCAAACTTCTCCTATTCAAGTTAGAACGATGGAAAAACATGGTGGGAAAGGTCCTGTGAAAATCATTTGTCCTGGAAAAGTGTATCGTCGTGACAATGATGACGCTACGCATTCGCATCAATTTACTCAAATAGAAGGTTTAGTAGTAGATGAAAATATACGCATGACAGATTTAAAAGGAACTTTAACAATTTTTGCTCAAAAAATGTTTGGTAGTGATCGTGAAATTCGCTTGCGTCCTAGCTTCTTCCCATTTACAGAGCCATCAGTTGAAATGGATATATCTTGTAAAATTTGCCGTGGTGAAGGCTGTAATGTATGTAAAGGAACTGGCTGGATTGAAATATTAGGAGCTGGAATGGTTCACCCAAATGTGTTGGAGATGGCAGGATTCGATTCGAAGAAATACACAGGTTTTGCCTTTGGTATGGGACCTGAACGTATTGCGATGCTTAAATACGGTATTGAAGACATTCGGAATTTCTATATAAACGATCGACGTTTCATCGATCAGTTTAAACGAGCGTAAAGGGGAGGGAACACAATGTTTGTTTCATATAAATGGCTAAGTGAATACGTAGATTTAGCAGGTGTTACAGCCGAGGAATTAGCAGAACTTATTACGAGAAGCGGTATTGAAGTTGAAGGTGTTGAAGTACTAAATAAGGGTGTAAGCGGCGTTGTAATAGGTCATGTAATAGAGTGTGAACAGCATCCTAATGCAGATAAACTCAATAAATGCCTAGTTGATATTGGAAGCGGTGAGCCTGTTCAAATTATTTGTGGGGCAACGAATGTGGCGCAGGGACAAAAAGTAGCAGTTGCAACAGTTGGGGCTGTATTACCAGGGGATTTCAAAATTAAACGTGCGAAGCTTCGTGGGGAAGAGTCGAATGGTATGATCTGTTCCCTTCAAGAACTTGGTATTGAAGGAAAACTTGTCCCAAAAGAGTTTTCAGAAGGTATATATGTATTCCCGAGTGATGTCGAAGTAGGAAAAGACGCTTTAGTACAATTAAATTTGGATGATGAAATATTAGAGCTTAGCTTAACTCCAAATCGTTCCGATTGCTTAAGTATGTTAGGTGTTGCCTATGAAGTAGCTGCGATTTTGGATCGTCAAGTAAAGTTTCCGACAATTGAAAAGACTGAAGATAAGGAAAAAGCATCCGATTTTATCAAGATTAGCGTTTCAGCTTTAGAAGATAACCCTCTATATGTTGCTAAAGTAGTTAAGGATGTAGTAGTGGGGCCATCACCTTACTGGATGCAGAGTCGTTTAATGGCAGCTGGAATTCGTCCTATTAGTAACATTGTTGATATCACAAACTATATTTTACTAGAATACGGTCAACCCCTTCATGCGTTTGATTATGATCGTATAGGATCAAAAGAGATTGTAGTTAGAAGAGCTCATTCAGGTGAAAAAATAGTTACTCTTGATGATGTGGAAAGAACATTACAGGAAGAGCATTTGGTCATTTCAAATGGTTTAGAACCATTAGCTATAGCTGGTGTAATGGGTGGTGCAACTTCTGAGGTTCACTCAGGAACAAACACGGTATTAATTGAGTCGGCTTATTTTGCTAGTGGAACCGTTCGTAAAGCATCTAAAGATCATAACTTACGAAGTGAAGCTAGTACTCGTTTTGAAAAAGGTATCGATCCAAAACGTACACATGAAGCAGCAGAACGTGCTGCGCAGTTAATGGCTATGTATGCTGGTGGTACTGTGTTGGAAGGAATAGTCGAAGTAAACGAATTAAGTTTAGACCTTGCAGTTGTAAATATTACTTTAGAACGTATCAACAAAGTGATTGGAACTGAAATTACCGTTGAAGTTGTAGCAGATATTCTACGCCGCCTTCAATTTAAGTTTGAAGAAGATAATCATGCCTTTAAGATATCAATTCCGTCACGTCGTAATGACATTACAATTGAAGAGGACATTATCGAAGAGGTAGCAAGACTATATGGATATGACCGTCTGCCTATAACCTTGCCATCAGGAGAACAAACACCTGGTCGTTTAACAGAACGTCAACAGCTTAGAAGACTAATCCGCCGCTATCTAGAGGGAACTGGGCTATATCAAGCGACAACTTACTCTTTAACAAGTAAGGATAAGATTCATCGTTTCCTAAACGCGGAAGAAAGGCTTGAGCCTGTAGAACTATTGATGCCAATGAGCGAAGATCGTAGTGTTTTACGCTTAGGATTAATTTCTCATTTAACGGATGTGATTAAATACAATTCCCATCGACAAGTGGATCAGCTTGGATTTTATGAAATCGGATCAGTGTTCATTCCAAGATCAAAAGGCGAGCTTCCAAATGAGGTAGAAAAGATAGCTGGAGCTTTAACAGGACTTTGGCACACTCATTTATGGCAAGGAGAAAAGAAGCCAGTTGATTTTTATGTTGTAAAAGGAATCATTGATGGTCTATTTGATACAATTGGTGTTGAATTTATTGAGTATAAAGCTGAAGAAAGAAACGACCTACACCCTGGTAGAACGGCTCATATTTATGTCAAAGGTGAATATGTAGGATTTGTTGGTCAAATCCACCCTGCAACTCAAAAGGAATTGGATCTTCAAGAAACGTATGTTTTTGAACTGTCATTAGAGAAACTCTCAATGCTACTCGAAGAAAAAGTTAACTACTCACCGGTTCCGAGATACCCATCTATCGTTCGTGATATTGCCTTAGTAGTTAAAAAGGAAATAACGGCTGGTGACATCGAAAAGGTTATCATTGCTGCGGGTAGTAAGCTGTTAAAGGATGTTCGAGTTTTCGATTTATATGAAGGCGAAAAAATGGAAGTAGGTAAAAAATCAATTGCTTTCTCATTAAGATACTTCGACCCAGAACGCACACTAACTGATGAAGACGTTACTACTGCTCATGGGAAAGTACTAGCAGCTGTGGAAGAAAAGACAGGCGCTGTCCTTAGAGGATAATAAGAATAAATAGGTAAAGTAATGATCTATTAGTGAAGACTAATAGATCATTTTTTATGTTGGTGTTAGCTAGCCCTAAACAATTCGAAACGATAAAGTAATAAAATCTCAATTTTTTCTTTAACAATGTCTACCCTGAAAATAAGGGGATCTTCGTTCCAGAACACTCGCTTTCCGTGGGGCGGGCGGTGAGCCAACTCGGCACTTGCGCCTTCGGTGTCTCACCTGTCCCGCTGCTCCCGCAGGACTTTGAATATGCTTCCATGAGTTCTCACCGCACGAA
>JBFILZ010000117.1:0-8598 GCA_041611945.1 Bacillus sp. (in: firmicutes)
CAAACGAAGTTGATTGAAGTGGAAGGTGCGAGACTCCTGCGGGAGCAGCGGGACAGGTGAGACACCGAAGGCGCAAGTGCCGAGATGGCTCACCGCCCGCCCCGCGGAAAGCGAGCATCCTGCAGCTGAAATCAACAACAAAGTTTAACAGAGTCAAAATAAAAATAAAAAGAGGTAGCAATCTTCGCCTACCTCTACCTTCAGTATAATTTATTTTAGCTTTATTAGCCAACCATAACCTAGTTAAAATTTCCCTTCATTGACAGTCTGAGGTCGGGTAACTGGCTCAGAAAGTTCTTTGCCACCAACTTGAATGGAAACACTCTCAACTCCTGGTTGTTCTGTTAAAGAAAGAACTAAAGAATTAAGAACATGCGTTGAAATAGAAGTTTGTTCAAGGTTTCCAAAAATCGCTTCATTAAAATTAAGTGTAACAACACCATTTTTATATACGGGCTTAGATAACAGTTCAGCTTTTGTGTTAAACTCAGTTTGTAGTCCAGAGATTACTGAAGGACCATTAATTAGCTCATTTACAGTTGCCATTAGTTTGTCTTCACTTTTCCCACTAATTCTACGTGTAACGGGAACATAATACGTATGATCATCTTGTTGTGCTATGAAGTATAACGTTACTAATTCACTGTTCAATAAATCGACCACACCTGAATTGTCCACATTTATTCCATCATCCCGTGTTAGACTTCCTTGAATTGGAGTTTTATTAACAGGCATTTCATTTTGTTCATGACCATTAATTTGAATTTTAACATTCTTCACTGAATCAAATTGCGTTAGTGTCCAAGTGATTGATTGTAATATTTTCGCTTCATCTTCTGCTTTGTACTCAGCAAATTCAGGGGTGAAATTTACTACAAGAGTTCCATCCTCTAGAAGATTCGCTGACATGTTAGTTCCTGCAGGTAAGACCGCTCTAAAACCATCAGGCAATAAATTACTAATTGGACCTCCGTCCACTAAGTATTCTAAAACCGTTTGGGCAGCACCTTGATTTTTTGGAAGTTCAAAAGATTCTGGTACCACAAATCCATTGGAATCAATTAAATACAGTTCTCTCGTAATTGTTTCAGTGGCTTCATCACCTTGATGTTCCATTGAAGGATCAGAACTAACTGTCCCATCCTCGGTATAAGTTACGTTTTGAGGAGGATCCATTTCCTTCATGACTTTTTCTCCACCAAATAATCCACAACCTGATAACAGCACTGTGGAGACAATAGCCGTAGTAGCAATCTTCATTTTTGTTAACTCACGCATATATATATCCCTCCAAAGGTAGTTTGTACTTCTATATATACGAGCCATCAACAAGATTTATACCCCTTGTCATTATTTTTTTTGTCTAAGTGAAAATGACTAAAACCTCGTCATTTATATTCACTCATATTGTTACTTGATTCTCTTTTATCAATTTGAGAAGTGTAGGTTAAAGATATCTCTTCATTTCACTGTATCTAAAAGTATTAATGACATATATTGTTGTTTAGAATTTCAATTGTGAAAACAAAAAAATACATGACATCCAAAGACATCATGTTAACTGAATCACTTGTATTTGTTCAATTTCTTGTTGGAAAATTTTGTTTGCAACTTTCTGAAAAGCTTCCTTGGATCCAGTTGTTAAGAATAGATGTTCCTTACACTGACCACTTCTATTGACTAAGCGACTGTGATATAAAATCGTGCTCACTTCTCTAGCCGTCTCTGCTCCTGAAGAAATAAGCTGAACATGTCCCCCTATTACCTTTTGAATAAGTTGCGATAATAATGGATAATGAGTGCACCCTAGAATTAAAGTATCAATATTCTCATCTATCATTGGTAGAAGTTCTTGTCCTACAATTTGGAGGGCTTCCTCTGAATCATATTCACCTGATTCAACTATCGGAACAAAACTAGGACAAGCAAGGCCTTTTACATACAACTTACTACTAATTGAATGTAAAGCAAGGTCATATGCATGACTTGTTATAGTACCCACTGTTCCTATTACACCAATTTGTTTGTTTTTAGTTACTTTAACTGCAGAACGAGCTCCTGGATGAATAACTCCAATGACTGGAATTTCCAAAGACTGCTGTATTTCTTCTAAGACAACCGCAGTTGCGGTATTACATGCAATGACTAGCATTTTAATATCATACTGAAGTAGAAAATTAGTCATCTCCCAAGTAAACTTCCGAACCTCTTCATATGGCCTTGGTCCATATGGACACCTCGCCGTATCACCTAAATAGACAATTTGTTCCTTTGGTAACTGACGCATGATTTCTTTAGCTACCGTAAGTCCTCCAACCCCTGAGTCAATAACACCAATAGGTCTGTTCAAGGTATCGCCTCACTCTTTCATTTCTAAATGCAGTTTACCTAAAATCATTTCTAGTAAAACAATTTCTTCATTTGAAAAAGAAGATAACACTTCTGCTAAATAATCTTGACGTTTCTCGATAACTTCTTCAATGATTCTTGCTCCTTCACCTAATAAATGAATTCGTACTACTCGTCGATCATATTCATCCTTTACTCTGACAACTAATTCGTGTTTTTCCATACGGTCTATCAAATCTGTTGTTGTACTACAAGCCAGATACATCTTATTTGATAATTCACCTATTGTCATATCTCCATTTTCATGAAGCCATTGCAGAGCAACAAATTGTGGAGGTGTAATTGTATATTGATTTAAGATTTCTCTACCTTTTTGCTTTATGATAGCTGATATATATCTTAACGATTTTTCGGTATCCGCAACTTTGTTCTCTATCCTTACTTGTTTTTGAGTCATCACTCTTACCCCCTAATAAAAACTACAAATCACACAAAATGGACCTGATTAAATTAATTCTAGTATTCATTTTCTACTTTTTTTAACGGAAATTCAAGGAAAAGCTCATTTTTACGCTGAATTTGTATATATGTATAGAAATAGTAAAGAAAAAGCCGGCTTTCTAATTAGCCGGCTTCTTTTTAAAGCTCTAGTTCTCCCATACGTAGGAGCTCTACAACTGCTTGGGAACGCCCCTTAACTCCAAGCTTTTGCATAGCATTTGAAATATGATTCCGAACCGTCTTTTCACTAATAAACAACTCTCCTGCTATATCCTTTGTTGTTTTATCTTGGACTAACAATTCGAAGACTTCTCTTTCTCTTTTGGTGAGCAATGGCTTTGGTTGAAAGTCTTTCTCCTTCAATTGTTGTGACCCTCCTTGCTAAGGTGCGAGCTGTATGTTCGATTGAGTATACATTTAGTCACCATATAGTATGTGAGAAGGAGTATTGCGGTTACTTAGTTTATTGGATTGATTAAATTATTTTTGTACTATTTTTTCGTTCTAGAATGGGTGGGTTAATTTGTCACTATGGACGACTCAAGTATAATTCTCCAATGGTTATCCCACTCAGTAGCCTTACCACTTTCCTTATTAATTTGTACAACGGTTCCTCTACCTACATAGGCTAATGTGCCGTCCGTTTTTTTACATAGGTAATGTAAATCAATGGATGTACGCCCAATTTTGTTGATTTTGACAAAGACCTCAAGGTTTTCATCAAAAAAGGTTTGTGCAATAAAATCACATTGGAGATCAGCTACAACTGGAATAAGAGAATTATCTGAACTCATCCAATTCTGCATGATTCCTAATGACTTAAAAAATTCAATTCTCGCTTCTTCAAAATAGGTGAAAATCATTGAGTTATTTACATGTCCAAACATATCAGTTTCAAAGAATCTTACTTTAATCGTGATAGAAAACGTAAAGTCTTCTATCCAAGTCTCACTCTGATTTATATATGCTGCTCTAATCATTTTTCTGTCCTCCTACATTAGGTACATAAGTTAGTTTATTAAAATGAAATCTAGTACTTAAAAATAGGCTACCCTGAAAATAAAGCCGTGACCACACCTATTAACCAGTTTGCTATTCAAATTAAAAAATAGCCTCTTCAAGAAGAGGCTATTTAAATGATTATATTATACTTGGTCACTTCCGAAGAAGTTTCTGAACATTTGTACTGTCGTATCACGGTTTAGTGCAGCAATCGAGGTTGTTAAAGGAATTCCCTTTGGACAGGATTGGACACAGTTTTGTGAATTACCACAGTTAGCAAGTCCACCATCCCCCATTAGTGTCTCTAAGCGTTCAGATTTATTCATCTCACCAGTTGGATGAGCGTTGAATAAACGAACCTGAGAAAGAGGAGCTGGCCCGATAAAGTTAGAATTGCTATTAACATTTGGACATGCCTCTAAACAAACACCACAAGTCATACACTTAGATAATTCATATGCCCATTGACGCTTCTTTTCTGGCATTCTTGGACCAGGACCTAAATCATAAGTTCCATCAATTGGAATCCAAGCCTTGACCTTTTTTAAGGAGTCGAACATTCTACTTCTATCTACTTGAAGATCTCGAACAACTGGAAATGTTTTCATTGGTTGAAGTCTAATTGGTTGCGTGAGTTGGTCTACTAACGCCGTACAAGATTGTCTTGGTTTACCGTTAATCACCATTGAACAAGCACCACAAACTTCTTCTAAACAGTTCATATCCCAAGTGATTGGAGCTGTTTCATTTCCTTTTACGTCAACTGGATTTCTACGTATCTCCATTAAGGCTGAAATAACGTTCATGTTGGGACGATAATCTAATTCAAATTCTTGATCATAAGGGGCAGTTTCTGGACTGTCTTGTCTAGTAACAATAAAACGAACCTTTTTATTTTCGCTCATTTTAGTTCTCCCCCTCTTTTTTCTTAGAATAGTCACGTTTACGTGGCTGGATTAAAGAAGTGTCAACTTCCTCGTAATGGAATTCAGGTGCACTACCTTCATTATATTTAGCCATTGTTGTTTTTAAGAATTCTTCATCATTTCTCTCTGGGAATTCTGGCTTATAATGTGCACCACGACTTTCATTTCTGTTATAAGCACCAATAGTGATTACCCGAGCTAAATGAAGCATGTTTTCTAATTGACGGGTAAAAGTTGCGCCTTGATTACTCCATTTTGCCGTATCATTGATATTAATATTTTGGAAACGTTCTTGAAGTTCTTGAATTTTTTCGTCAGTTTTTAATAATTTTTCATTTGAACGAACAACGGTTACGTTATCAGTCATCCATTCACCTAACTCTTTATGAATGACATAGGCATTCTCTTTTCCGTTTAGGGAATGTATATTCTGAATTCGAGCTTGTTCTTCTTTTACATGACGATCAAATAGAGATGAACTAATATCATCAGTAGACTTCTTTAGACCCTTCATATATTCTACTGCTTTCGGTCCAGCAACCATACCACCATAAATGGCAGATAGTAAAGAATTCGCACCTAAGCGATTTGCGCCATGCATGGAGTAATCACACTCACCGGCAGCAAACAATCCAGGAATATTAGTCATTTGATTATAATCTACCCATAGTCCACCCATTGAATAGTGTACAGCAGGGAAAATTTTCATTGGAAGTTTACGTGGATCATCACCCATAAACTTCTCATAAATTTCAATTATACCGCCAAGTTTTATATCCAACTCTTTAGGATCTTTATGAGATAAATCTAGATAAACCATATTTTCCCCATTGATACCTAGCTTTTGTTCTACACAAACATCAAAGATTTCACGAGTTGCGATATCACGAGGTACCAGGTTACCGTAGGCAGGGTATTTCTCTTCAAGGAAGTACCAAGGTTTTCCATCTTTGTATGTCCAAACACGTCCACCTTCTCCACGAGCAGATTCACTCATTAAACGAAGCTTATCGTCTCCAGGAATTGCTGTAGGGTGAATTTGAATAAATTCACCGTTTGCATAATGAACCCCTTGCTTATAAGAAATAGCTGCCGCAGATCCTGTATTAATTACAGAATTCGTCGATTTACCAAAAATAATTCCAGGTCCACCAGTAGCTAAAATAACAGAATCTGCAGGGAATGACTGAATCTCCATTGATGTCAGATTTTGACCAACAATACCACGGCAAACACCTTCATCATCAAGTACAGATCCTAAAAATTCCCATCCCTCATACTTTTGAACCAATCCTGCTACTTCAAATCTACGAACTTGCTCATCTAATGCATAAAGTAACTGTTGTCCAGTAGTCGCTCCTGCAAATGCAGTTCGACTATGTTGTGTACCACCGAAACGACGGAAATCCAGCAAACCTTCAGGTGTTCGATTAAACATTACACCCATTCGGTCCATTAAGTGGATAATTCCTGGTGCAGCTTCAGTCATTGCTTTTACAGGGGGTTGATTAGCTAAAAAGTCTCCACCATAAACGGTATCGTCAAAATGTTCCCATGGTGAATCACCTTCACCCTTTGTATTAACCGCCCCGTTAATCCCACCTTGTGCACATACTGAATGAGACCGTTTAACAGGTACAAGTGAAAATAAATCTACTGATACCCCAGCTTCAGCAGCCTTAATTGTTGCCATAAGTCCTGCTAGCCCGCCACCAACTACTATCACTTTCCCTTTACTCATTTTGACTCACTTCCTTTTATTAGAATCCTTTTATGACGAGCTCTTAACTCAAAATCTAAAAAGATAATATTGTAGTATCATAATCTCGCATTAAGCCTACTAGTTTCATTTTAAATATTAGCCAGTGATGGATCAATAAAGGCAAAAATTGTCTGTACCCCGATGTATGAAAGGACTACGAAAAGTCCAAGCGTAACATATGTTGAAATAAGCTGAGAACGAGGTGTTACAGTAACTCCCCAACTTACAAAGAACGACCATAATCCGTTAGCAAAATGGAATACAGTTGAAACAACCCCAACGATGTAAAAAACTAGCATTGAAGGGTTACTTAAAATGGCTGCCATCATATCATAGTTCACTTCTTGTCCAAATGCAGCGGCTACTCTAGTTTCCCACACATGCCATGAAACAAAAATTAATGTTATAACCCCTGTAATTCTTTGTAAAACAAACATCCAGTTTCTAAAGAAGCCATATTTACCGACATTGTTTTTCGCGGTAAACGCAATGTAAAGACCATAAACTGCATGATAAAGTAATGGTAGAAAAATAATAAGTACTTCTAAAACGTACCTAAATGGCAAGTGCTCCATAAATTGAGCAGCACGATTAAATGCTTCTGCACCTCTTGTTGCAAATTGGTTCACGACTAAATGCTGAATTAAAAAGACTCCGACAGGAATCACACCAAGTAATGAATGCAATCTTCTATTAATGAATTCACGATTTCCAGCCATGTTTTACCCCCCCTTGATTGTTAAAAGTACAAATTGAATTTTAGTGTAATAATTAGACATGAAAACCTTTGCATTTTTTATCAAAAAATGCGACATGTTCATTTTACTCCTAGTGACAAAGGTCGTCAAGAATTCACAAACAATTAAATCTTTATTTTATTACACATACAGATATCTCTTCTCTCAAATAGTTTATTGAATAAAGATGTATTCCCCACTAAAATTATTGAGTATTGCTCTTATTAGTGTAATATAATAGTCATTATGGATGATTTTAATTAAATGTTGAAACAGATAATTTTTTACTTTAATGGGATGAAAGAGGGATAAACATGAAGAAACAACCAACATTAGTAGAACAGCTTTCTCATTTTGAGAATTTACATACAACAGGATTGGCTTACGAACTTATTAGAGAAATTTTAGTGCCTGATTTACTTGGCCAAGAATTACCCTCAATATTATATTGGTCTGGAAAAAATCTAGCTAGAAGATTTCCACTTCAAACAGAAGAAGAAATTATAGAATTTTTTAATATTGCTGGTTGGGGAGAATTATCTATTGTTGAAATTAAACAAACTAGTGTTGAATTTCAAATAAGAGGTGAGTTTATTACAGCTAGAAACAAATCCAGGAAAGGAACAAGTTACCAGTTAGAAGCAGGATTTTTAGCACAACAGTATGAGCAGCTTCAGCATTTAGTCACTGAAGCATATGAAGATCAAAAAAAACGAAATAATGTCGTATATATTACTGTCAAATGGGATAAAAAAGATCCCGTTGATTATTGAATGAAAGGCTCTGTCAAAGCTCAATGAAGTTTTTTTAATCAAAGTTGATTGAAGTGAAGGTGGGAGATTCTAGCGGACCATTGGAGACTTCGATGGCCCTTTCTAGTTGACTCACCACCCACCCCGCGGAAAGCGAGTACTGCAGCGGAAATCAACAAAAACGGTTACTCCGTAAAAAGCATACTATTACAATATCTTAAAAAAATCCGAACTACTATGAAATTCAAGTCAGAATTTCAAAAAAGTTCGGATTTTTCTATGGATGAAAACCTTTTTTCCCAGCCTCTTTTGTTTTTTGTAACTGTTTGATAAATCATTTGAATACAGACATTATTTATGTTGTTTTTTTAGTATTCGGAAATAACTGAATCAACAACACTATTTAAATGACTAAACAATAAAAAATACTAAACTAGTTCACTTAAGTTAAAAGCAGCATGTAAAGTTTCCACGGCCTTACTCATCTGATCCTCTGATATAACAGTTGATACTTTTATTTCAGAAGTACTTACCATTTTAACTTGGATTTCACACTTTGCTAATGCATC
>JBFILZ010000118.1:0-8543 GCA_041611945.1 Bacillus sp. (in: firmicutes)
AGCAATATATTTCTTTAGCAGTGATCGAAGTGGAAGAACGCGAGACTCCTCGAAAATACTCCCGCATTTCCTTCGTGCGGTGAGAACTCATGGAAGCCTATTCAAAGTCCTGTGGGACTAGCGGGACAGGTGAGACCTGAATGCGCTATCGCCGAGGGGCTCACCGCCGGCCCCACGGAAAGCGAGTGTTCTGGAACGAAGATCCCCTTATTTTCAGGGTAGCCTATTAGATAAGATCTATTCAGGAATTCTTGTAAGATAGTAGTAGATTACTATAGATTAAATAATTATTCACTAACTTGTATTTTTTCTAGTAGCTTTTAAGAGGATTTTGTATCGTTATGTCGAATATTGTTTATAAAATAATTATATAATATAGATAATCAGATATCGATACATTCATTTAATAAGTAGTGCAAGTTGCTCCCTTACATATACAAACCAATAGATTATTAATTAATATCTGTTCCTTTAATATTCTGAAATACTGGAGGGTTTTTATGAATAATAGCGAACTTGAAGTTGATTCAAAAGTAATAAATGAATTTTCACCTTTTCCGATGTTGACTATTGATAGTAACGGGAATATATTAAACTCAAATAATTTGATGCAAACCATGTTGAAATCAACTGAAGAAGAAATTAAAACCTCTATTTTTGATTATATTTATCCACAAGACATTAAAGGATTCAAAAATTTACTCTTAGAAACTATCCACTCTGAATCTCACCAACCATTTGAAGTTAGAGGATATCAAAATGCGAAAATAATGTGGTTAAAAGGAACTGCAAAAAAATATAGTAGTAAAGGTCAACCGATAATCGTTTTACATCTTGAAAATATAACTGATCAAAAATATACGCAATCTTTACTCGAAATAAATAAATCAATTTTGAAAATGATTGTTACAAGAGAACCTATTTCAAAAATATTAGAAGAAATTTCCTTACAAATTGACGAACATTTACTAATGAAAACTTTTTGTACTTTTGTCCTTTTAGGGCATGACAATCATACTATCGAATCAGTCATTGCTCCTAATCTGCCGTTGAACTTCACAAATTCTCTTAAAGGTATAAAAATTGGACCAAAAGTTGGTTCCTGTGGTACAGCAATGTATCAAAATGAAATAATTATATCATCTGATTTATTCAATGACCCTTTATGGGAAGGATATCTTCAATTAGTTCAGCCATTAGGTCTTCAATCCTGTTGGTCAGTTCCTGTTACAATCGAAAATGACGTGGTTGGAGCTTTTGCAATATATCATCCTCAGCCCACAAAACCTACTACTATTGAATTAGAAATGATTCAATATTTAGCAGAACTAGTTGCTTCTTCCCTTGAAAGAAACAGAGTGGAACAAAAAGTCATATTTGAAAATGAGAAACGATTTCATGCGCTTATTGATAATATTCCTGACGTTGTTATCTTCAAAAACGAACAAGAACATTGGATAGAGTTAAATAAAAAGGCACTAGGAGTTTTTTCTAATTATAGCAAAAGGGATTCTGAAGGCAGAATTACTGATTTAGTTTTTAATGGTTCTCCCTTGCTAGAAAAATTATCTAAACAAACGGATACAAAAACATTGGGACAAGAAAATATGGATAGACTTGAAGTTGGTATCCCTCTCATAGAAGGAAATACTCTAAATTATGACTTTATCAAATCTCCCTATTATGATGAAAATAATTCCTTACAAGGAGAAGTATTTTTAGGTCGTGATATGACTGATAGAAAGAAAATAGAACTTCTCTTAGAGGAAAGTGAACAAAAATACAGATCGTTATTTGAATACAATCCAAATATGATCTTTTCCATTGACTTAAAAGGGAAAATTTTAAGCTATAATAAAAGCTTTTTAGATACGATGGGTTATAGTGAGCAAGAAATACTTTCTATGGAGTCATTTAATCCCTTAGTAGTTCCTGAGTATTTAGAACATACAAGAAAACATTATCTTGATGCTCTAAATGGTACTCCACAAAAATATGAAACTGTGGTCTATCATAAAAATGGACAATTAATTTATCTTCAAGTAATTAATGTTCCGATTATAGTCCAAGGAGATATTATAGGAGTGTTTGGAATTGCAGAGGATATTACAGTATTAAAGAGGGTAATAGAAGAACAAAGACAGACAAAAGAATTATTAGAATCTATTTTTGAGAATAGTGGAGATTGTATCGCTGTTCTCACATTTGATGGAAAAGTTAATAGAGTTAGCCCTGCAGCAAAGGACATTTACGGGTGGGGTGATGAAATGATAGGAGTTCAATTCCCGACACTGCCTGAAGATCTTAAGGATGAAATGAATCACATTATTCAGGAGATAAAGCATGGAAATCAAGTGATTGGGTTAGAAACGCGTAGAATTAAAAAAGACAGACGTGAAATTAGCGTTAGTGTCACCTATTCTCCCCTTCGTGATAACAAGGGTAGTATTATCGGGATCATTTCAATTTCAAGGGATATAAGTGGTAAGAAGGAAACTGAAAACTTATTAAATCGAGCAGAAAAATTAGCCGTAATTGGTCAACTCTCTGCAGCAGTTGCACATGAGGTTAGAAACCCACTTACAACGATTAAAGGATTTATCCAACTTTATCAAGGAAAGATCAAAAGTGACATTCACGAATTAATGTTAACAGAAATTGAGCAGATAGAAACAATTGTTACAGAGTTTTTGTCGCTTGCAAAACCACAGGTTACAGAATTTAAAATCTTGGATATTTCGACAATTGTAAATAAAACAATGGCCATACTTGAAAAACAAGCGATATACAATCAGGTTATTCTCAGTGTCCGTTTTGAAGAGAATTTACCTCAAATTAGCTGTAATGAACCTAAGATTAAACAAGTGTTGATTAATCTTGTAAAAAATGCAATCGAATCAATGGGAAATATGGGAACATTAAGCGTTGATATTAAGAAGATGGATTCAAACATCATTATTTGTATTAAGGATGAAGGTTGCGGGATACCACTAGATAAAATAGACAAACTTGGAGAACCTTTTTATTCAAATAAGGAAAAAGGGACTGGCCTAGGACTAATGGTTTGTTTCAAAATTATCGAGGAACACCATGGAAAAATAGAATTTGATAGTGAAGAAGGAAAAGGAACAACAGTCACCATTTATTTACCCATATAAATGAATGTATTGGGTGATTAGGTCCAATTATAACCAAAAAATCCGACGCCGTATCTTGATGGATTTACTCTACAGGATGACAGCTTTCCGCAGGGTATGGAATGGTTCTTTTCACTATTGAGAAAAAAACTACTAATTCTGCGCATTACATAGAAAAGAGAGATGGGTTTGGTCATAAGTAGTTCAGATAATGTGGAGAAAAATTAAAATCGCAAACCAAATAACATACGTTTTCGTAACGTAAATAGCACGGGAGTTAACAATACAATTAACACACAAAAAAGCTTGGGGTCACTACCATCCCAAGCTTTTTGCTATTAAATATGTTGTTCTTATTCAATTAACGCGCCCGTTAGTATAAATACACTTTTTTTCACAATCTTTCTATTAACTTCAAATCTCTTAAATAAATCTATTTAAATATTCGCCAAATATTTTGTTCATAACTTTGGGGGTGTTTTCTAAATAAATATTAATTTGTTCAATGTTCGATTTGAATTTATCAGAGTTTCTTTCATCTGTTGGAAAATCAGATATGCCTTTTATAATAATGCATTCTACATCATTCTTCTTACAAATATAAGCAATTGCACCTGCTTCTGTATCGGCTATTGTTATTTCGTTTTCTTTAAGTACTAAATAGTCCTTCCACATAACAACTGCTTTATCAGCGGTGCCAATTGTTCCAGTATAAAAACCATTTCCATATTTTGATAAATCAATATTAACTATGAAGGATTGTTTAATAAGAGGCTCGATTTCTTTTACTGTGCAATCATATTGAACGGCTTTATCTGGTATAAAAATATCCAGATTACTAAACTTATCATCTATTCCTGCACATGTTCCAGCAACGATTACTTTAGTTAAATTAAATTTAGAAATCATATACTGATTACCACCAACACCATTCACTTTTCTTACACCAGTGTTATAAAACACAAGTTCAGTATCATTTATTGTTCTCATGAAATACTCGCCATAAGGATAATCGAAACGTTCGTTATCTTTTACGCTGAAGTATTCCAATGTTGCTTCATATTCCCACTTCGTCGCAATACTTATTCCAATCATTAACTTATCACCCTATTATAGATTTATTATCCATTAACACCGACTTCTCTCAAATCTATAATTATATAATTTTTTAGCTACCCTGCCTCGTTAATATATGAACAGAATTTTTGCAATCTTTAAGGATATTTTACCACATATATAAATCCTTGAATTTCCTCGAACAGATTAAAATTGCATCTCAAATAACAATTAAATTAGCACCCTAATCAGCACGGTGACAATAGCTATTATATTTAGGTTAGAAAGGGTAACGCTTGATACACTAATTAAACAATCACATCGTTCTCTTGAAGTAACCTATTATACATAATAACTCTATAGAGGGAATGAATGAAGTTTTTAGAACTTATTTATAGATTGTAAATAGAAAAAGGAGAAATAAAAAATGCGCGATCAAATAATCCCAGCATTAATTGCTTTTGTAGTAGTTGTCATTTTATCTCCACTATTAATTACTGTTTTGAGAAAACTTAGACTCCTTCAGCCGATAAGAAAAGAACTTCCTTCAGATCATCAGTTAAAAAAAGGCACTCCTTTAATGTTTGGAATCATTCTATTTGTAGGAATTATAATATCAATTCTTTTTTCACCTACTCTTTTCTATGTATTGAATATAATCATTTTTTAGAGTTTTTATTCGCCCTCCCTCTATATCTTTTGCTCTATTTAAATAGTAAGAAGTGATTATTTCATAGTTGATTGAATATTCGTATTATTAAATTGAAACATTATAAAGATTTAGGAGGTAATAATTTGGGGTATAAAAACAAATTCAAGAAAGGAATGTTACTTTTAGTGGCAGCAAGTCTTATACTATCACCTTTCTATGGGATTGATTCTTCAGTACATGCAAAATCTAAGAGCCATCCGCAAAATAGTTCACCTATTCAAAAATGGGATGATATTGCTTATGATCGACCTGAGAAATATACAACCTATATAACACATAAAGACATTTTCATTACAATGAGAGATGGGATTATATTATCAGCAGATGTTCATAAACCAGATGGACCTGGCCCATTCCCTGTCATTTTAACTCAAACTCCCTATAACAAAAATCAAAATAACAAAGAAAACCTTAATGAATTCTTTATTAAGCGAGGCTATGTTCATATGGTTGTCGACGTCCGCGGAACCGGGACCTCTCAAGGGACGTGGGATTCGTTTGGTATAGCAGAACAAGGTGATGGAAAAGAGCTTGTTGAGTGGGCAGCTAGACAAAGTTGGAGTACAGGAAAAGTCGGTCTTTACGGATCCTCTTATCGGGCTATAAACCAACTCCTTACAGCGGCACAGCAGCCAGAAGGCTTATCAGCAATCTTTCCAGTTGTACCAATGGCAGATACTTATCGAGATATCATTATGTCCGGTGGAATGGCCAATACTGGATTTATTCCACTTTGGTTAGGGTTAGTTACAGCTAGTGGATTACTCCCACCAACGTACACGTTATCTGAACCAATTATGGCATTAACTGTATTAATAAATCATGGTGGGCAAACGACCGGCTATCAAACTAACACACTAGCTTCAGCTATTACTGGTGGTGAATTTGCATATGATGGCCCTGCTTCTTGGTTACGTTCCCCTATATTTGTAGCTGATAAAATAAAAGTTCCTGCATTCTTCACTGGTGGATTACACGATCTTTTCCAACGAGGAACTCCTTTACTTTTTGAAAAAGTAAAAGCAAACAACATTTCAACTAAACTTTTAATGGGAAATTGGACTCATGGTAATTATGGAAGTGGATTACCAGCAAACAATGTACCAACTCTTGACGAAATAGCACTTAGATGGTTTGATCGTTACTTACTTAATCTTGATAACACTTTTATTGATCAAATCCCAGATGTCACTCAATATGTAATCGGGGCGAATAAATTTCTAGTTCAGTCACAATGGCCACATTCACAAGCAACTGCAGAAAGATATTATTTAAGGGCCGGTAATTTGTTAACAAAGGACACCCCTGCATCTATTGAGCCATCTTCTGCTATGATTCAACAACCTGTAAATGGCATTTGTTCTGGAAGCACTAATCAATGGACAGCAGGAATTCCAAGTGCTATCCCTTGTACGAAAGATAATCGTTTAACCGAAACAACAGAAATTACCTATACAACGGCATCTGTAAATCAAGATCTTCACATTTCTGGACCCATAGCCGCCAAAATCTTTGCGAGCACTTCTGCAAAGGAATTAGTTCTATCCGTTCGTATTACTGATGTGGCTCCTGATGGAAGCTCCCGTGAAATAACAGCAGGATGGCTTGCAGCATCACATCGCGCTACAGATGTTACTAAAAGCCGTTACTTAAATGGAGAAAATATTCAACCATGGCATCCGTTTACTAAGAGTGCCTCTCAAGAAGTAATACCAAATGAGATTATGGAGTTAGATATTGAAATCTTCCCTACTAATGTTGTTATTAAGGAAGGTCATCGTTTACGTGTTGCTATCGGTCCGAGTGATTTTCCTCACTCAATGTCTCCACTTCCACAACTAGAAAATCAGCTTGGTGGAATAGCGACCATCTATACTAGTAAAGTTTATCCATCATCAGTCGTTTTACCAATAGTCCGTTAATTTCATTTTTTAATAAAAGCATGCCAAAAGCCCTGAATCTCACTCATTCAGGGCTTTTCAATATTTGCTCTTTTGTACTCAACCGGCTTGGCTTTTTTAAATTGTCTACCCTGAAAATAAGGGGATCTTCGTTCCAGAACACTCGCTATCCGTGGGGCGGGCGGTAATCACACTCAACACTTGCGCCATCGTTGTCTCACCTGTCCCGCTGTACTTAAAATATTTTCCCTTAAATTTGACCAATTGTATTAAACTAATAGTTTTTTATTGTAAGTATTGCCACTCTTTACCTTCAACCAATCAATTAAACTTCTTTAATTCTTTTCCAAATTTCTTAAAGAAGTCCTGTATTATTAATTTACCTACCTCTCTTAACAACCCTTTACCAAGTATTGTTGCTTTCCCCCGAATCTGTGCATCAAATGAATACACTAGCATTGTTTTGTTATCATTCTCTGGAACAAGATTAATAAGGCAGCTTGCCTCAACATCTGCTTTAACTCCTACAGCCTTTATTATTAGTTTGTAACTTTTCCATTTTTCAATTTCTTGATTCTCAATAATTGATTCATATTTTCCATTTATAGGTGGTAAACCTATAGATATTTCAGCTAAATACTTGTTTTTTTCGAGTAACGTAAGGTTTTTACAACCCATAATACATTTTTCTAGGATATTAGGATTAAATAATCCCTCCCATGATTTTAAAAGAGGAGCATCTAACGTAAAACTGCCATTTCCGATCATGTAGTTCACCTCACTGTCCTTTATACCATCATCGTTGTTGGTAAGAATTAATCCATAATAAAACCACATAACATGTAGTTATGTGGTTAAGTCTATATATATTTACTTTAAGGTGTATTTATTAGTAAATGTAGGTTTTATTATAAGTAGTAAATGTGGTATCCCATTACAGTCCCTTTTTTTCGTATTTTTTGGCGTTATGCCTGTAACACGTGGTTGCTGATTAGAGCTGAAGAATATTTACTTTTCACTTCAATCAACTTTACTAATCAATCAGCAAAAAGCTTGAAGAAATAAAAAATTCCTATAATTGATTATTGCTTAATTGTTCGTTTTAGGAACTCCTGTGTCCGTTGTTCTTTAGGAGCGTTAAATATTTGTTCAGGACTTCCTTCTTCAGCAATAACACCCTTGTCCATGAAAACAACTCGATCTGATACTTCCTTAGCAAATTCCATTTCATGGGTAACAATTAGCATCGTTAGTCCAGATTCAGCAAGCTTCTTCATTACTTTAAGAACCTCTCCCACCATTTCTGGATCAAGAGCTGAAGTCGGTTCATCAAATAACATTACATCTGGCTCCATTGAAAGTGCTCGTGCAATCGCTACACGCTGCTTTTGTCCACCTGATAATTGTCTTGGTTTTGCATTCACATATTGATCCATTCCAACAACTTTCAAGTATTTCATCGCTACTTCTTCAGCATCTTCCTTCGAGCGTTTTAGTACTTTAACTTGTCCGACTACGCAATTTTGTAAAACATTAAAGTTATTGAATAAATTAAATTGTTGAAAAACCATTCCAAGCCTTCTACGATAAGCATGTATATCATGTTTTTCTCCAAGTATGTTTTCACCTTTATAAATAATATTGCCACCGCTTGGGATTTCTAATAAATTTACACACCTTAGAAGAGTGGATTTACCAGATCCTGAGGAGCCGATGATACAAACTACTTCACCTCTA
>JBFILZ010000119.1:0-8446 GCA_041611945.1 Bacillus sp. (in: firmicutes)
GGCAAAAGCATCACTTGAGGATCAGTTAAAAGAAAATGATATCTCATATGATATAGACATCCCTAATAATTCAATAGATGAAACCTATATAAGTGGAAAGAGCAAGGTCTTTGTAGAAGCAGATTTGAAAAAGCTGAAAGATCAGCAGCCACTGATTAGCAATCATACAAAGGTAATTTCAAGATTTAATAACCCTGTAGGAATTGCAGAGAATTCGCCTCAGTGGTTACAGAACTTCATACAAGCTAATGTGATTGAAGGTGGTTCCTATATATTCTGGGGAGCAGGGGAAAAAGAACAAATGAGTAGATTGATTTTTTTCCAACATTATAAAAAAAAACCAATTTACTATAATACAAATGCTGTTTTAATCATTCATTTAAATGAAAATAAAGAAATGGTTTATTATGAACAAACATTATTAGAAGATATTGAAGAAATGGATATTGATGAGGTGCAAACTGGAACATTTACGGCAATTAAGGCCATTGAGAATCTATTTGCGAGAAATGAATTAAAGCAAGGCAGTAACATTTCAAAGGTTGAACTTGGATATTATAATTTAATTAAAGACACACAGGTATTTGTACCAACTTGGCGCTTTATGATTAACAACGGAGAAAACTATTTTGTAAATGCCTTTGAGGGTCATATTATACGAGATAGTGCAAACTGGAGTGAAGAGAAATGAGTTTACATTTTAGCATTCTCGCTAGTGGAAGCAGTGGGAATGCAGTATTTATAGGTACCGATAAAATCAAGCTTCTTGTTGATGCAGGCTTGAGCGGAAAGCAAATGGATCAATTGTTCCAAAAGGTAAGTGTGAATCCAAGAGACTTGTCCGGAATTTTGGTGACCCATGAGCATAGCGATCATATTAAAGGAGTTGGGATTCTTTCCCGTAAATATGATTTACCTATTTATGCAAATACTAAAACTTGGAAAGCAATGGAACCACTAATAGGCTCTATTCCAGTTGAGCGAAAATTCATCTTTGAAACAGGTCAAGTTCAATCATTTCAAGATATTGAAGTTGAATCTTTCGGTGTTTCACATGATGCGGCTGAACCCATGTTTTATGTATTTCATTATGGTCAAAAGAAGCTTGTTATCATTACAGATACAGGGTATGTGAGTGACAGAATGAAAGGGATTATTAAGAATGCAGATGTTTATGTATTTGAGAGTAATCATGATGTCGAGATGCTCCGTATGTGCCGATATCCATGGAGTATTAAACGCCGAATTTTAAGTGATGTGGGGCATGTTTCAAATGAAGATGCTGCCTTAGCAATGGCAGAAGTCGTTGGTGATCGTACAAATAGTATTTATCTAGCCCATCTTAGCCAAGACAATAACATGAAAGACCTTGCTCGAATGTCCGTACAACAGACATTAGAATCAAAAAATACAGGAGTTGGCCACCGCTTTAAACTCCTTGACACAGACCCTAAAAATCCTACTGCCTTGACAGTAATGTAAAGAGTTACGGCCTTCTCGTTTGGAAATAAATGCTGATAGTGTATAAATTAGAAATATACACAAACTATAAAAAGTGTACATTTGGATCTCTATCATGTTCATCAGTGAAAGGTTTGGTGAAGAATATGGGGTATTATGATCAAGATTATCAGCATTTACGGAAAAATAAAAACAGGAGTCTAATGTTTGGAGCAGGATTTGTAGGAGCTATTCTTGGAGCATTATTAATGATATTTGCCCTTCCAGCTTTAGAAGGATTAAGTACTCCTCGAGTCGATACACCTACTGTAAGGAGTATTGATCCTGGAGTTACTGGTAGTCCTGAAACGGATACAGCTCTAAGACAGACTTTAAATGTAGATGTCGTTTCTCAAGTAACACAGGCGATTGACAGAGTTTCTGATGCTGTAGTTGGGGTAATTAATATACAAGCGTCTGGATTTTGGGAGGAAACTAGTGGGGAAGCTGGTACAGGTTCAGGAGTCATATATAAAAAGGAAGATGGAAGAGCCTTCATAGTAACAAATCATCATGTCATTGAAGGAGCTACATCAGTTGAAATTAGCTTAGAAGACGGATCCCGTGTGCCAGCAAAAATATTAGGTAGTGATATTTTCACGGACTTAGCAGTCATATCTGTAGAAGCAGCGGCTGTGGATGTTGTTGCTGATTTTGGGAATTCCGATAGAGTACGACCAGGGGAACCAGTAATTGCGATTGGGAATCCCCTTGGTCTACAATTTTCAGGTTCAGTCACTCAAGGTATTATCTCTGGGACAGAGCGTACTATTCCTTTAGATTTTGATAATGATGGAAATATTGATTGGCAAGCAGAAGTGATGCAAACAGACGCGGCTATTAATCCAGGAAATAGTGGTGGTGCCCTTGTGAATATTAAAGGGCAAGTAATTGGAATTAACTCAATGAAGATTGCCAAAGAAGCGGTCGAAGGAATCGGACTTTCTATCCCAACAAATATTGTCAGACCTATAATTGATGATTTAGAGATGTTCGGTGAAGTGAAGCGTCCTTATATGGGAGTTGGACTTCGAAATCTCTCGGATATATCCAGCTATCATTGGGAGCAGACATTAAAACTTCCAAAAGGTATAAAAGAGGGAGTATTTATCGAAGATGTTTTTACTTTATCACCAGCTGCAGCAGCGGGTCTAAAAATATATGATGTTATCGTTGCCTTAGATGGGGAAGAGATTCATAATGCTTTAGAATTAAGAAAACATTTGTATACGAAAAAAAATATTGGTGACACCATGAATGTCACTATTTTTAGACAAGGTCAAAAATTGTTAATTAACATGAAGCTAGTAGAGGATTCTTATTGAAAATAGTTATGAACAGGCTGTTAAAGTGAGCCTGTTCTTTTTTTATCCACAGTTGAGCTTGAGCTTATACATTAAAAAGAAGTCAGATGAGGTATAATAGAAAAAAACAATGAGAAATGAGGAATACCAGTATGATTAACGCTTGTAAGGAGCATATAGATATAGCAATTGATACCATTGTAGACGAGCATGAAATAGCACCTGAGATAAAGTTACTAACAGAAAACGAGAAGTTATCAACAAGCTGTGAATATTGTCAGGAAAAGGCAATATATATTGTATCGAACACCTATTCTGACACAATATATGGGCAATGAATGTGTATATGTGGATAACTCTGTGGATAAGTAAGTGATTTTAAGGGGAGATAAATGTGAATATCTCAATTGTCACAATTGGTAAACTAAAAGAAAAGTACATAAAACAAGGTATCGAAGAATATATCAAAAGAATGTCAGCTTATGCGAAGGTAGAAATAGTAGAGTTACCAGATGAAAAAGCACCAGAAAACTTAAGTGAGGCAGAAATGGTTCAAGTGAAACAAAAAGAAGGAGAGCGGATTTTATTAAAAATCCCTGCAGATACTTATGTTATTGTTTTAGCCATTGAAGGGAAAATGAAAACTTCGGAACAATTAGCAGAAGATTTAGACAAACTTGCCACATATGGTAAGAGTAAAATAGCGTTTGTTATTGGTGGGTCATTGGGATTGAGTGAAGGAGTAATGAAGCGGGCAGATGAAACATTGTCATTTTCGAAGATGACATTTCCACATCAGTTAATGAAGCTTATTCTAATCGAGCAGATTTACCGAGCATTTCGGATTAATCGGGGTGAACCGTACCATAAATAGAGGCAAAAAAATTTGTAGATAAGGTGGCATTTTGTCTGTTGAGTCAGGTTTTGTAGAGGATTTTTCCTCTGAATGATCTGATTCAAGATATATGATGTGGATAAGTGTAAATGTCATTTGTGAGGGTAATTTACGTAGGGCATCAAGACGGTACGTATAATTTCCGACAAGATAGCCATCTAATGATCA
Source organism: Bacillus sp. (in: firmicutes) (assembly GCA_041611945.1). Taxonomy (GTDB): domain Bacteria; phylum Bacillota; class Bacilli; order Bacillales; family SA4; genus Bacillus_BS. The sequence goes on from JBFILZ010000119.1 coordinate 3,868, forward strand.
CCGAATTATTAAAGATATTTAGGGTACAAGAAATTACGGGGGACAGTGTCCAATAATATAAAAAGGAGCTGATAGAGTTGACGACAATACTGTATAAATCAAGGCAACCTGCAATACTTTCCGATTCAGTGAATAATGCTGGAGATCTTTGCATCCCAATTATTAAGTTACAAGAATACACTGGTTTGGAACTTAAACCTGAAGGTGTCTGTACTACTATGGAAACGTGTATTCCTCTTAACAAACAACAGGAGAAAGAAATAGTCCTAAAGGATAAAAACTTATTTAATATTATTGCTTTTTCTAGAATGATGAGTGAACCCATTGTTCATGATTCAAAAAATGATGTATGGGTTATTGGTGAACGAGAATCTGACAAACAGAAAATTGCTACCACGCTTTATGCACCAGATTTCACTCTTCCTGATTTCAAAGGGGTAAAACACTCACTTTCTTCATATTTAGGTAAGAAGATCTTTCTAGTATCCTGGGCATCATGGTGAGGATGTCGATTTGATCTGCCAGTTTGGCAGTCCCTTTATGAGGAATTGAAAGATGAAAACTTTGTTATTATAGCCGTTGCCTTTGACACAGCTGGTATATCAGCTGTTAAGGAATGGATTGACAAAGCAAATCCTACATATCCGTGTCTTATCGACCAAAATCACACCGTTGCCGAATTGTATAATATGGTGAATGTTCCAAGTGCTGTATGGATTAACGAGCAAGGAAAAATTGTAAGGGTTGCAGAACCTGCTGGATGGAATGATGGTTGGAGGACTGAGAATCTTTCTGGACTGGAAGAGTCAAAAAGTAACTATTTTAACGCTTTGCGTAACTGGGTTCATCATGGAGATAAAAGTAAACACGTTCTCCCAGCAAAAGAAGTAAAGGGTAAAATGTCGGAACATACTTATGAAGAAGCTCTAGCTGCAGCGTATTTCAAGATGGGAATCCATTCTACTGAACTTGAACAGTTAGATGAAGCAAAGATATATTTTAATAAGGCAATAAAACTGCACCCAGAGAGTTGGAATTTCAAACGTCAATCCTGGTCATTAATAGAATCAAAAGAAGAACAAGGAAATAAATTTAGAGAAGCCCTTAAAGAATTAGAAGACAAACCCTATTATCCACTATTAGAACTAAATGATTAAGTAAATTAGAAAAATAGTTCCTTTAGTACCCTTAAAGAAAGATAGTACTAGATTAAGGATGCTATGTTTAGTAATTTGGAAAGATAGTATAAGATTAATAATGAATTATTTTTTGAGCAAGTATAGATATATCAATAACTGTCGTATTAATGACGAACTCTAAATGCAAGTGTAATAAAGATGAAACAATAGAAAGGCATTGGTTCACCCGATGCTTTTTTTGCCTCTTAAATAACCACGATGAACGTACCATAAATAAATATGAGGTTATATAAATAGAGGGAAATCAGAAGCTAATCTAGTATCTAAAAGATAGCCTTTTTTTCTATTTCTTAAAAATAGATTAATTGAATTTATTTATGTTACGAATATGATAAATAACAAAATAGATTAGCAGCAAATCAAACTCTATACTGTTAATGAATGAATTTACATATTTTGTTGAATTTGGATTTCAGGATTCAATATAAGATTGAACGGGGTGAGGGTGTTGGCTATTTTTCAGTACAAAGTTTTTTTAACGGTTGTTGAAAGTGGCAGTTTTACAAAAGCTGGAGAAAAACTAGGGTTGTCTCAATCAGGGGTTAGTCATAACATTTCAACACTTGAAACAGAGTTAGGAATCTTATTGCTCCGGCGTAATCGTAACGGAATATCTTTAACCGATGCAGGAGAACGAGTTATACCTCATATTCGTCAGCTCAGCTCATTCATCATGCAAAATTGCTGGAGCAAGAAGCGGCGCTTATTCAAGGAATTGAAGTTGGGAGCATTAAAATTGGTACTTTCCCGAGTTTTTCGTCAAGATTTCTTCCAGGTCTCATTCATAATTTTATAAAAAGATTTCCGGGTATTCAGATAGAGTTATATGAAGGTGGTTATGACGATATCGAAGAGTGGATCGCTTCAGGAACCGTTGATATTGGTTTTCTAACGCATCCATCCAGAGAATTTGAGACCATTCATTTACTTAAAGACGAATTATTTGTTTTGGTACCTAAAAATCACCGATTGAACACAATGAAAATAATTCAAGTTGAATCATTACATAATGAATCATTTATTATGCCAAAAGCAGGGTGTGATGTTTTAATAAAGAGGCTGTTTAGAGAAAACAACGTTCTTCCTAATGTTATTTTTGAAATAGAAGATAACAATACAATCATCTCTATGGTTCAAGAAGGGCTGGGTATAACCATTATTCCGGAAATGGTCTTACTGCAAAGTATTCCTAGCATGAAAGTCATTCCACTTGAAAAGAAATTGTATCGTGAAATAGGTATTACCATAAAATCCTACAAGCAATCATCTCCTTCTATAAAGAAGTTTATGGAAATCGTAAAAGAACATTTTAAACAGGGTCAGCTTGAATAAGATGTCCTCTAATTAAAGCTGAAATGCTTATATAGTTAAGATACCGCGAATAGTGATAGTTGCTGCTCCTGCTACTTTGATAACTGGTTCTAATTCATTCGGAATGACAGTCACATAAAGTATTCCAGGTCTTCCTATCGCATCTCCTTGAGCAATTTTAAGATGTGTCGTCTCACTTTGAGAAAGAACACCTTCTAAATAGAGGAAACCAGCTAATGCACCATTTGCTGCCCCCGTTACGGGATCCTCAGGTATGCCAATCCCCGGTGCGAAATCTCTGGTATATAAATCGAATTCTTTCGCAGTGTTAAAAGTAAAAAGGTGTGTCGTGCTGATATTATGTTCTTTATTATGCTTTCCTAAGGCCGTTAAGTCTGGCATAGCATTGTCAATGTCCATTTGATCTTTTATAGGAACAAGTAAATGCCAGTTTCCGGTATAAGCCAATTTAATTGGATAGGATTGGTCGATGCTTTCAGTTTTGACGCCAATCAATTGACTGATTTCTTCCAAATCAATGGTGAAATCTTGCGTTTTTGGAGTAACTTGTGTCATTTCCACATTTATTATGTTTCCATTTTCTTTATGCCATACAACCGGTACTTCACCTATATTCGTTTCTAACACAATCCCTCTTTTTTTCTCTGCCAGACCAAACTCAGTTGCCAACAACCAGGTTAACCCAACAGTTGCATGGCCGCAGAAGTTGATTTCTTCAGCAGGAGTAAAGTATTTTACTCTATAATCAATTTCCTCTTTATTTGTAGGCAGTAAAAATACGGATTCCGGTAAATTTAATTCTTTTGCGATGCTTTGCATCTCAAATTCCGTTAATTTTTCTGCATCTAACACGACTCCTGCTGTATTACCTCCAAATTTTTCTGTTGTAAAAGCATCGACATGATAGACTCTTATTTCTCTCATCTTTTTAACTCCTTTCAAGCATTTTTATTTATACCACCATACTATGTCTTGATGATGCATTAGTAAAATGAATCTTTTTTATGTAATAAATCAGAAATGCTAATGCAAGTTAAACCTCATTTAGATTTATTACGGAGAACTGTATCATAAATAGTGGCAAATAAACTGAAGATAAGGTGGCATTTTGTCTTTTGGATCAGTTAATAGGTTCGATTCAAGATTTAGTTTGTGGATAAGTGTAAATGTCTTTGACATCTACTTCTAAAAAGACAGAATCAAATGCTATTATATCTACAATTCGAGAACGAACATTAATGTTTATCTTATTTAGTAAAAGCTTAAATAGCTGCTTTTTCTTATTTCTTGTAAACTGTTGAAATTATTTTACACACTTTTCTAATAAGTACTTAACCACATCTGGTGGAATAATTTCGAGTCTGATGAACTTAGTTGAAGCTAAGTTCATTTTTCTTTTCTTTCAAGCATTCTTCGATTTAGCTCAAATGCTTCCATATATCTTTTTCATGGCGTGAAGTGAATCTCACTTTTCTAGAACAGGAATAAAATTATGTTAAAACCACTTAGAGAAAATTACATATTTTTACTTAGCATTTCATTTTTTCTTATTGGCAAGTTGAAAATATTTATTTTTTCAAGGATATCCAATCTATTAGGAAATTTTTTTCTTAGTCCTAGGATATGCAGGATATGCAGATTTTTTGTCGAAATGTGATACATGGTTAAATCGTTAATATAGGAATTATCGCACATTAAATGTGGGGGTGTTTCGATGTCTGGTATGGTTCAATTGACAGAACGATTACGTGTTAATAATGGGTCACATATTCTTTATTTTTACGATGAGCTTGAGGAATACTTGAATAATGCAGTTTCGTTTATCAGAACTGGTTTGGAGCTAGGACAGCATATTATTGTTGTGGAAAATCGATCGAGAATGGAAGTAATATTATATCGATTAAAGCCATTTATTTCAGAAGAGCAATTGGAAAGATTAAATCTCATTGACAGTTATCAATTTTACGAGGCGCATGAATCATTTAATTATAACCTTGTCTTTCAGAATTTAGTGGTTGTTGTTCAACCTTATTTAGATGGAGCGATAC
>JBFILZ010000120.1:0-8418 GCA_041611945.1 Bacillus sp. (in: firmicutes)
AACCCCAACAACCACTTCTCCAAGTCCTGACGTAATTCCTCCTATTACTAGAATCGGAATGGTCACTAACGGAATTAAATGTGAGATAAATGCATGCTTCGCGTGTTTTTTTACTTCTTTATTATCGACAATAAAATAGACAATAAACGGTAAGATAAACCCTGCAAAAAATATACTAAAGTAACAGAGCGCTGAAATTATTTTGCCTGAGTCATTGCTGTTCATATCATCACTACTCCTTTATACAATTTACGATTGAGAGCGCTTTTGGTTTCATCAAATCTTCGCTACGCATAAAAGTTTTTCATCTTGACCTATTTTATTACGACACAGGTTCTTTTTATTACTTGGCTACCCTGAAAATAAGGGGATCTTCGTTCCAGAACGCTCGCTTTCCGTGGGGCGGGCGGTGAGCCCCTCGGCGATAACGCCTTCAGGTCTCACCTGTCCCGCTAGTCCCACAGGACTTTGAATAGGCTTCCATGAATTCTCACCGCACGAAGGAAATGCGAGTATTTTCGAGGAGTCTCGCGTTCTTCCACTTCGATCACTGCTAAAGAAATATATTGCTTATTTTCATACCTCATGGTGCAAAATTGTTTTGCATGAAGGTCTCTGTTAAAGCTCAATTTTGATTTTTGATTGAAGTGGAAGGTGTCAGACACTAGGCGCAAAGTGCCGAGTTGGCTCACCCCCTCCCCCGGGGAAAAGAGCATTCTGCAGCTGAAATCAACAACAACGTTTAACAGAGCCAAAAAAAAAAAGCCACCCACGCTTGCAGGACAGCCTTTCTTCGCTAAAAAACGACACTTCCTTTATTTTTTTTACTCAGTGAATAAAAGTCATGGATTTCACTTTTTGTTATAAGGGATCGTTATCGTAATGCTTGTTCCTACTTCTCGTTTGCTGCTAATGTGAAGCGACGTACCAAACATAAACTTCAGTCGTTGATTAATATTTTTCAACCCTACACTATGACTCTCTGTTTTATGAGTGAATAAATGGTCAACCTTTTCTTGCTCCATTCCGACTCCATCATCTTCTATTAAAATTTTATATTGCTCCTTACCTTTCTCAATAGATAGTTTAATAGTCCCCCCCATTTTCTTCTTACTAATGCCATGTCGAATGGCATTTTCAACGAGGGGTTGAATGATGAGAGGAGGAATGTTCAAATGTAAGTCTGAAGGAATTTCCACCTCGAAATTTATTTTATCTTTAAACCGCGCCTTTTCAATTTCAACATATGCATGAACGAGATTCATTTCCTTATACAAAGGCATCAAATGCTTCGTATTGCCAAAGTCAAAGCTTCCTCGTAAATAATCTGCCAAGAATGCAATCAATTCTCTTGATTTTTCAATATTGGTATAGCTTAATGAGGAAATTGTATTCAATACGTTAAACAAAAAATGCGGTTTGATTTGCGATTGTAAGAAGGCAATTTCTAAAGAAGTTGCCAGCTTAGATGAATCCTTCATCATGAGCAAATTCTCAGCCCTAGCTCGTAATTCAGATAATTCAAATGGTTTCGGCAAAAAGTCATTAGCACCTGCTTGGAATGAAGCGAGTTTTTCCTCGGTATGGTGACTAGCGGTTACCATTAATATCGGCATTTCAATACCGCTGTACATTTCTCGAATACGCGTGCACACTTCATATCCCGACATCCCTGGCATCATTAAATCTAGAATAACGAGGTCCACTTTTGCATGGTTAATTTGTTCAAGAGCTTCCTCTCCATTTTTCACAGCAATTACATGGTACGCTTCAAATTCTAGAAGATCTATTAATATCTTTAAATTCGAAAATTGATCATCAACAATTAAGATCGAGTATTTTCCTTCTTGCTTTGAAATATAGGGGGTTTCAATCATAAAATCAGTTGTAAACCTGTCCTTTGTTTCCATTTCAACTGTTGCAGCCACTAATTTTGCAGAATCTTGGTGTTGAGCCAACGGAAGAGAAACGATAAAGGTAGAACCTACCCCACTTTCTGAGTGAACTATTATTTGTCCCTCTTGTATTTCAACAAGTTGTTTGACAATACTTAGACCTAATCCAGCACCCTCTTCTGTTCCACCTTGGATTAACGGGTCAAAAATAACCTTTAATTGCTCTTCATCCATACCGATTCCTGTATCTGCAATCGTTATTTCAACTTCCTCACCTTTTACATTGGCACTAATCCGTACCTCTCCAACACGGGTATATTTAATTGCATTATCTAGTAGATTACTTATGATTTGTCCAAACCGTATTTCGTCAGCGTAAATATAAGGAATATTTTTTGGAATATCATTTATGATTTGAATTTCTTTGTCCCTTGCAATAAAATCAAATACTTTGATCAATATCTCAACAGTCCCATGAACATCAATGGGGACGGCAGTAATCCTCAATTGTCCCTGTTTTAATTTCGTTAAGTCGAGAATATCATTTACAATAACCGATAACTTTTTTGAAATCTCCACAATTAATGATAAGTTATCTTTTTGTGCGTTCGATAATCGTTCATGCGGATCTTTCATCATAGAATGAGTTATATTTTGGATACCATGTAGTGGTGTTTTAAATTCATGGGATGTCTTCGCTAGGAATTCATCCTTTAATCGATCGACACTAATTAATTCATTCGATAATGAATCCACTTTTTTAAAGGCATTCGAGAAACGAAGTGATAAAATCAAAGCTAGCATTAGAATAAACACAATGATTTCAAATGGAAAATAAGGAGAAACCGTGTTTCCAAACATATTTAAATTATGTGTAAATGTATAGATGTTAAGCATCATAACCGCAATTATTAAATACCAAGTTCCTTCCTTCTTCTCTATCGACGCCAGAATAAAGACATAGGTTAAAAACATAGTAGTACTTATAATATAAATAGGATTTAATAGATGTAAGTAAAAAGGGATATAAGTTGGAAAAATGAGTTGATATACTAACAAGAGGCTTCCAATAGAAACACCAATGTATACAAACCATTTCAAACTAAACGTCTTATATGTAAAGTAGAGATAAAGGTACAAGACGATATTCCCCAGTAAACCTGAAGCATATTGTGCCCTTAACACGAGCCCATACGGCATTTCTGGGAAAAACAAGTAAAGTATCTTCTCACCATGTAAAGCTGAAAAAAGACCTATGGATAAACAACATATGGATAAGAAGAGCAAGGATAGTTCTTCTTTTCTCTGGAGAAATAAACCTAGTATATATAGCCCCATCACTAATAATGCGGTTACCATAACAAAGTCATGCATAAGAGACATATCCCGCAAGTGTGAAATTTGTTTCTGTGTACCGAAATAAATAGGACTCGTCATTCCCCCGCCCATCATATAATGATAGTTTGCGACTTGTACAATCAGTTCGTTCTTTCCTTCATTTAGAGAGAAATAGCTGACATAGGGGGTGTTTCCTGGTGTATAGTTTTGCTGATTCCTTGGATCTCCGCTATTTCCAATTTTCTCACCATTTAAATACATTTGATGTGACATTCGAATGATATTTGTTTTTATTCCAAATACTTCTCCCACACGATCCGTATTTATTTGTAAACGATAAGTCGCCTGACCAAAATAAGTTAAAGTATTTTCTTTATCTGTTGGCCACGAATGAGGTACATGAACATAGGACTTATCTGAATCGTCACGGGTAAAAAAGGAAGGATCCAACAGTTTATTTGGGTTAAATTCCCATTCTCCTTTTAAAGGGACGGGTCCTGTTTCTTCAAAATCCCAACCAATAAAATCTATCACACCTTTTGAAGAAATTGGAACAAACTTCTCCTCCATATTCATTACATACTGAAGTGCTTGATACACCCCTATATAAAGAAGAATACAGATTAATAATGCAACTATTTTTTTATTCATTCTTTACTCCTAGTATATATTAATTAGCCATCATTAATTATTTTTAACAGCATCTTCATTTGCCTGGAAGGTTCTAACCCTATTTCTTCTTGCAACACTTGAACATAGTTTTGATAGACGATTAAGGCTGCTGCGCGATTGTTCATTTTCAAATAACTATTAATTAATCGTTGACATATCTCATCTGAGTAAGGTGAACACTCCATCTCTTTTTCTATAAACTCAAGAGACTTTTCAAACTCATCTATATTGTTATAATAATTGGCTAGTTGATTGTATATAGTCAGCATCTTTTTTCGTATGAATTCTCGTTTCTCAACAGCCCAATTAAACCCGTTCTCCATATACTCAGCAGTGTATATATTCAGCACCTTTTCAAGTTGGTTTAGATTTGCTTGATCTCCTACTGTTTGAATATGGCTCATCCATTCTGATAAATCACAACGAAATTCTGATAAGAGAATACAATAACTGCTGCCTTTTTTCAGAATTACATTTTCAAAACCGTATTCTTTAAATGTACCTCTTAAATAAGAGATACACGTATAAAGACTCGCTTTGGCTTTAGAAACAGGTACTTCTGGCCACAATATATCTAAGATACGATCAATTTCCACTAGGTTTCCTTCACAGTGAACAAGAAAGGCACACAACTCATTTACTTTATTTGTTTTCCATATGATAGTTTCATTCTTTTCATGGCAATGCACAGCAAAGTGACCAAAGCATCTGATAGAGATCGATGAATCTCTTCGGTCTTGAATACCTGTAGTATTTACCAATCGCTCAACGGACTGCTGAAGCCGAGCTTTCGTTATAGGTTTAAGAAGATAATCCAATGATTGAATTTCAAATGCCTCTACCGCAAAATCCGTATGTGCCGTCACGAATATAATTTTCGTTTCTATATTCATTTCTCTAACTCTACTTGCAACTTCCATACCTGATAACTCTGCCATTTCAATATCTAAAAACAGAGCATCTACTTTTTCAGACTTCAAATGTTCAAGTGCTTCAATCGGATCCGTATACCTACCAACAATTTCCACTCTATCAAACTCTGATAATAAAATTTCCAAAATATCAAGACCTGTTTCCTCATCATCAATTAACAAAACTCTGAGCATTACACTTTTTTCCCTCATTTATTTGTTATTTGCAATCACTTGAAGTAATGAGCTTAGATGTATTTTCCGTTCGTAAAATATAAGAACCCACGTAATATAATCAGTGAGTATTACTATGTGTCTTATATTGTCATAGAATAATTTAACTTTATATCTTTCATTTTATCATAAATTTCCATTCAATCCACCTTTCTAAACCATATATTACATAGCTCTTCAAACCTCCACCTGCAAATAACACGGACCTTTATGACAGCTTCGTTTCTTGTTCACATTGTCTTAAGGTCGTGAACAAGAAATGACTTCAGGGTCGTGTTAAAGATATCTTTTTCGCTTTCATTCCTCTAGTGCACCATTAGTCATTAACAAAACTTCATTCTGTCATAACGAATAATCACTTTATTACTTATGGTTTTGAATATATCTCACTAATCCTTAAGAGATAGCTATTTCCCACCATTTCCGATCCATATTTAGCCGTAGGAAAGAGGGCCATCGTCCCGATAAACATTTCCGCAAAAAGTAAAAAAAGAGAGTAGTATCCCTCTAAAATTTATACTATTACGGAAACCAAAGTCTCTGTCCCCTAGGATCCATAGTGAAGATGAGAAAAAAATAAAGAACTAGATTTCCTATGAAGGAATCTAGTTCTTTATCTTTATACTATTCAATTGATACTATTAGTTAAGGAAGAACCATTTTACTCTTATTTTAGGTGGTCAAAAGTACGGATTGCAATAGTAGCCGCCATTTCACGTGTGACTGTGTGATTTGGGTGGAACTGTCCGTTGCTTCCAGTAATAATTCCTAAGGCATATAGAGCACTAGCATATGGTCTAGCCTCAACTGAGATTTGGTTGTTGTCAGAATACACAGTTGCATTATTTTCTTTAGATAACACGAGTGCACGACCTACCATTAGTGCCATTTCCTCACGGGTAATCTTAGCATTTGGATCAAATTTTGTGGAAGTTTTCCCCTTAATAATTCCCAATTGCTTAGCTTTCATAATATAACCATATGACCAGTCAGATTTTGCTACATCTTCAAATGATTGGTCAAATCCAGAGATGTCTGATTCTTGAATAGATACTCCTAATGTTTCTAATACAACCTTAGTGAACTGTTCACGGGTCAAGAAACCTTGTGGGTTAAAAAGATTAGATGAACCTGACATAATTCCAAGTTCTTGTGCTCGGTACACGGACTCTTTCGCATACTCAGTAATCTTTGTATCATCCGAGTACGTTACCTTTTCAAACTTCTTCGAGATTAAAGTAAATGTACTAAACTTTTCAACCCAGATTGAAATTTCAATCGGATTTCCTTTTTCATCATACTTAATGTCTCCATTATACACTTTGTTTTCTCCATCACTATGCTCAACAAACACTGCTAGTGAATTGATAAATTCTCTTAACGATTCTTTATCCGTTGGGATATCTAAACGGTTAACAGGAAGTGTAATTTGAGTTCGTCCTGTAAAGTTTGTTTCAACTTTTACCGGCTCATTTACAGATATAGAATTCTTTGAAATTTGAGAGATTGTATTTTTTGTCTTCGAAACCTCAGTTGAATCTTTTACATCTACAAATCTAAAGAACAAACCATCCTTTGAATCTAGTGTAGAGAAAGTTTCTGACGGCAGTAAAACTGAGGCTTTATCAGTTTTTACGTTTAGACCGACTTTACCATCTTGGATGGTAGTAAAAGCATCTTTTGGCAAGTTAACCATTACTTCATCAGACTTATCATCCTTTAAGTCAGTGACAACTAATGTTACTTTATCCGATTTCCCTACGATTGCTTTCTTTACTGCATCTTCTACTTTTTTCATTTCTAATTTCACAGCATCAATCTTCTTATTACCTTCAACAGTTCGATTTACATCAATTTGAGCCGTTGGTGTACCGTTCTCGTCAGTAGATGTTATAGGTACAGTACGAGTTTTACGATCTGTATTTTCACTATTATTATTATTTCTAACTGCTTTAACAATCAAGTTGAACACTTTCGTTTCAACTACACTACCTTTAGAAAGTGTGGCCGTAAATGTTACGGTTGCATCAGATTGCCCTACTGCTGGCTTCGTGACAGATCCGTCATTTTGAACGACAGCTAAATTACTACTTTCGTAAGAGATTAATACACCCTCAACTACTGATAATAATTCGATATCTTTCGTTACATTTGCAGCGTTGTCACCTGCATTATAAAGAAGGTTAAACTCTGCTTTAACTTTTGCAACGAGTTCTGCATCCGTTGGATCGACAGTCTTTATCGTTAAAGTAAACTGTTTTGTTTTACTCACGCCATTCAATGATACTGTCGCAGTTAATGTTACATCTTTATCCCCTTGTACAAAAGCAGGGCGAGTTACAGTTCCATCAACACCCACAACCGTTGGATTATTTGATTCCCAAATGATGCTTGATCCATTGGATCCAGTTGTTGGTAATGTTAATGATTGAGTTACATTTGTATCACTTTCGCCTGATTGATAACCAAGAGCAAGCTCAAGTGTGTCAGACGGAACTATTACGTTAGCTACTTCAGTATCTAATGCCGTTTGCACGGCTAACTTATCTTTGAAACCCGTTTCTGGACGGTTGTTGAAAACGCCAGTAAATACAGTCTCTTTTTCAGCGTCTGATAATGAGTCATATGCAGTTAAATTTAGTGCTAAATTTGTATCTTCTATAGCAGCTTTCGTTTCACTAGTAGATGTGACAGCATTTACTTGCTGCAATAATGCAACTGTTACCTTATCTACTTCAGCATCTAATGCCGTTTGTACGGCTGACTGATCAACGAATCCTGCATCTGGACGGTTGTTGAAAACTTCAATAAATACAGTCTCTTTATCAGTGTCTGATAATGAGTTATATGCAGTTAGAGTGAGTGCTAAATTTGGATCTTCAATGGCAGCTTTCTTTTCACTAGTATCCACAGCATTATTTACATTTGCTACCGGTGTGCGAGCTTCTACTACCGAATTTAATTCAAGTTGGATTAAAGATTTGGCATTGTACCCATTTAAAGGCCTATTCTTATATAAATATTCCGCAACTGCTAATTGATCGACTTGTTTCCATGTATTGTAAACACTTAAGTCCAAACCTACATCTACTGAGCTAATTTTTTCTCTCATTTCATCTACGCTTGTAGAATCGTTTACAGGTGCAAGTTTCCCTTTAGCAACGAGTTCATCATCCGTTGGATCGACAGTCTTTATCGTTAAAGTAAACTGTTTTGTCTCACTTACTCCATTCAATGATACTGTCGCAGTTAATGTTACATCTTTATCCCCTTGTACAAAAGCAGGGCGAGTTACAGTTCCCAAAGCACCCACAACCGTTGGATTATTTGATTCCCAAATGATGCTTGATCCATGGGATCCTTTTATT
>JBFILZ010000121.1:0-8315 GCA_041611945.1 Bacillus sp. (in: firmicutes)
TTAGGCACGCCGCCAGCGTTCGTCCTGAGCCAGGATCAAACTCTCCAATAAAGTGTTTGATTGCTCAATTTTACACCGGCTAGGTATTTTCACATAAGTGAAAATATCCTACATTTGTTACCTCGCGTTAGCGATTAAACAGATGTTTGTTTCATTTTGACGTTGAACCCGAAGGTCCAAGTCACGCTTGACGTTCTGTTTAGTTTTCAAAGAACTTGTTTATCCGCTCAAAAGCGACTTTATTAATATAACACACCCGATTGGTTTTAGTCAACATTTTTTTATGAAATGTTTATTTGATTTGAACCATTATTGCGGCGACGAAGAATAATATACCATGCTGTGAATTATCGTGCAAGTCTATTTTCAAAAATAAATCAAAAAACAATTCAATCCCTTTTTCCGAAAAAAATTACTTCATCTATATATTAGATTTTTTGCTCCTAAATTATTTATCAGGAGAAAATAGTATACATACTTTATATATATAAATTAAAAGTCCTTCTTTAATTTTTTCATTCATCATAACAATTGCTAATTAATATTCATTTAAGTTTTGTATTTCTTTCTAAAAGAAATGTAAAAAAACCTAAGTCTATTAATAGTTTAAAATATATCTTTTATTATTTTTATCATATTTTTGATAAAACTACCATACGATTTACTAGAGTATGTCAACGGGAGGATATCGATTATGATAGTACAAGCAACTATGATTTTATCTTTAGTTATGTCAGTTTTCTTATTTTTCCTTGGATATTGGGAAGCTATTAAAATCGGGAATGAACAGGGACAGGTTTATGGAGGAACAATGATTTTTTGTTTTGTAATGGCTCTTATCTTCGCGATATTCGCTAACTCATTCTCACATTCAATCGCCTAGAAAGAATCTAGGCGATTTTTTCTCCAAGGATATGTTTTTCATCTTCTTTAGTAATCATAAAGAGACAGATACCCAGTAGCACAATTAGTCCACCCACAATTTGATGGAAGAATATAGACTCACTTAAAATATAGTATGCTAAAACCGACGCTCCAATCGGTTCAAATAATATTGTAATAGATATTACAGATGTACTAACCCAGCGCAATGCAAAGTTAAATAAAGTATGTCCTAGCAAGGTTGGAAAAATGGCTAAAAGGATGAAATACATCCATTGATCTTGTTCATACGGAATAAATGGATCACCACTAATAAGAACATAGATAAATAGAGTTAGAGCACTTACTACATAAACAATAAATGTGTATGTTATAAGTGACAGGCGACTTCTAACATTTTGACCAAACAATAAATAGATAGTTACCAGAATACAAGCAACTAATGCTAAAATATCACCCCATAATGCTATTCCACTAATCTTAAAATCTCCCCAACTAATGACAATACTTCCTACAACAGCTAATAAACCACTCAAAAGGGCTGATAGTGATAATTTCTCTTTAAAAAATAAATAGGTACCTAAGAATGCAAATAAAGGTTGCATAGTTACCAAAACTACTGAACTAGCAACAGAGGTAAAACGTAATGACTCAAACCACAAAACGAAATGAAGTGCTAGGAATACACCTGCAATAATTGAAAATAGCCAATCTCTCTTCTCTACATTTTTAAGTTCCTTAACATATTTAGAAAAAAATAATGGAGCCATTATCAATATCGAAAAAAATATGCGATAAAATGCAGTAACTGATGAAGGAGCATCTGCTAACTTTACTAGTATAGCTGAACAGGAAACAGTTATTATACCTATGACTAACGCAAGATACACCTTAGCTAAATGTGAGTTCACATATATCTCTCCTGAAATGATATTTTTAAATTTTCAATTAATACTATATATATCACATAAATCTAATTCCCTCGATATTTTTTTGAATTAGTGGAATAATTAATACTTATCCATAGAAATTAACAATCCTAAAAAACCTTTGCATAAAGAAAAGCATTGAGGAATACCTCATGCTTTTACGGCTTCAAAATATGGTAACGTAAATAATTAAAATTCATAGTCGGTACACTTTCAATAATATTACCTTCCTGATTACGTATCACTTCGTATTCTCGATAGGTTTCAACAATATAACCTTCAATTATTTCCTTCTTTAAGAGTACCGTTTCAAAGTTTACAAACATTTTTTCTTTTAAATTTCCATCATTTCGAAATGTTGTGAAGGTTGGAGCACTAGTAAAAAAATCTTCTCTATCATGTTCTAATTCTAAAGGACCTTCCATGTAGGCTACAATACTCAATATTAGTATAGGTACAATCATTTTTTTCAATAAATTACCCCCATCCATATACTCTCTACATTTTATGCATGTCCCGATAGTACATATTCCTTTTTTAAAAATGTAAATAAGAAACGGTTAATAAAATAATTTATCGAACGATTTTCAAATTATAAAGACTTTTTACACAAGATCATTATTTGATATGGCAATATGGCTCTGTTCAATTTTCATACTATTCTTTGATACAAAGTTTATTGATGTGGTTAGTACGTGACCCCTGTTGCAGTTATTGATTAGGAACAATCGTTGGAGAAACACTTGTCTTTAAAATTATGTATTGCCAAAGCGCAATGAGTATAAAG
Source organism: Bacillus sp. (in: firmicutes) (assembly GCA_041611945.1). Taxonomy (GTDB): domain Bacteria; phylum Bacillota; class Bacilli; order Bacillales; family SA4; genus Bacillus_BS. The sequence continues at coordinate 2,599 of JBFILZ010000121.1, forward strand.
AAATAGCAAAATAAAAACGAAATCCATAATTGGACTTCGCTACTTGTTAATATCTATACTCTTGATAGGAATAAACCTATCCATTATACCTAGTGTTATCATATTTGCATCTGAAACTAAATTAGTGTGATAGACGGTAAAGAATAGATAATTTTTTTTCGTTGTAGAAGTTGAGATAACTGGTTTCGCCACATAATCTACACCTATCTGAACTAAAATTCCACGATCCTCTTTTATCCTTTCCGCTACCCATGAAACATATTCATCTTGTCCAGGATTGAAAAACAGCATCATTATAATTGAAACTGATAGAATTGCACCTAAAAAGTAACTCTTTTTCATAAAAACACCTCCTACCTACATACTAATTTTCATTTTTTCCATTCTATTCAATAATTAAACCTTTTCAGAAATCTACTTGTATAATCCACCTATACCATGCTATAATTTTTTCATTGTTATACGGGGGCTTAGCTCAGCTGGGAGAGCGTTTGGCTGGCAGTCAAAAGGTCAGGGGTTCGATCCCCCTAGTCTCCATCAAAAAAAGATAAACGCAGCCGATGAGGCTGCGTTTATCTTTTTTTGTTAATTGGCCGAACATTATCTTCACCATGTATCAGATTATCTTAATAGGTTGGTTGAATAAGGGAAATTAAAAAGAAAGAACACAGACCTGATAAATATGAGGTGATGTTCTTTCTTAACTCAAAGTTACTTTATGATAATACTTTGTAGCATATTCTGACCTTTTTCATTCTCATAGTAGTCTACTATGACAAGAGAATTTTTATTTATGCTACTCCAGTCAACTCCCGCTACTCCACCGATTTGTAGCGCCAACGCCTCAGAATTAATAATCACCTCTATTGAATTGGCATCAATCTGCCCTACGAATATTGCCTCTTCAATAATTGCCCGCATTTTATTTACTGGAGCAATATTTATACTAGTTAATACATACTGACCACTTTCATTCTTGTAATACTCAATAAATATTGGATTGTTTTTTTCAATACTGTTCCACTCTACATCTTTTACTTTCCCAATCTGTAAAGCAAATGTTTGTGATTCTGTTGAAACTTCAATAGAATTACTATCAATTTGCCCTTCAAATGAAGCATCTTCCTTCATCACTTCTTGTTGACCCTCTTCGTTCTTCGTTTCTTTCTCAATTGTAGAAGAGTTACCAACAGTTGCATTCTTATCTGAATTCGCTCCAATAGATACGTCCTTTGTACCGTCTGCCCCGCATCCAGCCATTAAAACCACAATTATCAACATTGGAATCAAAATTAACCTTCTCATAATTTCACCTCGTTTTTTAGATTCATCTTACTGACGAATATTTTTTCATTATGTTACATCTTCAACTTGGAATATTTGATATATTTTGTAATAACTTCACTTGAATTCATCAATACGAATAATAGAATCTATAAATAGGAAGGAAAATTGTGACGATAGGTTTTATTAATATTACAATTTCAACCATTGTCATTAACCGGTACTTAATATCCATTCCCAAAAGCTTCGATATGTAATATAACCAAATAAAAAAAACACTTGGCTCTACGCTAAGTGTCTTCACGCACTACTCCACTTCCTTCATTAATTTATCTGCCCATACATTTGCCTCTGCGTATAAGGCGAACAATTCAATTTCTGACATAGAAGGAGCGAAAGCAATTACATTTTTATTTGTTAATTCCATTCTTTCCACAGATTCCATTAAATCTAACAAACTCTTAAGTTCACTTTCCTGACCCATCAATGCAGCCTTAATATCTGACGCTAAGGGTAGTTCAGCCAAGATCTTGTCTATCGGGACTCTTAGGATTGAATCAATTAATGAAAACATACCTAATAGAAAGTATTTCGAACTATTCACTGAATCTCCACTTTGCTTCCCAATAAGCTCACCTAGTTTCGCTCTCGTTAGGCTAAGATGGATAATCTCTTTAGATGAGATTTCTTCTTTATCTGAATTGATACCTTTAATTGCAAGAACATAAATCCACTTTTTTATTTCAATCAAACCTAAAAGAACAATTGCCTGCTTAATAGAACTCACTTCATATTTAGGGCGAATCGCAGGGGAATTAATAAGCTTTAATAGTTTATAGGATATAGATAGATCCTTTTCAATAACCGAAGTTATATGATCAATATCTGGAACAGGCATATCAAGTTCTTTTAGCACAAATAGATACGAGTAATAGTAGGGAGGAATATCGTGACTTTGCAATATGACAGGCTTACTAAAGAAATATCCTTGAAAGTATGTATAACCGTCCATTACTGCATGCTCATATTCTTCTCTTGTCTCTACCTTCTCAGCTAAAAATTTCAAACTATATGGCTCTAAGTATTCTATTAATTGAATTCTAGCTTCTCTCGTCGTCGATCGGAAATCTATTTTCACATAATCAACATAATGCAAGAGTTCAAGTACTTTCTCATCACCATGTAAAAGAAAGAAATCGTCTAAAGCAATCGAATACCCAAAGGACTTCAATTCTTTGCAAAGTGCTATCACTTCTTCAGTCGCCTTAACATTCTCCAAGATTTCAATAACTATAGAAATTGGCGGAAAATATGTCGGTAATTTTAACTTAAGTAGATTTTCAGTGAAGTTAATAAAACAAGGCTTCCCATTTGATAGTTCGCCTAGACCTATATTTAAGAAACTATTAACAATCACATCCGTTGTAGCTTTGTCTCCATCAGTATGTGTGTATCCATTTATAGTACTATTCCTATAAAGTAACTCATATGCAATTACCTCTTCTTTTCCATTGAAAATGGGCTGTCTTGCAACAAATACTTCCATACATCCTTCACCCCAATAAAAAATCGATCTATATCCATTGTAATCTATTGGGAATAAATAAGTAATATAAATTGTATAATAAGGAAATTTATTCTAATTTCTATGAAAACTTGCTCTGTTAAAATTCATAGTCGATTTCCAAACGAAACGCATTAACAAGATATGCGATTGCATCCTGCGGAGATCAACAACTACTTTCAACAGAGTCAAACCTTTTCTTGCACAGCCTGAATTTTTGTAAGTAAACATATAAACTAGTTAGATAGTAGCACTCCCGCCTATTATACTTTCCTAGTTGAAATTTTCACAACTTAGTCCTCTATTAACTCACCTGCTGCAACATCCATTTCTTCATCAGGTGTTGAACGCATATAAACTCTTGCTGTGTTAGCATTTTCATCATAGCTTTGAATCCAAACTGGGATCCCATTATACTTTACAATAATCTCATTTGAAGATGAAACAATTTGCTTTATTCGATTCATTTCCAATTGTTTTTCCTCCCTTTTCCAATGAAATGATTTGAAAATAAATTTTCCAAATAGGTTGATAATTTCTTTTTAAAAATATGTACCTCCTATTCCATGTTAATCATTCTTAGTATGGTACATTATTAGATTGTTCATGCTTTGGGTTTATCATTACCTAAAGTTATGAGGTAAGAAATAAATGGTAACACTAATACCGAGGTGGTAACAATGAAGGTAAATGATACAGAGAAAAAGACATTAAGTGTTGCAATTGACAATTTAAACGAAGGAATCGATACTTTTATTCAATTATATAACGAGGCAGAAGATGACCGCCCTCTAATAGTATTTGAAGAAGATACGATTCATATCATAGAAAAAGCAAAAGAGGCATATGGTACAGAAAAAATAGATGAAAGAATCAATAACATTATAAGAGAAATACTATCTCTTCTCCCAATTGATTCAAGTTCACTTCACAAGGATTCAACAAAATGAGGCTATATTCTATTGTTTTCTCTTACTTAAGACTCCCTTTAGCTATAAGGCTTGTTTTACTTGCACTACTATCTATTTTTATTTCCGGATTCATTATACATCTTATTGAACCAACTAATTTTTCTACTTGGTTTGAAGGGATTTGGTGGGCTATTGTAACAGTCTCAACAGTTGGTTATGGAGACTTAGCTCCATCAACAAACATGGGTAGATCCGTCGGGATATTATTAATTCTAGTTGGAACAGGCTTTATGACTCTATATTTCGCTTCAATATCAGCTGCTACGGTTAAAAGGCAAAATACTTTTTTAGAAGGTATGTCTGTGTACAAAGGAACTAAACACGTTATTCTAGTTGGTTGGAATGAAAGGATTAGGGAAACCATGGTGCAATTACAAGGCATGAGTGAAAATTCGCCTATTGTATTAATAGACGAGACATTGTTCAAGAACCCAGTATCCTATCCGAATGTTACCTTTATTAGAGGCAATCCATCCGATGACGAAACATTAGAACGAGCAAACATTATGGAAGCGGAAATGATCATTATATCAGCAGATCAAAGTAAGAATGAGATTCACGCTGATATGGCAACCATCATAACTTTAGTTACAGCAAAGGGACTAAACCCCAGCCTGTATACTATTGTAGAAATTCTAACAAAAAAGCAAATAATGAATGCTAATCGCGCAGGTGCAGATGAGATCATACAATCTAATAAGCTGACAAGCTTTGTAATTACCAATAGTATCGTTTCACACGGAATGTCTCAAACATTACTTGTTATGTTGGATAATTTAGCAGGAAATAAGCTTGAATATATTTCAGCAACTGCTGACAATAGCGGATTGACTTATCAAGAGTGCTTAAATAAGTTTTTAATTCAAAGCATCTTAATGATTGGGGTAAAAAGAGGGGATGAGACCTTTATAAATCCTGCCCCAACTTTTCAAATTAAACCTTCAGACGAATTACTCATCATACACCACTAATCCTATATTAGTAATTTTTCAAGTTCTTTTACTAGTGATTTGCCAAGGTTTATATATTTTTCAGGAAATTGTGCATCTGGATCTTGTGGCTCTGAAAATTGGTTGAAGGATGCTGTTACATTCCGAACTAAAGCGTTATCATCTAGTCCAATTTGGTATTTGTGAGAAAGTAAAAATGGACGTTTTATCTGTACTGTTGTATTCTGTGAATCCAATTGGCCATCAATTGCCATGAAGGGAATTCGTAAAAATTGGTAGCCAACTTCATCATCAATTTTATAATCAAAGTATCCATGATCATAATCCCAATTTCCACCTATCACATAACCTAAAGGCTTTAACACTTGCTCCAGCTTATATAAATTAAATGAACGACCTTCAAGTTCAGACTGAACCTCAATCAAATTATCAACTCCTTAGTATAGATAATCATATCTTAACCAGTTACTGATGAAATATTAAATGAATATAAATCTCTAAAGAGTTTCTTATAACCTGACACTAGATAATAAACTATCAATAAAAATTTTCTGATCTTTGCCTAAAATATAGGCTCTGTTAAAGCTCAATGTTGATTTTTCAAACGAAGTTGATTGAAGTGGAAGGACGCGCGACTCCTCGAATGCTTGCGCAGAGCTATAGAGGAATAACCGTTTCTTATGTGACGAAATTGTGATATTTAGTAACAAACGTCCCGATTTCAGGAAGCTTACTCTAGAAGCAGTTCAATCGGTACGCTGGAGTATTGACATGGAAGACTAATCGGCGTGCTTCCACATTTCCTTCGTGCGGTGAGAACTCATGGAAGCATATTCAAAGTCCTGTGGAAGCAGCGGGACAGGTGAGACAACGAAGGCGCAAGTGCCGAGTTGGCTCACCGCCCGCCCTGCGGAAAGCGAGCATCCTACAGCAGAAATCAACAACAAA
>JBFILZ010000122.1:0-8267 GCA_041611945.1 Bacillus sp. (in: firmicutes)
GAGCCAAGATGAAAAAGACTAACTTTACAAATTAAAAACGCTACTTCACTTGAGTATTTACTACCAATGGAATTTGATACCCCTTATTATATACCTTATTAAAAAAATCTCTACTATTCTTTAACTTCCCTTCAAACATGGAATGCTCAACTAATTGAGCAGAATTAATAAAAGGCTCATCACCTAACTTATTATGTAAGTTAATTAGTGCATTAATGACATCTGGATGAAATGTTCCATAACACCGTTTTATTTCTTTTAGTGCATCATCAACGCTTCTTTCATCTTTGTAAGATCGATTTGAAATAATGGCATCGAGTGTATCTGATACACCTAATATATGGGCACCTATTGGGATTTCATCCTTAAGTAAATTCCTTGGATAACCTGATCCATCATACCTTTCATGATGCATACCAACTAGAATAGATACAGTATCTAACCTAGGAATATCAGAAAGAATTTCCTCACCTATCGAAGCATGTGTCTTCATAATTGAATATTCTTCCTCAGTTAACCTTCCTTCTTTAAATAATATAGACTCTGGGATTGAGATTTTTCCAATATCGTGCAATAGTCCCGCTATTCTAACTGTTTCAATTTCTTGTTCACTAAGCTTAAGTTCTGTCGCAATTGCCCAAGCATAATTGGAAACTTGTAAAGAGTGGCCATATGTATAAGGATCACGGGCATCTATAGTAGCTGTTAAGGTATGAATAAATTGTTCTAATGTTTGATCCAACTCTTTCGCAAGTTTATTTGATTTTCGATTACTTTCATCTAACTCTACTATTCTAGCATTGGCAATATCAGCCGTCTTCTTAAAACTGTGAAGGACAACTCCTATTAAAATAGAAGTAAGAATCAAGGAAGACATTCCGTAAACTTTATAAAAGTATCCCTGTATCCCTCCAATAAAAGAGAAAATAAGATAATAGTGATAATATGAACCTATAATGTCAGCTAAGATACTCTTCATTCTCTTCATAGTGAGAATCTTCATTAGTAGAGTTCCTATTGAAAAGTTAATCGATAAATAAATAATTGGAATGTATATAAGTTCAAAAAGTTTACCGCTACTAAAGAATAGATCATATTGAACTAAAAACCTAAATATTGTATAAGTTAGCGTTACTGTAAGTAGGTACGAACTTATATTGTAAATAATTTTGATAATGGGTAAACGTTTCGGATAAATCGAACATACAATTCCTCCAATTAAGTTTACAATAATCGCTTCTCCAATACCGCTTCCTACTAAAACCGAAATAGTAACGACTAACGACCATGATAAACTTACACGTTCTTTTGTATCGTACAAAAATAATTGAACTTTATACGCTTCTGCCAATATTATTAATGCAACAAAGTACGGAAGCACCCTCATATCTATTGTAGATCCTACAAACCAATAAATTGAAAGAGCAGTTGCACTAAAACATAGCAAGCTTATATAGATTTTAAGTAAATAATGCATGGCTACTCTCCTGTTTTTGGTTTATGTTGTCATTTCCTTTTGATTTTTCATTATTTCTTCCGTAGATGCATACACGATTCCTCCCATTTTTCTTAGCCTCATATAACGCTTCATCAGAAGCCTGAATCAATGAGTGGATATCTTCTGCATCCTCAGGATAGCTTGCTACTCCTAAGCTAATAGTTAGAGGTATTTTCACTTTCTCCTCACTATGCATATCTAGTTCTTCTACCATCTGTCTAACGGCTTCAGCTTGAATATAAGCTGTCTTTTTATCAGTATTAGGGAGAATCATTACGAATTCCTCCCCTCCAAAACGTGCCGATATAAACTTATCCTGTTGTCTCCGTTTAAAAACTTGACCTATGGCAGTAATGGCTTCATCACCTGCAGAGTGTCCAAAGTTATTATTCACATCCCGAAGATAATCCATATCACCAAAAACCAAGGATAATGATTTACCTTGCTTTTTACAATTTATATAAAGTTCATTAATTTTCTCATCAAAATAACGATAATTATAAATACCAGTTTTTTCATCAATATAAACTAGGTTTGCCTTGTTAGCATTCTTTAATAGTCCTTGTAACAATATGGCTGGAACGATGAAGAATAACGGTAAATATGGATTATATAAATAGGTTGTTGCTAAGAGCGAACCCGTTATGATTAAGATTCCCCCTGTTATGAGAGCATCAGATTTTATTGCAGGTCCTTCTTTCCATGGTGTTTTTTCATCAAGGGATATTAATGTGTTAAGCATGATGAGTAAAAAAGCTTCGAAAACCATAGCTTGTAAAAATAAAGCAATCGTGAACGTTAAATCTGAGCCTTGGAACATATTAACTACACCATTAAATACCCAGATACTTAGTAAACCTCCTATGATAACATTGGCTGCATTAAAGTCAGGGCCTAAAAATGGCTCATTATGCTTCTTTTGTATCCGACTAGCTATATTAATAAAACACGAAATAATAATACTTAGAACAAAGAGAGGGAATGGAAGAATAATGAGTGCGGCAAATTCGAATACATTTCCTAATCCTGCAGAAATTTTCGAATCAACAAATTTAAATAAACCTCCGTGACGGGCGAGGCACAACAACACTATCCAGATTATAAAAGATGGTGTGAAAAGGTCTGATAATTCGGGGCTGTATACAAACCAATAGGTAGCAAAAATAGCTATTGCCACTAAATCGCAAGTCCAAACAAATAGTAGTGCCTGTTTAGGATGTTCTTTCCTCATCTTCTGATCACTTCCTAATGTGTTTTGTTGTATTATCCTAATTACTACCTATGATCTAAAAGAGTAATTCCTACTTAGTCGTAAACGGGCAATGAGAAGCAACCCATAAAATGCAGTTGCTTCATCATTTCCATTACTAATTAATAATCGAAATTATTCGACCATGATAAATTAGACCACGATAAGTTCGACCACGATAGATTCGACCATGATAGATTCGACCATGATAGATTCGAGTTCGACTTGTTTCCAAGTGATGCTAACACAGGTGATAGTTCATGGACTTGTGTTGCAGAGGCTGGAATATTGTTTGAATCAAAAAATACTGCTGCGTCTGCGGAAATAATTCCTGCAGTACCCTCAGGTTGAAGTAAATAATTTCTATTCGTGTTTTGTAAAATCCATTTCACCTTATCTGGCGTAAGTCCTGGATTTACTTGAAGCATTAGTGCAACAACACCACTAACGACTGGCGCTGACATCGATGTTCCACCCATTTTAAAATAATTCTTGTCAACTATATTATTAGGTCTTATGTCACGTATATTTCCTTTTGGCATAAATGCAATGATTTCTGACCCTGGCGCTACAATTTCTGGTTTCTTGTGCCCATCTAATGTGATCCCACTACTTGACCAAGATTTCAAAGAATCATCACTAATATCTTTTGTACCATTATCATCCACAGCACCAACTGTAATGACAAATGGGTCATTCGCTGGAGCATGACAGATAGAACATTCAGTACCACCAGTATTACCAGCAGATACAACAACGACAACTCCCGAATTCCATAATATTTCTACCGCAGCAGCAGTTGCACTTTCTTTATAGCTTTGTTTAGTGCCTAATTGAGAGGATATGTTCACTACCCGAATATTATATTTAACTCGGTTCTCATAAATCCACTCGAGACCCTTTACTAGGTCCTGTTCTGTTGACATTCCACTATCATCACTAATCTTTACATTAATTAGGTTTACTCCAGGAGCGACACCTACGTACTTTCCACCACTAACGGCTCCATCTCCACCAATAATACTGGCTACATGTGTACCATGTCCGAAGTTGTCAGACATGTTCGTTACCATACTTGATGTTTTTGTTTCAGCTATAACTCTCCCTTTAAAATCAGTTGAATTTGGATTATTTAATAAACCACTATCAACAACTGCCACGGTTATCCCTTCACCGGTATAGCCTTTTGACCACACTTTATCAGCCGCAATCGCAGAGTTATATGCATTTACAAGTAGTTTAGAATCAGGTATTCCAACGTTTTTTTCTTTACCTGTTTTGATAACACTTGAATTCTTATTTACAAACGCAACACCATCAAGTAGTTGCAATTGATTAACTTTACTAGGTTGAATTCGTACAATAAGAGTATTTATAAACTTCCAACTTTCGATAACTTCTCCACCTAAAATTTCTACTTTTTCTTCAATACCCGTACTACCTGCCATTTTCCCAACAATAAACTCTGCTGGCTCCTCTTGTTGCATTGAAATCGAACCAAGTTCTATTTGATCACTTGCAGTAGCAAAATTAACTCCACTAAATAAGAATGAACTGATTGCCAAACCCGTTAAGATTTTTTTCAATTTAACATTTCTCCCTCTACTATATTCTTTTTTTTCTTTTCTCTCTTCACTGCTACTTTTATCTATCTAACCCCTTTCGTTAAATTTGTCTCTTATTTGTTTTTCATGTTGTTTTTTAACAATAATAAAAGGCTATTCAAAAATGAATAGCCTCCAAAGCCATTCGGTAGCCCAGCTATCATAGATTGATCATTCAATCCTTAGATCTGTGGCTTTGCGTACCTGTCTTTTAACAGGCTTGCCTTTTCATGGGTAAAAAGTATTATATGTAATTGGTAATTTTTTAGCACTTTTTTAGTATATATGGATGCTATCAATAGGACAACGGGGTTATTTTGTCGATTAGACTATACTTCTGTCGATTTAACGAATAAGGGTAGACGAAACATTTTATTTACTAAAAAATAGTAGAATGGATTACTCCTATATCTTTCTTCAGAGCTCATTTCTAGTTAATTTCAATCATGTAATTAACTACTATTTTTATTGAGGATCTGTTTATCATGTTTTATTATTTTCAATTTATGATGATCTCTTTCTTCATTAATAAACATGGAGCCATTAATAGGACCCATTCTTGAAAACATTTGAATTGTAGCTTTATTATTAATGGCTACCCTGAAAATAAGGGGATCTTCGTTCCAGAACACTCGCTTTCCGTGGGGCGGGCGGGAGCCAACTCGGCACTTGAGCCTTCGGTGACTCAACTGTCCCACTGGAAATTGAATATGCTTCCATGAGTTCTCACCGCACGAAGGAAAGAGAATAGTGTTTTAGAGAGTCTCACACCTTCCACTTCAATCAACTTCGTTTAAAACATCAACATTGAGCTTTAACAGATCATTTTTTATAAAAGTTAGTTGTAAATTAATTTTAAGAATAATAACCCGAATCTAGTTCAAATCGACAAAACTTCTGTGAATCTTACAATTTACACCTCTTTATAGTAAAGCGAAAAAGGATTAATATAGTGGTAGATAGTACTTCATTACTACTTACTAGATTTAGTAATAGTAGTATTTAACCAAATCGATAAAGGCAAATCTGTGGAAACACAGGGACGCAAAGCTTTAGGGGCTTCCTTTACCTTCCTTTAGGTAAATATGCCAGCCAGCTACCGAAGGATTTTGTGAAACCTACACTCCTTCATTGAGTGTAGGTTGTTTTTATTAGGCTCTGCACACGTTGTTAATTGTTTTCGTTCTTGAATGCTCCCTTTCCGTACCAGTTCATTTTATTTTGATATCAACATTTAGCATGAACATAGCCTTTCAAAAAAAAGAGGAGGTTTTAATTATGAGAAAAGATTCTAATTTAATTCAAGAAATAGAAAACTTAAGGTTATTACTAGTACAAACGGTGCAAGAAACCAAAGACTTTAATCATTCCTTGGTCATAAAGTACAGTGTCTTATTAGATGAATTAATAATAAAAGCTCAAAAAGGCTCCACTTTAATATAGTCCCTTTTAGGATTTCTTTTCTATGTAGAAAAGAAAAAAGAAGGTAGACAAATTTGTCTACCTTCTCTAAAACTATTAATCCATAAATCTTATTAACAACTCTTCAGTTTCATTTATTCTTGTTGATTCATGATTGCGAGAAGCTTCTACTATATGTCGATATGCCCAATGGTTAGAATCTACATCTTTCCATTTTGGTGTGAATTCACCCGTTAGTATTCCACGATTTAACGCTCTATTTATGACACATACAGCCTCCGCACGAGTTAAATATTTATTCGGATAGAATAATCCATTTTCACCTTCCATGATCCCTAATTCCTTTAGTTTCTCAATATCATTACGTGCCCAATGATCTTTTATATCAGGGAATGAATAATTTCTTCTTTCTTGATCCTTATTGCTTCCATTCTTGAGAAACCTTAAAATAACTGTTGCAATTTCACCTCGTGTTATTGGTTGATTCGGTCTAAAGCGTCCTTCTTCATATCCAAGCATAATATTTGTTGATCTCATGACTTCAATATATCCGGCTGCCCAATTCGTAGCAGGTATATCCTTATAAATGGTTGGTGCTGTTTTCTCGTTGCCTCTATTTAATAGCCTAGCTAACATGCCAGAAACTTCAGCCCTTGTAACATTATTTGCAGGTTTAAATTCCTTATCTGGATATCCATTCATGTATTTATAATGAATATCTGAATTTTGAATCTTATGCAACATGGCAGGCAATGAATGTTCTCTGTTCTTATCTTGGGCTAACTCTGCCCGGTAGGTTATCACAATTTGATTTCCTCCAGGAATAGAATCCTTCAATTGAATGACTATTTTCTTTCCATCTACTAATTCAACATTCATAATCTCAGCTTTTGCTCCACCGACAGTTACACTAAATACCTTTTCGTCAAAATAATTTATTGATCCACTTAGGTCAATCTTTATTATTTGATCTTTTAATATCAGTTCTGAAGATACAACATTCACTGGATTTGTTGCAGGTTGCTCATAAACGATTGGATCGGTTACCTGGAACATAGTAAATGTACTAAATTTACTAATAGTAAATTTAATTCCAATTGGGTTTCCTTCTTCTGAATAAACAATGATACCAGGTATATCATCTTCTCCAGTTCCACCTACGATATGTTTTGTTCCGTCTGAATGCTGGATGTAAACTCTTAATGAATTTAAATACTGCTGTAACGAAACTGGATTAGTCGGTAGGGATAGATGAGTTAAAGGCAAAATAACCTCAGTATCGATACCTGTATAGTTTGTTTCAATTTCTCGTGGTATATCAAGTAATTCTACATTAGCATTTCCTGCAGCCCGCTTTACATTTTCATCCTGCAGAGCCTCTGTTCGAATTACTTTTTGATCATCCATGTTTCTAATCGGAACAATACGGAAGAAAAGATCACTTCCTCTATCCTTTACTTGTGCAAGTGATTTTGAAGATAAACTCACTGACCCTTCAGGAGTCCTTACTGTAATACCTGTTGAATTGGTTAACTTCTCTACAGATGTTATTGGGATTTCAACAGCTAGTTCGTCAGCTTTCTCTTCTTGATTAAGGTTTTCCTTATCACTAAAATCTAAATTCAGATGATTATTTCCGTTGTTAGCTTGAATGAAGTTATCCATATCATTGGGATTAATAATAAGTTTATCAATTTTACTACCGTCGGATAATTTTGTCCGTTGAATTTCGGCCGAAATTGATTGGCCATCTACAACTACAACATTATTCTTTCTCTCCTCAGTTGATTTAGACTCTTTAACACCCGTGCTTTTAACGACAAGTAAGAAAGTTCGATTTAATGAAACTCCATTACCTTTACTTACGGTTGATGTTAGGATTACACTTACATCTTTGTCTTGTCGGTTAACTATTGCTTTAAATTCTCTAGGGCTTCCAGTCCCTTGATATTCATGTGTAACTTTTTCTATCTTGATTACTTCTTCATTACTTGATGTCCAACCGACCACTGTATTGTGAGTCCCATCTTTTACTAGGAACACAGGTAGTGTAGTACTCTCCCATATGTCTCCTACAGCGTATCTTATTTTAAGTAATTTTAATGCGTCTTTTATATCCGCATTAACTTTAGATAGCGTCTCCACATTTATCGTAACAGTCCAATTTTTCACCGTACCATCTTGTGCTACTACATTATAAATAACCTTATTATTAAAATTGTTTTTTGTTGTTCCACTCACTTGAACTGTTGATTCTACTTTAGCTGTAGCTTCTTTAGATAATGTGAAACTTGAAGTTAAGTTTGACAAATCCGTTTCATTCTCTACCGTCGCTGTAATTGTACCTAAATCTGGATCAATTACTGAGTTCCCTACTTGGTTTTGAATAAAATAGCTCAAGATTTCTTTGCCATCGTACAAGGTTACTTTAGATACTGACTCAGATTTTGCTGAATCTCCCATATTATTAACTGCTGTAACTTCATAAGAATAC
>JBFILZ010000123.1:0-8207 GCA_041611945.1 Bacillus sp. (in: firmicutes)
CCGTACTTCGCGCAAACGGAGAACGGGACTGAGAAGAGGTAAAGGTAACTATCTAACAAGGGCTACTGGCCTCAGTGGTTTCTCCGTTGGAATCCCCTTCCTCAAAAATCCGTTAGGATTTTAGGTGGGGGAGGATGTCAATCAAGGATATAATCTAAATCATAAGATATTGAGCCTTCTGAAGGGGAACCGATTCGAGTTGTATACCCCTCCTCCCACCAAATGCAACTATTCTATGCTTCTTGGCTTGTGGCGATATGTTTTTTTGAAAGAAAAGGAATCCAGAGGATGATTGTAGAATGGTATCCATGAAAAAACATTCCAGGGAGAGGGATGAAATTATGAAAGTCAAAAGAATTTTATTACTTGTTCTCGCGCTAGCTTTTTTGCTACCAACCCTCTTTGTTAGTGCCCACTCAGATCACTATAATCCTAATGGATATGCTGGGGCACAGAATCTTAAGTATTGGCGTGATGCTAGTGTTTCCAGTGCAGGTTACCATAATCGTGCAGACACCGCATATGCAACTTGGAATAACATTTCTTCAAAGGTTGCTATTTCACAAGTCACTTCTGAGCCTACATATTATAGCATTGTTGTTTATGCAGGAACTATCTCCGGCTCAACCGTTTTTGCTGTCGCAGATTATTGGACGTATGGCTTTTTCGGATGGAGTCAAGTAAATCCGGGGGATGCAAGGGATCGTTCAAGAATCCGACTCAATACACCTCAAATGAACACACTAACTTCTGCTGAATCAACTGACGTTATTATTCACGAATTGGGACACGCACTAAGCTTGAGACATAATGACGATTCAGGTGCATCTGTAATGAAGGAGTATGAACTAACAACATACGGATCGCCTCAACAAACGGATAAAGACCATCTAAAACAAAAATGGGGAACTTAATAGATGAGAGGAGATATTACGAATATGAAAAAAAACAAGACTATCATTGTTTCAATAGCTCTGTTAGGTTTTATTTCTCTCGGCTCAAGTCTATGGTATGTGTCGGCTGATAAAAAAGTAAGTGTATCAACTATTGATGCTAAACAAGTATCCTTTAACACAATAGATGAAATGATTAACTTTTCTCAACTTGTTGTCACTGGAAAACCACTTGAAAGTGAGAACTTCGTAACATTCGATGAGAGAGGGTTTACAGTAGATACGTATACAATTACTCAGTTTAAAATAAACAAGGTCCTTGAAAATAAAACTACTCACGATTATAAAGCTGGGACTATTATCAAGGTAGCTGAACCAAGCTATGTTTACGATAATGGTATTATGCCAGGAAAGACTAAATTTTCAATTAACAACTACCGAAACATGGATAAAAATCATAGCTACATGCTGCTTCTTGTGCCTGATTTTAAATACGATGATCTGTACATAATTTCTGGTGTCAATGAGGGTAAACAGAACATTGATATTCCTGGTAATGATGGCGAAAAAGTTGGCGTGCCTCAGGAAGAAAAGAATTATAAATTTAAAGAGGAATTGATGAAAAAATACAATTCAAAGTAATTCTGAATAAACATTCCAATTAGTTTGAAGCACTAGGCCTATTCTTTTGCGCTGGTGCTTTATTCAATTAATTAATCATTCAGACATGTTCTGACGAAGTTCTACAATGCGAGCATTTGGATTTTCGATAAGACCGACGGGCATCACTTATTTCCAAATGTCACCATTTACTTTGCGGGTAGTGTCAGCTTCGCTGGTACTACCCCACCTTCAAGATATCCATGTTCAGTCGATTACCACACAAGGAATTAAGGATTATTTAGCTTCATCCTGCGAAGGATTAAAACCCTCCAGCCTTGCTCATCGGATACGATTTATAAGATCCCTTTTCCGCTGGTTACATGAAGAAGGCCATATCCCTGTTAATCCAGCTGCAAAGATCAAGGAGCCAAAGGTGGGAAAGAGGATTCCAAAATTTTTAACAGAAAGGGAAATCGAGCACTTGAGGGAAGCTTGCCATACCCCAATGGAGAAAGCCTTATTTGAGTTCATGTTTTCAACAGGCTGTCGGATTGGAGAGATTGTATATATAGACCGTAACTGTATTAATTGGTCAGATCGTTCTGCCATTGTTAGAGGAAAGGGTGACAAAGAGCGAGAGGTATATTTTAATATCCGCTGTGATATTTGGTTAAAACGTTATGTTCAAGAGCGATTGGATCAAGATCCAGCTATATTTGTAACCGAAAGAGTGCCTCATCGTATTAGTATTGCTCAGATGAGGTACGTCATTAAAAGGATATCAAAGAGAGCAGGTATAGATAAGACTATACATCCTCACCAACTGCGGCACAGTTATGCCACACACCTTCTTAATAATGGAGCACCTTTAGATGTTATTCAGAGTCTTCTTGGTCATGAAAAAAGTGAAAAAACCAGAATTTATGCTCAGTTAAGCGGAAAATTGAGACAAGAGTTTTATCGAAAATATTTTTAGTTCCTTCAAACGCATTAAACAAGGTTTTATTGAAAACCTTCCTACTAACCGACTTTCAAACAGATAGTTTTATGCCTATTCTCCGAATTACTGTTTTTAAACTTGTCCAATTGTCTATGATAATGAATAGGAGAGCCTAGAAAAACACCCCTTTAGACAATTTTATCCAAAGGGGTATAATAGTGCAACTTTTTTACAAACGAAATATCTTTATTCAAAACGGTATATCTTTTTTATAAACGGTACGACTTTATTTCAAAGCTACAATCCCTTTTTTTGTTATTTTATTATAGACCGCATTTTAATTGTGCACCGCAATCGGTACAAGAATTACATCCGCCGATTTCTTGAACGGTACCTTGGCGACAAACAGGGCATGTGTCTCCTATTTCAGACCCAAAGTTAACATTCGTTGATCTCAATTCTTGGATAGTGTCAACTAGAACAACAGGCTTTTTTATTTCTTCCTTAGGAAAAAGTTCTTGCTGCTCTTCTTCGAATGTATTTTCTTCAGCCTTCAATGTTAGCACCTGGGCATCACGGCTTCCATCAACATAAACTGTACCTCCCTTAGCTCCCCCTTTATACAATCTCTCATACACTTTTTCAACTTGTTCGACTGTATATCCTTTTGGTGCATTTACAGTTTTACTGATGGAGCTATCAATCCACCGCTGGATAATACATTGAACATCTGCATGTGCTTCGGTCGTTAAGTCCATCGCTGAAATAAACCAATGTGGCAATTGATTAGAATCTGCTTCCGGATTCTTGTCCAAATATTCCTGAACGATATCAGCCTTAACTTCAATAAACTTTCCTAACCTACCACTACGGAAGTAGGAGAAGGAAAAGTATGGTTCTAATCCAGTACTTACTCCAACCATAGTTCCAGTACTACCAGTAGGAGCAACAGTCAATAAATGTGAGTTTCTAATTCCATATTTCAATATATCTTCTCTAATATCCTCAGGCATCTTTTTCATATATCCTGTATCAATAAAAGCCTGACGTAGACGAGTTGATCCTTCTGTTGATTCTGCTTGAAGGAAAGGGAAACTTTCTTTTTCTTTTGAAAGTTCAATGGATGCACGGTAAGCTGTTATCGCAATCGTTTCAAATACTTCATTAACTATTGTGTTGCCTTTTTCACTCCCGTATTCTGCTTCACAGTAGATGAGCAGATCGTGAAGCCCCATTACCCCTAAACCAACCCTTCGTTCCCCTAATGCTTGAATCTTGTTCGCTTCTAAGAAATAAGGTGTCGCATCAATTACGTTATCCTGCATACGAATTCCAACTTCTACCGTTTGTTTTAACTTTTCAAAGTTAACTTGCTTAGTATCTGTATTTACCATTTCCGCTAAATTAACAGCTGCAAGATTACATACAGAATATGGTGCAAGAGGTTGTTCCAATTTGTTATCCTACCGGCTTTTTATCCGATAGTTCTTACGGTTGAATTTCCGCAAGTTCAGCATATCTTTTCATTTCACACACATATTCGACACTTTTCCTCATAATATGAAAAGCAATCTATAGAATAGTGTGTGTGTAATGCTGCGGCCTCGTGGACGGATTATATTCTCACTTGAGGTTCACCGTCTATGCGTTGCCCCTGACTAGATTTTGAATTCTAGCCTTCGGTTCGGATTCCCATCTCAGGGTTCCCGCTTCATTCCGCAGTTTTTTACATGAGGCAAACTATTTACCACATGGATTCGTCGCAACGACTTTTTGATTATATGCTTTTGCATTAGTCATGTCGTTGGCATTGTCAATAAAGAAAATTCCTGGTTCTGCAGCATAAGTGGCACAAATATTTATTAAATTCCAAAGTTCCTTTGCTTTAATTCGTCGATAAACTCGGTTCTTATTTCCAAGTTTTTCCCATTCTCGTACATCGCCTACTTCATGCCATTTTTCATTATAATTCTTCATTTCAGCTTTATCATAGTTCTCTACATCTGGGAAACGAAGTTGATAGTCTTCATCCTCTTCAACTGCTTGCATAAATTCCTTTGTTAAACAAACTGATATATTCGCACCTGTTAAAAACTCGGGATTATGGACTGAGTAATTCCCACCAACTCTGACCTTCTCTTCAGCATCCTTAATAATTTTTTCACTAAAACCACCATAACCAGGGATGTGCTTATAATTAATAATTCCTTGGTACATAATGCGTTCTTGTTCACTTAAAGGGGTGAACTTCAATTTATCTTTTGCTGATTTTTTTATTTGTTCATCACTTATATTTTCAATAAGGTAACGAAGAATTCTTGGATTTTGCATTTTTGAAATGATGAAATCAATGATGTCAGGATGCCAATCCGCTAACATGATCATCTGAGCCGAATTTGTTACGTTAATTCGCTAAATTAACTCTCCATGTTACCATGGAGTCCAGACCATATCTTACACTATTAAAGTGTCCCCGCACTTCGAATTCGCTTGAATCCTACTCTACTCACTTCTACCTATTACTAGGTATGTTTTCGATGGTCGTTGAACCTTCTCCTTATCAATTAGACTTAGGAGCTTGGCTGCTGATTGTCTTTATCCACTTGTTATTTTTTGCTTTCACGCTCACTGTTTCTAGTCACGTTGTAGCTAACAAGTCATTTCTAATGCTTTAATTTGACTGATTCTCCGCTTAGCGAAGGCTAAATCCGACAAATTGTATATGCATTAGTGGGCTTGATTATTCAAAAACAGAATACCCTAAAAGAGTTCCCAGCAATTCACGAGGTTTTTTTATAGACGAGGCACTTAAACTGATTTACCACGTCTGGATCCACCTTGTTCCACTAGATGTGTCAACTTGGCAATATCATCTAACCATGAGACAGAACCTGATGATTTTCCATTTACACCTTTTGCTAACGCGTTACGAGGTCTGAGTGTAGAACCGTTTGTTCCAACACCCCCACCACGACTCATGATCTCCATAACCTGTTTGCGATGTTCAGATATGCCTTCTCTTGAGTCCTTTACAAATGGCATTACATAACAGTTAAAGTAGGTCACATCTGTTTCTGCACCTGCACCATATAAAACTCGCCCTGCGGGAACAAAATTCAAGTTAACAAGCTCATGATAAAACTTTCCAAACCATTCTTGTCTCTTTTCCTCTGTTTTTTCAACTGAAGCTAGACCTGTTGCATTTCTTTTCGCAATTTGTTCATAAAATACTTCTAATGGTTTCTCAACTACATCTAAAGAACGAATAATTATTCCAGTCTCAATCTCTTCGGGCTTGTCCAGTACACCTCGATACTCTTCATCGACTAACACTTTAACTTGCTTTCGTTCAAGGTCTAAACTTATAACATATCCTAAACCTCTAGCAGGGAACTTTGTGTCATCCTTAATCGTTAGAACAATAAAGTCTCCTTCACTCAGTGTGATTTTTTCAGTATCCTTAAATGCATACCGATCTAACATTACTAAGCGTGAAACTCCTTTATGTGTAATCTTCATGTCAGCTGTAATTGGATGTACTTGCTTGAAAGCACGAATATCCTCATTCAACCTTTCTACATCGATTTTCATTTTGTTTTTTAGTGCAACACTCAACTCTCACATCTCCTTATCTATCAACCTATCTTTCTAGTTTCGAGTCATTTTGCGTAACTTTTTACTTAATGACCCGATTTTTCGTTAATGTTAACTTACCATATCCATGAGATTGAAATCAATATATAGTATACAATTTATTTTCGACAACACTATATGTTGTGTAATTAGCTTATTTTTTTTGTCAAAATTAAAATAATTCGATAGCATGAGTTAAATTGAGGTATTAGACAATTTTTAGTAGATAATGACGAATTTTAATCTTTTTTAAACCTTGCATTTTATTTCGTAAATAGAAATAGACATCTAACTAAAAAGTCATATAAGACAAAATTGTCTTGAAAAAATCTGATGTTTTAATTTTTTGTACTAATATCTATTAGACCATCAATATAATAGATTAAGAATGTATAAACGAGCTTTTTATTAAGTGAATTTTCTATACTAATTAAATGATAAGAGGTGT
Organism: Bacillus sp. (in: firmicutes); assembly: GCA_041611945.1. Taxonomy (GTDB): domain Bacteria; phylum Bacillota; class Bacilli; order Bacillales; family SA4; genus Bacillus_BS. The sequence goes on from JBFILZ010000123.1 coordinate 6,518, forward strand.
TTATTTTGAGTCAAAAAAAAGACAATTTAACAACCAGCTGGGGAGCACCTGTTGGAGACAATCAAAACTCCATGACAGCCGGTTCTCGTGGTCCTACTCTAATCCAAGACGTTCACTTACTAGAAAAATTAGCTCACTTCAATAGAGAACGGATCCCTGAACGAGTCGTACATGCAAAAGGTGCTGGAGCACATGGTTACTTTGAAGTGACCAATGATTTGACTCAGTATACCAAAGCGAATTTTCTTTCTCAGGTTGGAAAACGCACACCATTATTTGCTCGCTTTTCAACGGTTGCAGGTGAACTTGGCTCTGCTGACTCTGTTCGTGATCCACGTGGTTTCGCTTTAAAATTCTATACTGAAGATGGAAACTATGATCTAGTTGGCAATAATACACCTGTTTTTTTTATACGTGACGCAATAAAGTTTCCGGACTTTATTCATACACAGAAGCGACATCCACAAACACATTTGAAAAATCCAAATGCAGTATGGGACTTTTGGTCTCTATCACCTGAATCACTGCACCAAGTTACAATCCTCATGTCTGACCGCGGAATACCTGCTACATATCGACACATGCATGGATTTGGGAGTCATACATTCAAGTGGGTAAATGGAAATGGGGATTGTGTTTGGGTTAAATACCACATTAAGACAGAACAAGGTGTTAAAAACCTAACTGAAGAGATTGCAGCAAGTATTGCTGCTAAAAATCCTGATTATCACACAGAGGACCTATTCAATGCCATAGATAAGGGTGATTTTCCTAAGTGGAAAGTATATGTACAAATTATGACCATTGAAGAGGCGAACAAGTATCGATACGATCCATTTGACGTAACAAAAGTTTGGTCACAAAAAGACTTTCCACTAATTGAAATGGGGCAAATGGTCTTAGATAAAAATCCAGAAAATTATTTTGCGGAGGTGGAACAAGTTACATTCTCCCCTGGTACTTTAGTACCTGGGATTGAAGTATCACCTGATAAAATGTTACAAGGTCGCTTATTTGCCTATAATGACGCTCATCGATATCGTGTAGGAACAAATCACCAAGCACTTCCAATTAATCGCCCTAAAAATGAAGTGAATAATTATCAACGAGATGGGCAAATGCGCTTTGATAAAAATGGTGGTGGTTCTGCTTATTATGAACCTAATAGTCTAGCAGGCCCTACAGAATCTTCTATAAATAAACAAGCAACCTATCCTGTCATCGGAGAAGTTGATAGTGTCCCATACGACCATAGTGACCATTATTCACAAGCAGGTGATTTATACCGTTTACTTTCTCAAGAAGAAAAATCTCGTCTTATAAAAACAATAGTTGAATCAATGAAACCCGTTGAAGATGATGAAATAAAACTCAGACAAATCGGACATTTCTATAAGGCAGACCCTGAGTATGGTTCACGAGTTGCAAAAGGATTAAACCTAACAGTGCCACAAGAAGTATAAATGCAACTATCTTTTCAAATGGCTCTGTTAAAGCTCCATGTTGATTATTTAAACAAAGTTGGTTGAAGTGGGAGGATGCGCAACTCCAGCGGGACAGGTGAGACAACGAAGGCGCAAGTGCCGAGATGGCTCACCGCCCGCCCCGCGGAAAGCGAGTGTTCTGGAACGAAGATCCCCTTATTTTCAGGGTAGCCTTTCAAATAGAAATAGGTAATCGTTATTCTAAC
>JBFILZ010000124.1:0-8205 GCA_041611945.1 Bacillus sp. (in: firmicutes)
AAATCGGGACGTTTGTTACTAAATATCACAATTTCTTCATACAAGAAACGGTTATTCCTCTATAGCTCTGCCGAAGTTTTCGAGGAGTCGCGCGTCCTTCCACTTCAATCAACTTCGTTTGAAAAATCAACATTGAGCTTTAACAGAGCCTTGTTTTTTGTGAGTTCTTTCATTGTAATGAGTAAAATATACTGCCACTGTTATTGTTTATGGCTGTTTTCGTAAAGGTTGTTGTTATTAGCATTTAAGGCGATGTACTAAGGTAATCCGATCTCGGCTAAGTTATTTCCCTCAAACGGGTTCACAACTCTGTGTCTCTGAAGCATTCCTCGACTACTATTTCTAATCCGCAATATCTTATATCCGAAAGTATAAAAACTTTTAGTAGTTAGATAATCTAAATCAAATAGAGGTGTTATTTGATCTAATTTGTCGATTTTGGAATAATTTTGCTGAATTAACTATATTTAATGATGTTACATGATTCGACATTGTATATAATGAATAAATACATTAAACTTTTAACATAAAAGTTTTGTAATAAAACTAGTCCTAAATACCGATTTTATAATTGTATGCCAGACGGCATAGACATTTGAACTAAATTTCTCTACAATAATAATATACGAACATTAAATTTAAAAATTTTAAATTGTTTACTATTTAAATAGATAGTGAGGTTATGACTATGAAACTCTTCTCTGGAACAATAAATAATCTTGAGAATTCGCTAAAATACTCCACGATTAAACATAAAGCAATCGCGCAGAATATTGCAAATGTCGACACTCCTAATTATAAAGCGAAGGAAGTTATTAAGTCGTCCTTTAAATCAGAGTTACATGGTGCTATGGTGGCTAATCGGACCGATTCTCGTCACCATGAGTTTACAAACTCTTTTGGGGCTGGAACATCAGTGGTTTCTAGAAAGAATTCTCAATATAACCATAATGGGAATAGTGTGGATATAGATAAAGAGATGTCGGAACTTGCTGAAAATCAAATCTATTACAATGCTTTGATAGAACGTTTAAATGGGAAATTCAATTCATTAAAAACTGTCATTAGTGGGGGGAGATAATAATGTCAATGTTTCAGGGACTTAATATCAGTGCCTCTGCACTTACTACCCAAAGATTAAGAATGGATGTCATTTCTTCAAATATGGCTAACGTTGATACAACAAGAGGAAAGTTTGTAGATGGTGAGTGGAAACCTTACACTAGAAAAATGGTGGTTACTCAGTCTAATGAGCAAACACGGTTTTCTTCTATGTTAAATCATGCTTTGAAAACAACTAATTCTAATAATTCAGTTGGAAATGGTGTGAAAGTAACGAAGATAGCTGAAGATACTGCACCATATAAACTTGTGTATAATCCAGAACATCCTGATGCTAATGAAAATGGATATGTTCAAATGCCTAATGTTGATCCATTAAAAGAAATGGTAGATTTAATGAGTGCAACTAGATCATATGAGGCGAATGTAACAGTCTTTAATGCCAATAAAGGCATGTTAATGAAAGCTTTAGAAATCGGAAAATAAGGATGGTACGGTAAACAATGATTAATAAAATATCAAACCTAAACTTTATACAACCCAATTTATTAAATGGTAAAGCGGTACCTTCAGAATCCAATGCGAATTTTGCATCTTTTCTTAAAAATTCCATCGACAATGTGAATAAAACTCAAATGCAATCAGATATCGCGACAGAAAAGCTAGCTAATGGCGAAAAAATTGATTTGCATGAAGTGATGATTGTATCTCAAAAAGCAAGTATTACAATGCAAGCAACTATTGAAGTTCGAAATAAGGTAATTGAAGCATATCAAGAAGTAATGAGAATGCCAGTATAATATACCATTGTAGACTAGAACAAAAACTGCGGAACGGTTATTAATTATTAACTTTGATTTAATAACAACCTAATAACCGGGGGGGAAATAATGAACGAACAAGTTCGTCTTAACATAAATAAAATTACAGAATTTTGGAAAACTCGATCATCTAACCAAAAAGTTATGATGATTGGTTCCCTCTTATTACTAATTACGTTTGTTGTTGTGGTCTCAATGGCATCTTCAAAAGTTACCTTTGCACCCTTATATAGTAATCTGTCAGCCGGAGAAGTAGGGGAAGTTAAAGCTCAGTTAGATGGTAGGGGCATAAAAACAGAAATAGCTGATAATGGGACAACCATTCTTGTTCCTAAAGAAGTAGTAGATACTCTGAAGGTTGAATTAGCAGCAGAGGGTTATCCTACTAGCGGTAGTATTGATTATTCCTTTTTTAGCCAAAATGCAGGCTTTGGTATGACTGATAATGAATTCAATGTGCTAAAGCTAGATGCTATGCAATCTGAACTTGCTAATTTGATAAAAGGTATTGAAGGTGTAAATGATGCAAAGGTTATGATTAATCTTCCACAAGAATCAGTGTGGATGTCAGATACAACCCAAGAAGCATCTGCATCTATAGTGTTAAACACAAAACCAGGTTATCGCTTTGAACCTCAGCAAATTCAAGCGTTGTACAACCTAGTTTCAAAGAGTGTACCCAACCTACCTACAAGTAATATCGTCATAATGAACCAAATGTTTGAGTATTTTGACTTACAAAATAAAAATAATATTAATTTAACTGACCCAGCTTATGCATTTCAAACTCAACATGCGATTAAGCAAGAGATTGAACGTGATATTCAACGTCAAGTTCAGCAAATGCTAGGAATGATGATGGGTCAAAATAAAGTAGTAGTCTCGGTAACAACTGATATAGATTTTACCCAAGAAAATAGAGAAGAAAATCTTGTAACTCCAGTTAACACTGAAAATATGGAAGGAATTGCAATTAGTGTAGAAAGAATTACCGAAACATTCACCGGTGACGGTTCGATCCAAGGTGGTATAGACGGAAGTGGTGAAACAGATATTCCGAACTATGCAACTGGAGGAGAAGGTGGAACGGGAGACTATGAGCGGATTGAAGAAAGAATAAATAACGATGTGAATCGGATTAGAAAAGAAATAGTCGAGAGTCCATATAAAGTACGTGATCTAGGTATTCAAGTTATGGTAGAACCACCAATTTCCGATGATGAGACATCACTACCACAGCAATCAATTGACGATATCGAACAAATACTAAGTACGATTATCCGCACCTCAATCGCTAAGCAAGATGGCATGCCAGAATTAACAAATGAGGATATTGCTTCTAAAGTAGCCGTTTCTGTTCAAACATTTAACGGTAAAACGATTTTCGAGACACCTGAAAAAGAACTCATTCCTTTTTGGACTTATTTAGCAGGAGCTGGATTACTGATTATTATTCTTTTATTGCTATTCCTATTATTTAGGAAGAAGAAGGAAAATGTTAAAGATAAAGAAGAACTAGTTCAAGATCAATACACAGCAGCTAGTGTACAAGATATTCATGATGAGAAAGAGTCAGAGTCTGATCTAATTAAAACACAACTAGAAAAATTAGCTAAAGATAATCCGGGAGACTTTGCCAAGCTTTTACGATCATGGATTGCAGAAGAATAGGGGGATGTTGGTATGGCTAAAAAAGATCAAAAGGGCGAACTGTCAGGTCGCCAAAAGGCAGCCATCCTCCTTATTTCAATGGGGCCGGATGTAGCATCGTCTGTGTATCGTCATCTTTCAGAAGAAGAAATCGAAAAGCTTACTCTAGAAATATCCGGAGTAAGAAAGGTCGATTCAAAATCAAAAGAAGTTGTTCTTGAAGAATTCCACCAAATTGCATTAGCTCAAGATTATATAGCCCAGGGCGGGATTAGCTATGCGAAGCAAGTATTAGAAAAAGCATTGGGGGCTGAAAATGCCGCCAACATTATAAATCGTTTAACTTCATCCTTACAAGTTAAACCTTTTGATTTTGCAAGGAAAGCTGACCCCGCTCAAATATTAAATTTTATCCAAAATGAACATCCTCAAACTATATCATTGGTGCTATCTTACCTTGATCCTACACAGGCAGGACAAATACTATCGGAACTTCCTCAAGAAGTACAAGCAGACATTGCTAGAAGGATAGCGCTTATGGATAGTACTTCACCAGAGGTGATAAATGAGGTTGAACAAATTCTAGAACGGAAATTATCTGCCACGGTTACTCAGGATTACACACAAACAGGTGGTATAGAGGCTGTAGTAGAAGTGTTAAATGGGGTAGATCGAACAACTGAAAGAACAATCTTAGATGCCTTAGAAATCCAAGATCCGGAACTTGCTGAGGAAATTAAGAAGCGTATGTTTGTATTTGAAGACATTGTTACACTTGATAATCGTGCTATCCAGCGTGTCATTAGAGATGTGGAAAATGCTGATTTATTACTGTCGCTTAAGGTTGCAAGTGAAGAAGTTAAGGAAGTTGTTTTCAGTAATATGTCCAAACGTATGGTAGAGTCCTTTAAGGAAGAAATGGAATTTATGGGACCTGTTCGATTACGAGATGTTGAGGAAGCTCAATCTAGAATTGTTGCTATTATTCGTCGCCTAGAAGAAGCTGGTGAAATCGTCATTGCTCGTGGCGGAGGAGATGATATTATTGTCTAGATTAATAAAGTCATATTCCACGATTTCTAAGGATAAAGAAGAGAGAGTGATAAAGCTCCAACCTTTATTTTCAATTGAAACTGATGTGGATGAATCCCCTGAAACTATTAATTTGAAATTAATAGATGAAGCAAAGAGACTTCTTCAAGAAGCAAAAGAGCGTGCTGAACAAATAATTTTAGGTGCACAAGCTAATCTACAGGAGACAAATGATACCATCACAAAGTTAAAAAATGAGTGGGATCAAGAAAAGTTGAATCTGACTGAAATAGCGCGAGACGAAGGCTACCAAGCTGGATTTCTACAAGGTGAGAAAGACGCAAATGAGCAATATTCGAAAATCCTTCAGGTGGCAAAGTTGACTGTAGAAAAATCAAAGCTTGATTTTATTGAGCAAGTAGAACAATCTGAAGAGGTAATTTTGAGATTAGGTATAAAAGTTGCTGAAAAAGTTCTGAAAGCTAAAATTGATGAAAATAAAGAAGTTTTCTTGCAAATTGTTAAGCACGCAATTAAAGAAGTCAAGGATTATACCGATATTAATGTAATAGTACATCCTTCCATGTATGAACTAGTTTTATCACAAAAAGATGAGCTAAGGGCATTGTTAAACAGCGAAAACAATCTGTTTATTTATCCGAATGAAGAACTTAAAGAGTCAGATTGTGTAATTGAATCATCTTTTGGAAGAATTGATGCAAGTATTGATAGTCAACTTGCAGAGCTAAAAGCAAAGCTACTCGAGTTACTCCAGGAGGAATAAGTTCTCATGAGAGCACTAGAACTTTTAAAAGAAGTTGATTCTATTGATTCGTATAAGCGGTATGGCAAAGTATCAAGGGTAGTTGGACTGATGATAGAGTCGAAAGGTCCAGAGGCTTCAATTGGCGATGTTTGTTACATTTATCTAGGTAATATTAAGAAACAGAGAAAAGTTGCGGCAGAAGTAGTTGGTTTCCGTGATGAATACGTTATTCTAATGCCATTTACAAATGTAAAAGATATCTCTCCGGGAAGTATTGTGGAGGGTACTTCTAGACCGCTTCAAATAAAGGTAGGAAGTGGTCTGATTGGGAAGGTACTGGATTCCCTTGGACAACCCTTAAATGGTGGTGCATTACCGAAAGGGCTTACAAGTGTAGGAACAGAACAAGCTCCTCCAAATCCAATGGAGCGTCCACCAATTGATGAGGGCATTAATGTTGGAGTGCGTGTTATAGATTCGCTGCTTACTGTTGGTAAAGGTCAACGTGTTGGAATATTTGCAGGTAGTGGGGTTGGTAAGAGTACTTTACTTGGTATGATAGCAAGAAATACAACCGCTGACTTGAATGTCATTGCGTTAATTGGTGAGCGTGGCAGGGAAGTAAGAGAGTTTATCGAAAGAGATCTAGGTCCAGAGGGGTTAAAACGTTCAATTGTTGTGGTCGCTACTTCCGATCAACCTGCTCTTATGAGGATCAAAGGAGCGTATACAGCAACTGCAATTGCTGAATACTTCCGTGACAAGGGTTTAAACGTCATGCTTATGATGGATTCAGTTACCCGAGTTGCAATGGCACAAAGGGAAATAGGATTGGCAATTGGTGAGCCACCAACGACAAAAGGATACACACCTTCTGTTTTTTCCGTGTTACCGAAGCTTCTTGAACGAACAGGTACAAATCGAAATGGTACAATAACAGCTTTTTATACTGTTTTGGTTGATGGTGATGACATGAATGAACCTATAGCCGATACGGTTCGAGGTATACTAGATGGGCATTTCGTGTTAGATCGAGATTTAGCGAACAAAGGCCAATTCCCTGCGATTAATGTACTAAAGAGTATTAGTCGTGTTATGAATCATATTGTTCAAGATGAACATAAACAATCAGCAGAAAAACTTAGAGAACTTCTCGCTACCTATATAAATTCAGAAGATCTAATTAATATAGGCGCGTATAAACGAGGATCTTCTAGGGAAATCGATGAAGCTATCCGTCATTACCCTAAGATAATTTCTTTTTTAAGGCAAGGAACACATGAAGAAATTTCATTGGAAGAAAGTATCAGAACCCTCCATACCCTTATCCAAGGAGGTAGTTAATGAGTTTTATTTATAAATTTCAAAAAATTCTATCTATAAGAGAAACTGAAAAAGAAAGAGCTCTCGAGGTATATCAAGACTCAGTCAAAAATTTTGAAGAGGTTGCAGAGAAGCTATATCACTTCTTAAAGCAAAAAGAAGAGTTAGAAGCTACTCAACTAAAAAAAGTCTCATTTGGTTTAAGTGTCCAAGAGCTGCGACATTATCAACAATTTTTACTCAATTTAGAAAAAACGATTGCTCACTATCAAACATTAGTCGTTTCTGCAAGGCAAAATATGATAAATAAAGAAGAGATACTTCTTGAAAAAAATATTGAAGTAAAGAAATATGAAAAAATAAAAGAAAAAGAGCTGTCACTTTTTATTAATTTAATAAATGCAGATGAAAATAGGTTGATGGATGACATTTCAATTCAACAGTTTATGAACAAAGGAAGCTAGGTGTCCTAATGAAACTTCAAGAAAATCAATCTGAGGTAAATAGTAGGTTTCAATGGTTTCTTTTTGCAGGGGTAATCCCGTTCATCTTCGCAACAATTTTTGCATTAGTGATTCTCACAGTAGCAGGCGTTAATGTAATTGAAAAAGCCAAACATTATGGTCAAAATATTCCAGGAATCTCAAAGTTAACTAAAAATGATAAATCGATGGTTGATATTGAAGAAAAGCTTCGTAATGATATTCAAGATTTAGAATTTAGAATCAATGATCAAGTAGCAACTATTTCGAAATTAGAAAAAGAAGCTGAGCAAAATAAACTTGAAAAAGAAAAGTTACACGCCCAAATTGAAAAACTTATTCAAGATTTAGGGGTGTTGGAAAATCAAAAAAAGAATACGGAGCAAATATTCAGTGGTATTGCAGAAATGTTTGAATCTATGTCCGCTCAAAATGCAGCTAACATATTGACAGAATTAAATGATGAAGAGGCAATCAAAATTATTAAAGCTCTATCAGGTGAAGCAGTAGCATTAATATTTGAAAACATGAAACCAGCTGAAGCAGCAAAGTATACGAAGCAATTAACAAAAGATGGCTAGCATAATGATTTGAAGGGGGGTGAAAAAAATGGACGTCAGTGGAGCGCAAATACTAAATAAGCAAAACAATTTTTTATTGAGAGTCAATGAAAAGCAAGGCGATATACCATCCAGCTCAAGCTCTTTCGCATCAATGTTAAAAAATCAAGGTAACCCAGCGCCAGTACAAAGTCTAGAGATGGTTAAAGAAGAGGTCGGAGATTTAGAATTAAAGAGTATCTTCGCAGAGTTTTCTGGTCAAATTCCAAACGGAGAAATTCAAATAGAAGAAGTACTGGAACTTCTAGATCAATTAGTTGCTGAAGGAATATTACCGGAGAAATTAACTGAAGAGATGCTCCTCTCAAATCCGGTATCTTGGATGCCTCTGCTCCCACAAGATTTATTACAGAAATTACAAAAAATATTTGAAGACAACACAGATGTAACTGAGTTGTTTGATTTGAAAAAAGATACACAGAGTGCAGAAAATCTGTTAGCTAATCTTA
>JBFILZ010000125.1:0-8056 GCA_041611945.1 Bacillus sp. (in: firmicutes)
GATTTTGTAGTAGTTCATAATATTTTTTTTCAGCTGATACAACTTCATCAAATGAAGGATAGGCTGTTAGTAAAATATTGCTCAATTTGATGAACATTAACATAATTTATCCTCTCCTTAGTATTAGAATGCTGTTTTGTTATGACTTTATTCAATTTATTTATAGGCAATGAAAAATTTGTTCTATTGAATAAATATTGAACCACTTACACAAGCGTATAAGTTATGGTCCAGTCCATTGCGCCTGCAGTATTGCACACTTCCACTTCAATCTATTATTTTTAAAAAATCAACAGAGACATATTAATAAATTTGAATATATGAATTATTTTGTTTTGGAACAAAATATTCGGTTTTAGATCATAACCTTTTACTAGCAAAGTTCATGTAATCTGATATAATAAAAATAAATAAAAGTACTTTTCCAAGAATTGTAGGGGGACCGGTGTTGCCGGTTGAGATAGCATCCAAAAGATGCTGACCCTTAGAACCTGATCTGGTTGACACCAGCGTAGGGAACATATTCACAAACATGAATAATGTTTATTGATATGCGCCCGGGTGATTACCTTAGGGTGCTTTTATTTTTGGCTCGTTAACCGCGATTGTTAATTTCCACTGCAGTAATTTCGCACCTTCCGCTTCAATCTTCTTTGTTTAGAATTAATCATGAAGCCTTTAACAGAGCCATATTGAAGAATACAATTAGTACATACTTAGGAGGATTCGAATGAAAAAGTTACTAGTAATTATCTCATCCTTATTTATCATTGCGGGATGTAGCATGAATGATGTGGGGCAAGCCGATAATCAACAAAAAGAACTGAAGAAGGTAACGGTAGTGTTAGATTGGACACCGAACACAAATCATACTGGGCTCTACGTAGCAAAGGATCAAGGTTATTTTGAAGAGGTAGGGTTAGATGTAGAAATAATTATGCCAGGTGATGCAGGAGCGGATCAGCTAGTTGCCTCTGGGAAATCAGAGTTTGGAATTGGCTATCAAGAGGGTGTGACGCAAGCTAGAATTCAAGGTGTTCCCCTTGTTTCCATTGCAGCAATCATTCAGCACAATACATCAGGATTTGCTTCACCTGTTGAAAAAGATATAAAATCACCAAAAGATTTTGAAGGAAAGACATATGGAGGTTGGGGGTCACCTGTCGAAAAGTCAGTGATTTCATCCCTAATGAAAGTAGAAGAAGCAGATGTTGAGAAAGTCTCATTCATTAATATGGGAGATGCTGATTTCTTTACTGCTGTGCAAAGAGATATTGACTTTTCCTGGATTTTTTATGGGTGGACGGGAGTAGAAGCTGAGCTTCGTGATGAGAAAATTAATATGATTTACTTAACTGATTACACGGAAAAGCTAGATTACTATACACCCGTATTAACAACTAATGAGGACCTTATTGCTAAAGATCCTGATACAGTTAAGGCCTTCGTTAAGGCCGTTGCAAAAGGATATGGTTATTCTATTGATAAGCCTGAAGCAGCCGCAGACATTCTCCTAAAATTAGTTCCTGATTTAGATCCAGATCTTGTGAAAAGAAGTCAGGAATGGTTATCACCCAAATATCAGGATGATGCGAAAAGATGGGGTGAACAAAAGCTTGTTGTTTGGGAAAACTATGCTACATGGATGTTTGATAATGGATTACTCGATCAAGAGTTAGAGGCAGAAAAAGCATTCACAAACGAATTTTTACCTGAATAGGGGGCAATTACATGGCTAACTCATTAATAAGCATTCAAATAATACCAAAAACGAACAATGGTGAAAGTGTCATTCCATATGTAGACGAGGCTATTAGCATTATTCATGAATCAGGTGTTAAATATGAGGTTCATCCCCTTGAAACAACAATGGAAGGTGACCTGCAACAACTATTAAGTGTGATAGTTCAGATGAATGAAAGAGTGGTTGAAATGGGGAGTAATAACGTAATTTCACAGGTGAAGATATTATTCCAACCAACTGGAATTACAATGGATCAATTGACGGAGAAATATCAATAATGCAGTGGAGAGTATGGAAAGGTTGGAGACCGGTATCGGTTCTCCTCTTTTTACTAGTAGCATGGGAATTTATTGTGAAACTAATGAATGTGCCAGAATGGCTCCTTCCGCCTCCATCTAAAGTAATGACAGAAGCGATTAACGGCTGGGTGAATTTTTACCCTGATTTATTATCAACTGTGATGCTTGCTGGCCTAGGATTGGTTATTGGTTCAGGAATCGGGTTATTGACAGCAATCATATTGCATTTAATTCCTATATTACGGGATTCTGTCTATCCACTCTTAATCCTTTCACAAAATGTACCTATTATAGTACTGGCACCTCTATTAGTTATATGGTTTGGATTTGGCATACTGCCTAAATTAATTGTAATAACTCTTGTTTGTTTTTTTCCCATTACTGTTGCAGCGATGGATGGTTTTAGACAAACTTCCCCAGAGTTGAAGCAATATATGTTGGTGGCGGGAGCTTCATCGAAACAAATGTTTTGGAAGCTAGAATTACCATTTGCTATTCCTTCTTTGTTTTCAGGATTGAAAATATCCGCAACCTATAGTGTTATGGGAGCAGTTATTTCTGAGTGGCTGGGAGCTAAGGCAGGAGTTGGAGTTTATATGACTTTGGCCTCATCATCATTTAGAACAGATCGTGTATTTGTTGCCATCATAGCTATTATGATGTTAAGTTTATTGTTTTTTGGTGTTATAGTCTTAGTGGAACGTTGGTTAGTCCGTTGGCAACAGAAAGGTGTGGACCATAAATGAGTCACCTTGTTGTAAAAGATGTCGGAAAGCGATTTGGAAAAATTGATGTGATTAATGGTTTGAATGTGACAATTGAAAATGAAGAATTTGTCTCAATAATTGGACCTTCAGGCAGTGGGAAAAGCACTATATTTAATTTGATTGGTGGAATTATTTCTCCAGATAAAGGAGAGATAATCCTCGATGATACTGTGATAAATGGGAAGCGCGGATCGATTAGTTATATGCCTCAAACACCATCTCTTTTTCCGTGGAGAACTATTTTGCAAAATGTCTTACTTGGTCAAGAACTTCAAGGTAAGGTCGACATTGAAAAGGCAAAGAAAATGATTAACTATGCAGGACTATCACTTTATGAGCATGCATATCCTCACGAGCTCTCTGGGGGCATGAAGCAACGCGCTGCCTTTATTCGAGCGCTATTAAGTCCTCAGGCTGTGATTTGTTTAGACGAACCGTTTTCTGCACTAGATGAACTGACTCGCCATGATATGCAAAAATGGTTATTATCGATTTGGGAAGAACACCGCAGAACGGTTTTGTTTGTTACTCATAATATTGAAGAAGCTCTATTTTTATCAGATCGTATTATTGTATTGTCGACTAAACCAGCAAAAGTAATTGCAGACTTTAAGGTCCCTTTCGCAAGACCTAGAGATGAAAACCTTTTACTTCAAGAATCTTTTTTGGAATGGAAAAGAAAGATACATTTTACTTTGCGAGATACTAAGGGGAATGAGACTTTTGAATAAGTCTAAGTTAATTGACGCTCATATTCATTTGGACCAATACGATGAAGAAAAACTTGGCAATTTCATGGGCGATTTAGAGCTAATTGAAAGTTTAATTTCTGTTTCCTGCCATTTGGAGTCTTGTAAAAAAAACCTGTACCTTTCGAAAAAATTCCAAAAGGTAAAGCCAGCATTTGGTTTTCATCCTGAACAGCCTCTTCCTTCAGAAAATGATCTTGAAGAGCTATTGAGTTGGATGGATGCAAACCATGATGAAATGGTTGCTTTAGGAGAAGTTGGTCTTCCCTATTATTTATGGCAAAAAAAGAAAATAAATGAATACCAGCAAGATCAATATATTGAACTACTAGAAATTTTCATCAAGTATTCGAAGGAATGGGGTAAGCCAATTGTCCTTCATGCTGTATATGATGACGCTAATATAGTTTGTAATATATTGGAGAAGTATTCGATTAGAGACGCTCATTTTCACTGGTTCAAAGGAAATGACAAGACCTTAGAGAGGATGAGTGAGAATGGCTATTTCATCTCAGTTACACCAGATGTATTGTATGAAGATGAGATTCAGCAAATAGTTAAAGTATTTCCTATCCACCAAATTATGGTTGAAACTGATGGTCCATGGCCTTTTGAAGGTTTGTTTAAAGGGAAAATAACTCATCCCAACATGATGCATGAGTCAATAAAAACCATTTCAAGTATTAAAACTTTACCTACAAGTGAAGTCTATATGCAGATCCTAGCTAATACAAAAACATTCTTTTCTTTGAAATAATAGGCTACCCTGAAAATAAGGGGATCTTCGTTCCAGAACACTCGCTTTCTGTGGGGCGGGCGGTGAGCCCCTCGGCGATAGCGCCTTCAGGTCTCACCTGTCCCGCTAGTCCCACAGGACTTTGAATATGCTTCCATGAATTCTCACCGCACGAAGGAAATGCGGGAGTATTTTCGAGGAGTCTCGCGTTCTTCCACTTCGATCAACTTCGTTTGAAAAGATCAACATTGAGCTTTAACAGAGCCAAATAATAAGATTGTGTTATTAGACAACCCATTTTCCCTTTTGCGTTTACTTATGTTAAGATATACGCTATACAAATAAAGGACGTGACTATATTGATAAAAATTGAACTTCCGAAACCGAATATTTCCATTACAGAGAGAAAGCAGGTTATCAAAGAAGGGGAGCCTATCATAGAAGATATTTATGGATTTATTGATTTTCACCTTATCCCAAGAGATAAAGGCGGGATTTTCTTGTTTTTTAACATTCATGATGAACTTCTTTTCGTTGGGAAAGCTCGAAAATTAAGACAAAGAATTAAGAAGCATTTTGAAGATACTGTTTCACCTATGAAAATGCACAGAGACGAAGTTTATAAAATGGATATATGTATTGTTGAAGATGCCATGGAAAGAGATATCTACGAAACCTACGCAATTAATACATTACAGTCAAAATATAATGTAGAAAAAGTATTTTATAAGTAAGAAGTTCTCCCCTTGCCTAGTGCAAGGTTTTTTTATTTTGGGCTTACCATTTGTCATTGCAATAAAAAGAAATGTTCACAATATTGAGTCCTTTATATAAATCTTGTAGAATAGGTGATATTGATATTGTAGGAAAATAGGTGTTTATCATGAAGAAAATCATTGTAGTGGGAGCAGGTATACTTGGAGCATCAACAGCTTATCATCTTGCGAAATTTGGTGCTGATGTTACCCTAGTTGATCGACAAGATCAAGGTCAAGCGACAGATGCTGCTGCTGGAATTGTATGTCCTTGGCTATCACAACGAAGAAACAAGGCTTGGTACGAGCTAGTTAAAGGCGGTGCCAGGTATTACTCATCATTGATAAACCAACTTAAGGAAGATGGAGAAGTTGACACTGGCTATAGTCGTGTTGGAGCTTTAAGTATTCACACGGACTTGGATAAGCTTGAAAAGATGGCAGAAAGAGCGCGGAAACGGCGTGAAGAAGCACCTGAAATAGGGGAGATTAAAGTACTATCTAAAGCTGAAACAAATAAGCTGTTTCCACTGCTTGATGAAGGTTACGGATCTGTTTTTGTCAGTGGTGGAGCACGAGTAAATGGACGTGCCTTAAGAGATTCTCTTGTGAACGCTGCTGTAAAGCATGGAGTCACTTTCATAACGGGGAATGCCTCACTTAGTTTTAATAATCATCGAGTGACAGGAATCAAGTTAAAGGAAATGCACTTAGAAGCTGATCAGGTAATAATTACAGGTGGCGTTTGGACTAACGAGCTACTCAAGCCACTTGGCGTCAACTTTTTGGTCACTTCGCAAAAAGCACAAATTGTCCACCTTGAATTACAAGGTGTGGACACTAGTGAATGGCCAGTCATAATGCCACCAAATGATCAATACATCCTGACTTTTGGGAACGGGCGGATTGTTGTCGGAGCCACACATGAGGATGAAGTTGGATTTGATTTCCGTGTTACAGCGGGTGGAATAAATGAAGTATTAGGAAAAGCAATTTCAGTCGCTCCCGGTTTAGGAACGTGTACTATGATTGAAACGCGAGTTGGTTTTAGACCTTTCACCCCAGGTTTTCTCCCGATTATAGGCGCATTGCCTAACTTTACGGGTGTGCTACTTGCAAACGGATTAGGAGCATCAGGTTTAACGAGTGGACCTTATATTGGTGCTGAGTTGGCAAAGCTTGCACTTGGCAAAGAAACGGAACTTGATATGAGCAACTATGATGTGGCTGGGGCGATAAGTTGATATGGAACTTTAGACTGCTAGAAATAGAAGGACAGGTCAAATTTCACTGTTGTAGTTACGCCTAGATATACCTTTTTCCAAAAGCAAGTAACCTGAAGTAATAGCTACCATACTTCGTAAAATAGAGTCTAACAAAAAGAACACATGAGAATGTCATAAAATTCTACATGTGTTCAAAGAAATTATTGATTGTTTATGTAAGGTTAAGATTTAACTGTAAACAATATTTTTAAAACCAAAGGTAGGGCTTACCAACCATGAACCAAAGCATCGCCATTAGTAAAATAATGTATATCCATATGGAACGGTTTAGTTTTGCTGCCAATTCTTCTTTATTATGATTATCTTCTTGAAACTTTCGAAGTGTTGGAGAAAATGCTCGAGCTAAAAAGAATAAAGAACCTAACAGAATAACAAGAGTCATGATAATCCAAGGTGTACTCCAATTCCATGGGCCTAAAATAACAAGGAGTATTCCAGAAGCAACTAAGACATGACCTGCATGCTTTGCGAGCCACACAACAGAGCGAAATGTGTGAAGATAGGCCTCCATTTCTGCTGCTTTTGCCACTCGTAATTTTTTTGCAATCGGAAATAAGATAAAGAATGGTCCAATTGATACAATGACACTTGCAACGTGAATATAAAGTAAAACACTATACCATAGAGCCATTTTTACTTACGCTTTTACAGGGCTGAATTCGTGTACCCATACTCTCATATGAGGTAACCAAGGCATTCCCGGGTGATAGGACAAAATCGACTCTTTATATTCATCAACTGTTTCATAACCTTCATGCTGTGCATGCTCGTCTGTTAATTCACCAAGAGTTTGTACATAAACCCTGTTTACTATGAATTCTTTATCTTTTAATACCATCACTTCACCTACATCTGCGTATCTACCATTTCTACGTGTTGCTGTTTTCTTGCCTTCGATTACTTTGTTAACATCATCAGGCATTGTAACTAGACGTTCGATACTACAGGTTTTTGGAGCTAGTGTATTTTGCTCTTCGTTGTTATTCATTTTTAAAACTCCCTTCATTTCTTAAATCATCCTTACTATATCATATTCTGTGAAATTCAATAAACTTGTAGGATAAGATATGCCTGCTCAAACCACACACACCATGCTATGATAGGTGTATTGTAAGTATATTAGGAGAGTGGACAAGATAAAAAATATTAAAAAAGTAGTATATATAGCACTTGGTTTTTTATTCATGTTCCTAGGTATCATTGGAATTATTCTTCCACTTTTACCTACAACGCCTTTTCTCCTTTTGGCTTCGGTTTGTTTTGTAAGGGGATCAAAGAGATTTGAAGTCTGGTTCAAAGGGACGAAAATATATAAGAAGCATTTAGAGGGGTTTGTTAGAAATAGAGCTATGACCTTAAGACAAAAGCTAACAATACTACTAACAGCAGATTTGATGATTGCCATACCTTTCATCCTTATAGACAACCTTCTTATAAGAATTGTTCTTATACTAATCGTGGCATATAAATACTACTATTTTTTCACAAAAATAATAACCATTAAACGAAATCCACTTTAACACTTTACTTCGATGGGGGACTGTCCCCCATCAAAGTAAAGCAGTAAAGAGTGGTTTATATTTCAGTGTAAATAGAATAAACTTGTAGGACTAAAAAAGAGTAGGGAAGGGTTAAAAGAATGTACTTAACAATAAAGGAAGCATCTGATTATCTATCAATTTCAGTGTCTAGTCTTGAGAAACTTATTCAAGAAAGAAAA
>JBFILZ010000126.1:0-7875 GCA_041611945.1 Bacillus sp. (in: firmicutes)
GCTATACGCCTAGCTGTTGACGCTCTACCCGTACTTCGTGCAAACGGTGAACGGGACTGAGAAGAGGTAAAGGTAACTATCTAACAAGGGCTACTGGTCTCAGTGGTTTCTCCGTTGGAATCCCCTTCCTCAAAAATCCGGTAGGATTTTAGGTGGGGGAGGATGTCAAATAGTTTGTTCTCGATTTAAGTGATCATTTAATCTTTTAAATGAGAAGAACATAGAAATCCTCCATGGAATAATCATCCCCAAGGCTAATAAGTAGAACATTCCACTTAACTCTCCTAAATCTATTGTTGTACTAAGAACTGTTTTTAGAATAATTCTTAAAATTAGGAGACCAAATAATATAAAGATGAAAGCCTTAGAGCGCTTTAAATAAATCTCATTATTTTTCACTTCAAATTGAGAAGTTTTTATTAAAAAAATAGAAAAAAACATCCCAACACTAACTGCTTCTATAATCTGAAAAAAGGTTACATGAAACATTGGAACTAGGAACATAAATAACCCTGTACTCATAAAAATTGGAGGCAAAATAATCTTTTTCATCGTAGCAGGTTTTTTTGCTGCTTTAATTCGAATAAAGATTACGATTGTAGCCATAATGACGGCAAGTATGGATGAAAATATAAGCAACTAAATCAATCCTTTTTTATCCTATTCGTTCTGCAAAAGAACTCTATTAATATTATAACTTGATTTCAATGAAAAAAGCCATTCAAGTTTAAAACTTAAACAGCTTAAACGTTTTTATCCTAACACACGCTTTATTGCCTCTAGAACTCTATTTTCTTCAAATGGCTTTACGATAAAATCCTTTGCTCCCGCCTCAATTAATTCAACAATCATCTTTTGTTGACCCATAGCAGAGCACATAATAATTTTTGCAGAAGGAAACTCTTTTTTAATCGCCTTTAATGCTTCTACCCCATTCATCTCTGGCATCGTAATGTCCATAGTTATTAAATCAGGTAATAATTGTTTATTCATTTCTACAGCTTGCTTACCATTTTCCGCCTCTCCAACTACTTCATGCTTACCTTCTTGAAGTATTTTCGAAAGCGTCATTCTCATGAATTTCGAGTCATCTACAATTAAAATCCGTGCCATCTTTAATTATTTCCTCCTTAAATCGTAAAACAAGCCTTATTCATTATTAATTATATCAGATATTTCCGCTTATGTATTAAAGTAAATGAATAAAACCTGCTAATAATTAGGTATATAGGACTACTTCTGATTATCCTCAGCTATCGATAATATTATTGTCATTGTTACACCAATGACGGTTAAATAAACCCCTACATCAAATAGGACAGCTGTTGAAAGATGTGACTTCCCAAGTATCGGGAGATAAAAATACCCATCTGTATGACTTAAGAAAGGTTGGTTAAAAATAAACGAACCCATTCCTGTAGCTACTGCGATAGTCAGACCTAGAGCGATTAACAGAGTGAAATTAACTCTAATGACTCTTTTAATAGGCCCCAGTCCATAAGTTAAAAACATCAGTATTAGAGCCCCTGAAGTCATTAAGCCACCAATAAAGCCACCACCAGGCATATTATGCCCTGCTAAAAATAGCTTAAATGAGAAGGCTAAAATAATAAATACAATAATATTCGTAGTTGTTTTAAGAATTAAATCATTTGTTTTCATCATCTTAACTCCTTTAGCAAACAATTGTTTTTAAAATTTCTTTTTTTTAAAATCCAGTGAAACCACCAAACATATTTGTAAAGTAAATCGTAATTCTTGTCATCCAATCAAAAAACAGAAAGATCCCCATGATAATCATAAGATAACCGCCAATTTTCATGATGGTTACATTATGTTGTTTTATCCAGTTAAGTTTACCAACAAAGAATGATAAAACAAAGAAGGGAATAGCAAACCCTAAAATATAGGCAATCATATACATGATTGCTGAACCTGGATTATTTGTAGCTAACATCACAACTGACATTAAAATTGGTCCTGTACAAGGTGTCCATCCAGCCGCGAATGCCAAACCAATAAATAACGATCCAGAATATCCAGCAGGTCTAGTCTTCAAGTTAAATCTTCGTTCTTTCATCAAGAATTCTGGCTTCAAAAGACCAACAACAACAAATCCCATGGCCACTATTAAAATAGCGCCTAGTTGTCGAATTAAATCCTGGTAGTTAATAAAAAAGTCTCCTAAAAATGAAGAACCAAACCCTATTGCTATGAAAATAACCGAGAAGCCAATTAAAAAAAACAAGGTGTGCATAAAACTCTTTCTTTGAAGGGATGAATTTTCCGACTTCAAATCACTTACACTTACACCTGTTATATAAGACAGGAAAGCAGGGTATAGTGGTAAACAACATGGTGAGATAAAAGAAAGAAATCCTGCTCCGAATGCTAAGAACAAGTTAATATCAACCATTTCAAACAACTCCTCATAGGTATCATTGCTTTTATTTTATCAGACTGAAGTAGATTCCGCCTCTTTAAACAATGACACATTTGTGTCAGTAAATTCTTTCACTTGTATATGCTAAGTACGATAGAATTGTCCATATTTTTGATGATAAATCTCAATTCTATTAATTCTTTGGTTATTAAGGATTCATTTATAGATTGTATTTTTTTCAAATATCTGTATAATTATTTAAATCACCTTGGAGGAGGTAAATCCATGGATAAAAAAGAATTACTTTTGAAAATAGAAACAAAACGTCAAGAATTAATACAGGTTGTTTCCAATTATGGGCTAACCTCACCAACAACAATTAAGTATAGCAAAGAATTAGATGAATTATTAAATAAATATGACCGCTTAGACTCATACATTTTTTCAAAATAAAGGTCTCAGAAATGAGGCCTTTTTATTTACCTATATCAACTATAGTTGTTTCTTTACAAAGTGAAGGTTTTGTTAAAGTTAAAAGTGATTTTTCAAACGAAGTTGATTGAAGTGAAAAGTGTGAGACTTCTCGAAAATGACATCGCAATTCTTCGTGCGTTGATACATCATGGAAGCATTCATTGTCTAGCGGTCCATCGTAGACATCTACGAATTGGCTCACTGCCCACCCCACGGAAAGTAAACATAATAAAACTGAAATCAACAACAACGATTAACAGAGCCTAGAAATTAATAAATTCATTTTTAATTTGATTAATTTTGTCTTTAACTTGGTTTATGCCATCTTCGAGTGATTGAATGTAAATAGAATGAACAGGTGTATTATATTTCTGTGAGGCATAGTCGTACTTGGGGTCATAGTACTCTTTAAGCAAAAGCTCAACCACAGATTGATTATCACCAATATCTAATAATCTCAATATTTCAGTAAAAGTTTCCTTCGATAATCGTTTATTTAAGCGTAGTATAGCATCCTTAAACTCTTCAGTATTTTCTTCTAATTTGTACGTATCACAGATTGTTTTCGATCTCTTTTCAATGTCCATGTCTATATGAATCCGGACACCTAGTTCTTTTCCTTCCATAATAAAATCTGGGACAACGACTCTTCCAACTCGTTTACTTTCGGCTTCAATTATATAATATGGAAATTCTTTAATCTGACCTAAACGATGATATAGTAAGCTTTCAAATTCCTTTTGACTCCTTGGTTGTAATCCAATATGACCAAATATCGACCCACGATGACTTGCTAATTGTTCAAGATTAATTATAGGGTACCCTAGTAGTTCAAGTTCCTCTAAAATCTCTGTCTTTTTCGTTCCCGTCAAACCCTCAAGAACAATATACTTTTTATTCCTATGTAAGGCTTCATTTAATTCTTCTGAAATCAATTGTCTATATGAGCGAATTCCTCCACTAAGCTGCAAAGTATCAATGTCGAGCATACCTGCGATGGATACTATGGTTCTACTTCTCATACCACCACGCCAGCAGTAGACAACTAAAGGTTTATTTCTAGTTTTGCGACTAAGTTCCTTAATTCTTTCATAAAGTTCTGGAAGCTTTCTTGAGAGGATCGTCACACCGAGCTGAATTGCATCTTCTTTACTTTTTTGCTTATAAAAAGTTCCAACCATAGCCCTCTCTTCGTCAGAAAAAAGGGGCAAACTAGTTGAGCCTGGTATAT
Source organism: Bacillus sp. (in: firmicutes) (assembly GCA_041611945.1). Classification (GTDB taxonomy): domain Bacteria; phylum Bacillota; class Bacilli; order Bacillales; family SA4; genus Bacillus_BS. Next base: position 4,089 of record JBFILZ010000126.1, read on the forward strand.
GAAACTCCTGGTATTCACTTGGTGAGCGAACATCAATTATTGTATATGAACCCATAAGTAGTTGTTTGATTTCTATTTTTGGTACGTTAAGCTTTACATCCAAATTGATTCATCCTCTATACATTATATAAAACTATTATACACGAACTACGTTTATATAAGAAAAACACTCATATTAAATGAGTGCTTGTCCACCTTTATTTCATTTGACCATTCATTGATTTCATCATTTGATTAATCTTCTTTTGAGAAGGCTTTTGACCCATTTGCATCATCATTGATCTTAGCATTTGTTCATTTATCGGTGGATTCTTTTTTAAATAACTCATCATATACTGACGTGCTATGAAAAATCCTAGTGCCACTCCTGCCACTAGAGCTACAATTATTAGTACAATGCCTAACCATAATTCCATGTTTCTTCCTCCTTCAAGCTGTCTAATCTACAGTGTACTAAATCCAAAACTAATATTCAATAAGGAAAGTGTAGATTACACAAAATTCCGCTGTTTTATTGGTGTTAACCAACCGAATCTAATTTCTTTAGTGTCCACCGCTAAAAAACGAGAATCCCACTTCCTAAGTAACTCAAAGAAATTCATTTCTGCTTCATACTCTCCGATTCCTACTAAAGTTAAATACTCTTCTGTAACATATAGAGTAGCTTTACTTTTTTTATTTAGTGCTTGAATAGTATAACTTTCATTGTCCATACCTATGCTTGATTTCAAATTCAATTCTGAAATTACAAATTGATTTATTTTTAAGACAGGAATTGGATTTGTAATATAGTTAATTTGCTTTGTCAATATATCCCTTAAATATCCTATAGATGTATTATATTCTGAAAATAGAGAAAAAAACATTTTTTCACGTCCAAAATAATGATTAGCAAACTCTTCCTCAATCAAGTAAATATTATACTTTCTCATCATAGCCCTCCATCATTCAAACATTTTCTAGATCAAAAGTTCCCATTATTATATCAATGAAAAATTGAAAAATTTGTCTATTAATGTGATGGAGTGTGACTAATTTTGTCGAAAACCCCCCTTTTCTGTGAAAAGAGGGGTACCTTAGAGATTATTTATTGATTAGTGCTCTTGTCCGAGCAACAATATTATCAACCGTGAAACCATATTCCTTCATAATTACTTCCCCAGGAGCGGAAGCACCAAATGTATGAATGGCTATTATGTCCCCTTCATCACCTGTGTATCTATCCCATCCTAGTGGAGAAGCCATCTCTATACCAAGACGTTTCTTTACCTGCTTAGGTAGAACTGATTCCTTGTATTCAACCGTTTGTTTTTCAAATCGATACCAAGATGGCATACTAACAACAGATACAGAAATCCCTTCCTTTTCAAGTACCTTTTGAGCTTCAACAGCCAAATTAACCTCTGATCCACTAGCTAACAAAAGTACATCAGCAGTTTCTTTCACAGAAGGAGATACAACATACGCTCCCCTATTCACTCCTTCATAAGCCAGTTCTTCTGTATTATCAAGTGTTGGTAAGTTTTGTCTAGTTAACACTAAGGCAGTAGGAGTGTTTGTTGATTCAATTGCAAGTCTCCAAGCAGCAGATGTTTCATTCCCATCAGCCGGTCGAATTACATCTAAACCTGGCATTGCACGTAAAGAAGGCAGTTGCTCTATCGGTTCATGAGTAGGACCATCTTCACCAACTGCAATACTATCATGTGTAAATACATAGGTTACTGGTAATTGCATTAAAGCCGCTAAACGAATAGCAGGACGTAAGTAATCAGAAAATACAAAGAATGTACCTCCATAAACCTTTACTCCACCATGTAGAGCTAAACCGTTTAATGCAGCACCCATCGCGAACTCGCGAACACCAAACCAAATATTGCGACCACTATAATTTTCATGAGTAAAGTCTGGTGATCCTTTTATCATGGTTTTATTAGATCCAGCTAAATCTGCAGAACCTCCAAAAAAGAACGGTACTCCTTTTGCTATCGCATTTAAAGCATCCCCTGATGAAGCACGACTTGCCAAACTACTCCCCGGCTTATAAACCGGAACCTCTTTGTCCCATCCTTCAGGAAGGTTACCATGGATGGCAGACTTAAGCTCTTGTGCAAGTTTCGGATAGACTTGCTCATATTTGATTAATAGTTGATTCCACTTTTCTTCGGAATCAATTCCTTTTTGTGCTACCGTTTCATTAAAATGTTTATAAACTTCATCTGGTACGTGGAAATCCTTTTCAAAAGTCCATTTATACGCGTCCTTGGTTAGTTTTGTTTCTTCTTTACCTAAAGGTGTACCATGAACATCTGATTTTCCTGACATATTTGGTGAGCCATATCCTATAGTCGTTTTCACTTCAATTAATGTAGGACGATTCTTTTCATTTTTTGCTTCAACAAGAGCATTATTAATTTCTTCAAGGTTGTTCCCATCTTCAACTCGAATAACTTGCCATCCATAAGCAGTAAATCGATCTTCTACATTTTCACTAAAAGCACGATCAAGATCTCCATCTAGAGAAATATCATTAGAATCATATAATACGACAAGCTTTCCTAATCTTAGATGGGCTGCTAAAGACGCAGCTTCCCCAGATACTCCTTCCATTAAATCGCCGTCTCCACAAATAGAATATGTATAATGATCTATAATCTCAAAATCTTCATTATTAAATTTCCCACCTAAATGCCTCTCTGCCATAGCCATACCAACAGCCATGGCTACACCTTGGCCTAAAGGCCCAGTCGTAGCATCAACACCTGCAGTATGTCTGAACTCTGGATGCCCAGGTGTCTTACTTCCCCATTGCCTAAAATTCTTGATATCTTCCATGGATAAATCATAACCAGAGATATGCAATAAACTGTAAAGTAGCATCGAACCATGTCCTGCCGATAGAACGAAACGATCTCGATTAAACCATTGGGGGTTATTGGGATTATGATTCATAAAATTTGTCCATAATGAGTATGCCATTGGCGCTGCGCCCATTGGCATTCCAGGATGACCTGAGTTTGCCTTTTCGATTGCATCAATTGAAAGAGTTCTTACTGCATTAATTGATAATTGAGAAATTGTATCCATTGAAATCCATCCCTTCATTCTTTAGGATTCTTTTATTTTGCTCTGTTATATCTCCCTGTCTTTTTACAAACGAAGTTAATTGAAGTGGAAGGTGTGAAACTCCGCGGAAAGCGAAAACCTGTATCTGCAAATCAACAACAACAACAACGTTTAACAGATCTTTTATTTTAGAAATATTAAGCTCAAGTTTAACTTGTTCGTACCCATTAGACAACTTAAATTAAGAATTAATGCAATTTATTCCTTATGTTTTTACTTTTTTTCAATTTTGAAGGCGTAATGTCATTACCCTTCTCATCAACTACTTTTATAGCATGTAATTGGTCCACCATTTGGCCTCTAAATGTTTTAATATATTCTTCTCTTAATTGACTCTGTTCAGATACTTCTTGGGTAGTTAAACCTACTTCTCTTGATTTTTTTGATAAATGATTAATTCTTGCCATTTTTTCTTGCGATAACATCGTTTAGTATTCTCCTTTACTTAGGACTTAAATCATACCCGTATAATACTAAAGTAACCTGCTTGTATCAAGCAGGTTACTTTAGTTGGAACATATTTTTTTCGAAAAATTTAACGTAATATTAATTGATATATATAAGTTCATAAACAAACTATACTTGTCCTTTACTTGTATGATTAGTTTTTATTTACTAAGAGTTGATTCAATTTTTATACATATTTGCTTCTCGCAAGTAC
>JBFILZ010000127.1:0-7867 GCA_041611945.1 Bacillus sp. (in: firmicutes)
AGAAGTCGTGAAAATAGTGGAACAGGTCTTGGATTATCGATTGCCAAGAAATTAGTAGAAAAGTACTTTGGTACAATATATGTGGAAAGTATCGAAAATAAAGGGTCGAATTTCATTGTGAAACTACCTTTAAAACTAAAACAAACAGTAGGGTAATAAACACCTACTGTTTGTTTTTTCTATTATCAGTATGAACACAATTGTACTAATTTCCAAAGAATTTTTGTTGATACGTTTTCTTAGTTTTCGGGTCAATGATACTGACTTCCGTGATTTTGCAAAAATTGTTTTTTCCACATTCAATAAACGCATCGCCACCAAGTATTTCGTTAAGAAGAAAGGATATTTTCAACAAATTTATTTGTTTTTCCTCCTCCAACAAATTTGAAAAAAAAGAATTTCCAGTACCAATTAATCTATATGTATAGTTTTCTATCGTGGTATATTTTTCATCTTCATTAAATTCTAGGCGAATGTCTTGATAATACTGATTAAATCGTTCATCGTCATTCAACTTCTTTTCTAAAAGGAGAACATAGGTATCATCAAATGTATCTAGGTTAGCAACATAAGCAGTATGAGTTACAAGTAACAGGACTGGAAGAATAATGAATAATATTGGTACAAGCAGTTGTCTCATCTAAACACCCATCCTTTCACGTTGATAAAATAGTACCAAATTTTTCTACTTTTTTAAAGATGCTTTGGTATAATATATTTATTTGAAGTAGGAAAATTATGTATTTTCTATTAACTGAAAGGTGGGCTAATGAATGGTTAAAAGTACGGTTTCCCAATTTATTTTAGCGTTAATCGGGATATTTCTCTTAGGTTCATTACCTTATTTGCTTTTTGATATAGAGGTGATGTTAAAGATTAAGGATCTTTTGGATTCTGGTAGATTAAAAGATACTTCATTCTTATACCAAACTATATCTCTACGAACTGTAGATTACCTTGAAGCGATTACTAGTACGATTAATGGGATAATACACCCTTCTGAATGGGTATATATTGATAGTAGAAACATAGTGAAACCTCTTTTCCCGAATTTCCAGGGGTTATATATAACGACACTTAAATATTTAAGCTTGGCCTTATTGCTTAGCTTTGTACTCTCAATGATCTTTACATATACTATTATGTTATTAAACAACAAAGTAAAAGCTGGAGTGAAGTTTTTCTTTTTTGTTATAGAATCATTACCAGACTTATTTGTTATTATAAGTCTCCAGTTATTTGTTATATGGTTTTATAAGAAAACAAACATTTTATTATTTAATTTCTCAAGTTCATATGGGACCGAAGCGATACTACTCCCCCTAATCATATTAAGTTTTTTACCGACAATTTATATGACTCGATATTTACTGGTCACTTATGAAGGTGAATTCCAGTCACAATATGTTGAGTTAGCTAAAGGGAAAGGTTTAACTGTTTCAGAGATTTTGATTATTCATATTTTCAGAAATGCCTTTGCATCTTTTATCTATCATTTCAAAACAATATTTTGGTTTACTCTTTCGAATCTATTAATTGTCGAAATTGTGTTAAATAATAATGGTATGTTAAAATTTGTCTGGCAAAATTGTGCCCGCAATCCGGAGCTATTAACCTTATGTATGCTACTCATTTTTTTACCTTTTTTCTTTGTTATGTCAATTTTAAAATCGTTAGTAAAAAAAACGACTCTATTACAGGATGTGTAGTGAATGTATTTGAAGACACTTTTCAACCATAAGTTATTTTTAACGGGTATGACAATCATATGCTTCTTTTTAATCACTAGTTTTCTTTATACGGCTATTTTAGAAGATTACATCCCTTTACCATATAAATATTCACATAACGAAAAGGGAGAAGTAATTGATCAAGCACCATTTCCTATTTCATTAGAATTCCCACTAGGATCTGATACTACTGGAACGAGTTTATTGTATATGGTTATCGATGGAGCAAAATTCACAATTTTACTTTGTGTTGGAGTAGGCGTAGCAAGATTGGTGTTCGGTCTTATTTTTGGATTTCTGCTTCTATTATTACCATCCTCAATAAAATTAATAGTGCAAGGTCTATTTGATGGTCTCCATTACATTCCTCTTTCATTGTTTACATATATGTTAGCTGCACCATTTTTTATATTTACTTGGAGCTTCGGAGAAGGCTCAACAATATATGGTCCTTTAATCATTATTTCTTTGCTTTCAACACCCGTGTTGGCTATCTATTTATCGGACGAGATTCAGAGAATTTACAAGAAGGAATTCATTCTTAATTCTAAGCTAATGGGTGGGAGTAGTTGGCATATATTTTTCACACATATACGCCCTTTTTTTATGCCTCAGCTTTTAATCGTATTGTTACAACAAATAGGACAGGTGCTCGTATTATTTGCTCATTTAGGAATATTAGGTTTATTTATAGGCGGTGGAGAACGTAAAGAAGTGGATGCCGATATAGAGTCAGGTATCCCTGTATTTGAGGTATTCTCTACATCTAATGAATGGGGCGGTTTGATTGCTAAATACTCTTCAGAGTTTCTAACTCATCCCAATTTGATTTTAGGTCCTGTTACGTGTCTGGCGTTAGTAGTTTTAGCTTTAAATTTTATTGTAGAAGGCTTGAAATATGTATTTATAGATGAAAAATTCATTGAAATGAGAGTAAAGTCAAATAGTAAAAATGTAGATAATTTCCCAAATCCTACTCAATCACCATTTACATTACTAAGAGGTGAAAATATAGAACAGTAATCAAAAGGCGTTTCTGTAGTGTATCTTAAAGAAGGGCTAGAATTGTATTTTACCCGTTTGCTCAAATCATCGAATATGAAACTGAAAAGTAATTATGGTAAAGTACAGGTAGTCTAATTAAGAGGTGAAAGCAGAAATGGTCGAAAAACGTAAGCCTATACCAGTCAGTGAGGCAGTCAAACGAGTACTAAACTTTGCTAAAGAGGGCATCAGTGAAACTGTGCCGATTCATCAAGCATTTGATCGCTATTTAGCAGAAGATTTGGTTGCTTCACATCATGTACCTCCATTTGACCGTTCTCCTTATGATGGATTTGCGATAAGGGCTGAAGATAGTATTGAGGCAGGACTAGACAATCCTGTTGAATTTGAAGTGATAGAAGAAATTGGAGCGGGTTCAATAGCGAAAATTGAAGTAGAGCCTTTTCAAGCGATTCGGATTATGACTGGGGCACAGTTGCCCAAGGAATGTAATGCAGTTGTAATGCTTGAACTAGCTAAAGAAAGTGAAGTAGATGGTAAAAAGTTCTTCACAATCAAGCGTTCTTACTCTGCTGGTGATAATATCTCTTTTGAAGGTGAAGATACGAAAAAAGGAACAGTATTAGTAGAAAAAGGAACGAAAATTAATCCAGGAGTTCAGGCATTACTTGCAACATTTGGGTATAGCAATGTATTGGTTGCGAAAAAACCGATAATTGGGGTGTTCGCTACTGGTACTGAATTGCTAGAAGTGCAGGAAGTATTACAGCCTGGTAAAATAAGAAACAGCAATTCTTACATGATATGTGCCCAAATTGAACGAAGTGGAGGGATCCCTCGTTATTTTGGGGTGTTACATGATGAATTTGATTTTAGCTATGAAAAAATCAGGGAATCATTGGATGAAGTAGATCTTTTAATTACAACAGGTGGGGTGTCGGTTGGAGACTACGACCACTTACCTGAAATTTATGACAAGCTTGGGGCAACAGTGCTTTTCAACAAAGTTGCAATGAGACCAGGAAGTGTGACAACAGTTGCTGAGCTTAACGGGAAGCTTTTGTTTGGACTATCAGGAAATCCTTCTGCTTGCTTTGTTGGATATGAATTGTTTACAAGACCAATTATACATACATTACTGTTTAACAAAAAACCACATTTAGTAAAAGTTCAAGCTTTTTTAGACGTGGATTATCCAAAACCTAATCCATTTACGCGCTTTGTTAGGTCAAGGATCTCTTTTCAAGAGGCGAGGGTGATGATAGCCCCTAGCGGTTTTGATAAATCGAATGCCGTATCATCATTAGCTAGCGCTAACGCTCTAATGATTTTACCTGGTGGAACTAGAGGCTACGAAAAAGGAATGGTTGTAGAGGCACTTCTGTTGGAGTCAGATGAAGGAAGTGAGTGGCCTTGGAGCTAAGAATTCCTGTATTACAAATAGTAGGATATCAAAATAGTGGCAAAACAACTTTGGTGTCAAAGTTAGTACAGAAATTAAGTTCAGATGGAATTTCAGTTGGGACGATTAAGCACCACGGTCATGGTGGAGTACCAAAGGTAGGGGATAGCGGGAAGGATACTGATAGTCACCGTCTTGCAGGTGCTGCGGTTGTATCTGTTGAAGGTAGTGGAAGCCTCCAACTATCTGCCGATGTAGTAGCATGGGATGTAGAACGTACTATTTCCCTATATAAGAACTTTAATTTGGATATGATAATAATAGAAGGATACAAAATGGAGAAGTATCCTAAAGTAGTTCTTATTCGAAACGCTAATGATATAAAACTCCTACATAGATTAACAAATATTATTACAGTAATTTATGAAGATTCTATACCAAATGAAGAATTAAACGAGTTTACATGTTTTTTAAGGTCAGAGGAAGAAGCATACATGACCTATCTATTGGAACGAATAAAGGGAGTTGTAGTATCAAATGACTAAATTATTCGAAATCGTGAACGAATCTATCGAAGTTCAGTCGATCATAGACAAAGTAGTTAGCCGGAACGCTGGTGCCATCACAACGTTTATTGGTACCGTTCGGGAGCTCACACTTGGAAAAAAGACTCTATATTTAGAGTATGAATCCTATATTCCTATGGCAGAGAAAAAGCTTGAGCAAATTGGGATTGAAATTGAAGGGAAATGGAAGGACGCCAAGGTAGCAATTACTCACCGAATTGGTCGATTGGACATTACCGATATTGCTGTAGTAATCGCGGTCTCAACACCACACCGAAAGGATGCCTATCAAGCAAATGAATATGCGATAGAGAGAATTAAAGAAATTGTACCAATCTGGAAGAAAGAGCATTGGGAAGATGGGGAGAAATGGATTGGAAACCAACTTGAAACAAAATCCTACCCAAAAGGACACCCAGAGAAGGAGGATATCAATGATTAACGTTTTATTATTTGCTCAATTAAAAGATGAAGCTGGTACTGAAAGACTTATACTTGAAAATGAAAAACTTACAGTTAAGGAGTTGCTAGAATTACTCAAAGAAAAACACTCCCTAATGAACCTCGATCATGTTATGGTTGCGATAAATGAAGAATATTCAACAGATGATGATGTCATCAAGTCTGGAGACACTGTAGCGATTGTACCACCTGTTAGTGGTGGTTAAGTGAAGTCCAGTCAAAAAGTGGAGTTTATCAGCACGCTTTTGTACAAGATTTTGAACCGAGTATTCTGAAACGGAAATCATCCCCTCCTTATTTTTTTATACTAATACTAGAGCCAAGCATATAAAAGGCAATATTGTTGATTAGCAACGAAGTTTACAAAAGCTACCTTTTATAGAAATGAATAGATCTCAATTGTAAATTTATCGTAAATTTTCACTATTTATGTTTACAAATACATAATAGGTTATTTACAATGAAAATTGTGTCGCAAATTTTGTCGATTTAGGAGTGGGAATCTTGGATGTTCAAGCAATGATTTTTCAATTCGTTGGTGGATTGGGAATATTTCTTTTTGGTATCAAATACATGGGAGATGGACTACAAAAGGCGGCAGGTGATCGCTTAAGAGAAATCTTAGAGAGATCCACTACGAATCCGTTCATGGGAGTTTTATCCGGAATAATTGTAACAGTACTTATTCAGTCTAGTTCAGGGACCACTGCTTTAACTGTAGGACTAGTAAATGCAGGTTTCATGACATTTAGACAAGCTATTGGTGTAATTATGGGTGCGAACATCGGAACAACAGTAACTGCATTTATTATTGGTGTAAAAGTTGGCGAGTATGCTCTACCGATAATTGGTGTTGGAGCAGCTTTGTTATTCTTCCTTAAAGGAAAACGACTTCAATCAATTGGGCAAGTTTTCTTTGGATTTGGAGCATTATTCCTAGGACTTGATTTTATGAGTGACGGAATGAAGCCATTACGTTCACTAGAAGTGTTTAAAGAATTAACCATTACGATGAGTGATAATCCAATTCTTGGACTTATTGTCGGAACAGCATTTACCGTAATCGTTCAAAGTTCTAGTGCAACCATTGGGATATTACAAGAACTTTTTGCTCAAGATGCAATGAGTTTACAAGCTGCACTTCCTGTTCTATTTGGTGATAATATAGGAACAACGATCACTGCGGTTTTAGCTGCTATTGGAACTTCTGTAGCTGCAAGAAGAGCGGCATTCGTCCATGTTTTATTTAATATTATTGGAGCCATTATTTTCATGTTAGGCATAGGTTTATTTACTACCTTTATAGCTTATCTTCAAAATAAATTGGGACTCAATCCTGAAATGACTATTGCATTTGCTCATGGTATTTTTAATATTTCTAATACTATTGTCCAGTTTCCCTTCATAGCAGGATTGGCTTGGATCGCGACAAAAATTGTCCGAGGTGACGATACAATAATAGATTTTAAGCCTAAAAATCTTAATCCAATGTTCATTGAAAAATCACCATCAATTGCTTTAGGGCAAGCTAAAGAAGAAATTGTCCGTATGGCTAATTTATCAATAAAAGGGTTAGAGGAAGCTCGAAGCTTCTTAAATACAAATAATAAAAAGCACGCCGATCTTGCTCTTCAGGTAGAGGAAGCAATTAACAGTCTTGATCGAAAAATCACAAATTATTTGATAGATATTTCGGCGAAACCGTTAACGACTGAAGAAACAACTGATCATGCTACTCTTTTAGATTATGTTCGTGATTTAGAGCGAATCGGTGATCATATGGAAAATTTAATTGAACTTATCGATTATCGAATTTCTAATCGTGTTTCTTTATCAGAAGATGCCATTAGTGAATTAAATGAGATGACTGATTTAACTATTTCAACACTAATGGATGCAATTAAATCAATTGAAACAGACAATCTGGAACTAGCAAAATCGGTTTTATCAAATGAAGAAAAGATTGATAAAATGGAACGAGTTTTACGTAAGGGACATATTCTACGTTTAAATGAAGGTCGCTGTGATGGTGATGCTGGTATCATTTTCGTGGACTTTGTAAGTAATCTTGAACGAATCGGTGACCATGCAGTCAATATCGCTGAAGGCGTTCTCGGTATAAGACATGGCCATTAATTAAAATAATAAGTATATAAAAAGGAGTTGTGTTTACAACTCCTTTTTGTCTTGAAGAGGTTTTGTAGCTGTTAGTACCCCCATTTTAAAAAATACGATAGAATGGAAGTACTATCAGTTCGAAAGCAGGTGGGTAAAATCAAAATTATCCGAACAACAGACTATGAGCTTGTTGCGAGCTTAAACAAGCCCGTACATGATCTTCATTACAAGATACATCCAGATTACTTCAAAGAATATGATATGGAATCAATGAAAGGATTTTTTAAAGGGATCATAGATAATCCGGATTTTTTGTTTCTAGTCATTGAACATGAAAATCATTTTGTTGGCTATGCATGGGTAGAAATTCGAACATATCTCGAAAGTATATTTAAAAAATCCTATCAATCTATGTATGTCCATCAAATAAGTGTGGATGAAATAAATAGAAATCAAGGATACGGAACAAAGCTGATGGATGAAATTTCGAGGGTAGCAATTGAAAATAAAATTCATTTAATTGAATTAGACTACTGGAGTAGTAACTTACTAGCCAAGAATTTTTATGTTAAACATGGTTTTAA
>JBFILZ010000128.1:0-7848 GCA_041611945.1 Bacillus sp. (in: firmicutes)
GTCCCAATCATGCTAGTCGTATTAAAAATTCCAACAAGAATGACAATTGCTTCTTCCTTAGCGATTACATTCATATCATCAATAGGTGCAACAGTTGGAAAAATTTCTACCGGGCAGATTGACTATTATCCAGCACTTATTATGGTTGTCGCAAGTTTAATCGCATCTCCGCTAGGGGCAATGGCAGGTAAAAAGGTGAACACGAAGATATTACAAATTACCTTGGCCGTACTAATAGCAGCAACAGCTGCAAAGATCTGGTGGGATATTATACTTGGTTGATAAAGTGATGTCATAACTATCAACCTGTCCAGTATGTCAAAGGGAGGTAGGATGATAATGAAGATTACACATGCAGCTATTTCAGAAATAACGAATCAAGCTAAAGATTTCATGGATGAGGATAAAAAACCAATGATTCGACTTTCAATGGGTATTGGCTGAGGGGGACCAAAGCTTCGTCTGACTCTGGAAGAGTCAGCATCGTCACAAGATGAAATCATTGAACAAGAGGGAATTCAATTTCTAATTCATGATAAAGATAAGATTTACTTTACAAATGCAAAAATTGATTATACAAAGTCTATATTGGGAAATGGACAATTTATCGTCCTAAATGTTTAATTTGTTATAACAATGTCGATACCAGGGGGCTAAATGAGCCCTTTTTTTGTTGACTCTGTTATTTGTTGGTTTTACTTCAGGTTGCTCGCTTTCCGAGGGGAGGGCGCGATGGCTCTTTTCACAATCGTGAAAATTATATAGAGTTGAACCAAAATATTTCACCTCCAATCGAATTATTGAAAATGAAGAGCTACAATGAATCATATACGACGAAGTTTAAAGTTGAATTAGTACCTAATAAAGGTTTCATGAGGTGAATTTAATCGTGAATTATTTCCCGGAAATAATTTGATGCTTAACTCGTTAAGTTATATTTAGGATAAAAGGATACCGTTAAATTTGGACTGAAACTTAAGAGACAGTACATACCTTAATGGATCTGTTTTTTGCGTTCAACAGCGGATAATATGTATGAAATAGTTCGTGTTATAATGATTTCATAGCAAAGGGGTGAAAGAATGACTGACACAAGACCGCAAAGAGTTTCAGCAAAACCAATACATACACCTTTTTACTATGGATGGGTTATTGTCATGATGGGAGCATTAGGTGTGTTTTTTTCAGGACCTGGGCAAACATACTCTAATGCAGTTTTTATTGATTATTATCTTGCTGACTTTGGTTGGAGTCGTTCAACTATTGCTACTATATACTCAGCTGCAACACTAATTGCTGGATTCTTAATGATTTTTGTTGGAAGATACATAGATAAATATGGTCAAAGATTTACAATGGTTTTAGTGGGTATAGCATTAGCAATTTCTTGTTTTTTTAACAGCATAATTTCGAATACATTCATGCTGTTTATTGGTTTTTTTCTTATCCGATTGTTGGGTCAAGGGTCAATGACATTGGTACCAAACACGCTTATTCCTCAATGGTTTATTGAAAAACGAGGAAGAGCATTTAGCTTAATGGCCATTGGAGGATTTTTAAGTTCAGCTCTTTTTCCAGTCGCTAACTTATGGATGATTGAACAGTGGGGTTGGGAAAACACATGGAGAATACTAGGTTTTATATTACTCTTCTTCTTTGTACCAATGGCCCTATTTTTTGTGAGGAATAAACCAGAGGATATAGGTTTACTGCCGGATAATAAACAATCACTTATAGTAAACCAAACTGTGAAACACAAACAAAAACTGAGCGACACAGAAGAGAAAAGTTGGTCTTTAGCTGAAGCGAAAAAAACGAGAACATTCTGGCTCTTACTTTTCTGTGTTAGCATTCCGGCAATGGTGAATACAGGAATTACCTTTCATTTAGTATCCATTTTTTCAGGGAATGGACTTCCTCCAGTACTTGCTGCTACCGTACTAAGTTTAATGGCTATTGTAGGTTTTCCAATTACAATTCTATCTGGATTCATATTAGAAAGGGTTCAAGCAAATAGGATGCTTTTTATCGCATTTATTGGCCAAATTCTTTTTCTTATACTTCTTATTTTCACTGACTCAATACTAATAGCTATATTATTTGGTGTTTTTTGGGGGATAGTAGGTGGAATAGAACGTATTGCGCTAAATATAATTTGGCCTAATTTTTTTGGTAGGAAACACATTGGTAGCATCAAAGGGTTAGCGATGGCAGTTATGGTTATTGGTTCGGCATTTGGACCACTTCCCTTTGGAATCTCCTATGATCTTTTTGGTGGGTACAAAGAAATTCTCCTAATAATTATGATTTTTCCAGCTTTAGGAGCATTGGCTGCTTGGATGGCAAAAAAACCAACTCTAAATACATAGCTTAATTGTATCGTTCACTAATTCAAAAGTGGTGTAATCAAGAAAATAATAATAGAAGAAAAAATTTAAGAGTTTGGAAACCCAAGCTCTTTTTGTGTGAAATCGTTTATACATGTGTTGAATAATCGTCAAGATAACGTCCTTCATAGTGGAGATAGATTCAGGTAACAATAATTAATGCAATTCTACTTTTTAGGAAAAGGATTGATGTTATGAGTACCTGGAGGCTTGAATGGGTAGGAAACATAAAAGGTGATATTTTAGCAGGGGTTGTTGTAGCCTTAGCTCTGATACCAGAGGCTGTTGCCTTTTCCATTATTGCGGGAGTCGATCCAATGGTCGGGTTATACTCTTCATTCATAATTGCTGTTGTCATTTCTTTTGTTGGTGGAAGGCCTGGGATGATATCAGCTGCTACGGGAGCAATGGCCTTGCTAATGATCGACTTAGTAGCAGAACATGGCTTACACTATTTATTGGCTGCAACGATTCTGACTGGATTCCTGCAAATTATTTTTGGTGTTTTAAAATTAGCTAGATATATGAAGTTCATTCCAAGGTCAGTCATCGTAGGGTTCGTAAATGCTTTGGCTATCTTAATATTTACAGCGCAACTCCCAAACTTTATTGGTGAAGAGTTTGAAATGTATAAAATGGTAGCAGGAACCTTATTGATTATCTACCTACTTCCTTATGTGACCAAACAGATACCATCTGCACTAGTAGCGATTATAGTGATTACAACGATTTCTATTTTGACAGATAGTACTGTTAGAACTGTTGGGGATATGGGCCAATTGCCAGAAGCATTTCCTAGCTTTTATCTTCCTAATATTCCACTATCGTTGGAAACTTTAGCAATCATTTTTCCCTACTCAATTGGACTTGCTGTTGTTGGACTCGTTGAATCATTGTTAACTTCTACAATTGTAGATGATTTAACTGATACAACCAGTAATAAAAATAGAGAATCAAGAGGACAAGGTATCGCCAATATTGTAGCGGGATTATTTGGTGGAATGGCGGGTTGCGCTATGATTGGACAATCCATAATTAATGTTAAATCAGGAGGAAGAGGAAGATTATCAGCGTTTGTAGCTGGATCAGTATTGATTCTTTTGATTGTTTTTCTAGGGGATTTGGTAGGAAGAATTCCAATGGCGGCGTTAGTAGGAGTCATGTTTATGGTGGCGATAGGAACATTCGATTGGAACTCAATTCGTACAATGAAAATCATCCCAATAACCGATACAATTGTAATGTTTACAACTGTAATAGTTGTTATTTTCACACATAATTTAGCGAAGGGTGTCATTGCAGGAATTATACTTAGTACTTTATTCTTTGTTGCTAAGATCTCTAAAGTTGGGGTTGAGAAGATTGTTGAAAATGAATCAGTCATTTATAAATTTAGAGGCGAATTATTTTTTGCATCAGTTTCGGAGTTGCTAGAAAATTTTGATTATGATATAGGTAGTATAAGGAAGGTAATACTTGATTTTAACGATTCACATTTATGGGATGATTCCTCCATAGCAGCGATAGATAAGATTGTGGTGAAATTTGAGGTTCACGAGGTCGGTGTCGAGTTTTCAGGGCTAGACAAATCAAGCACAGAACTTATTTCGAAGCTAAGTCGAAAGTTAAGTACTCATTAATGTTGGGGAGGGGTAATTTGTATGTTTAAAAAGATAATGCTGGCCTCTGATGGCTCTGAGCACTCACTAAGAGCGGCTGAGAAAGCCATCGAAATCGCTAAATGTGATCCAACATCGTTTGTTGAAGTTGTGTATGTCGCGGATAACTCAAAAGCGAAGTCGGAAGTTCTACAAAATTGGAATCAACTCGGTGTTGAAGAATCAAGAAGTAGAAAAATCAAAAAAACAGAGGATAAGGCGAAGGAGGCTGGTATTCAATTTGAAGTGAAGATACTTCGAGGTGAACCTGCCCCAACATTAATTGAGTATGCAAATGATAATAAATTTGATGTTATTGTAATAGGTAGTAGAGGCTTGAATGTGTTACAGGAAATGGTATTAGGAAGTGTAAGTCATAAAGTTGCAAAGCATGTGAAGTGCCCCGTATTAATTGTAAAATAGGACATAGAGTCAATAAATTTGTAAGACCAAATCAAAAAAAGATTTGGTCTTTTTTGATCCTGTAAAGACTCATATACTAGAAGCTGCTCCGCAGGACATTGAATATTTACTTTCGTGAATTCTCACCGCACGAAGGAAATGCGGTAGATTTTCGAGGAGTCTCGCACCTTCCACTTCAATCAACTTCATTTAAAAAATCAACAAGTAGCTTTAACAGAGCTTTTTCATTAGCAATAAAGATTAAGGATTCATTACATCCCTTGTCAAAGAACTGTAAAAATATGCTAAAGTATTAATTAGAGACTTCATGAAAGAGATTATGAGAAATGATGGTGATAGTTTATGAAATTTGTTCTTGTATTTGGCCCCCAAGCAGTTGGTAAAATGTCAGTTGGTCAAGAATTGGCAAAAACAACTAATTTGAAACTTTTTCATAACCATATGACGATTGATTTGGTTAGTCATTTTTTTGACTATGGCACAAAAGAAGGAAAAAGATTAGTGCATTTGTTTCGTCAGGAAATCTTTGAAGAAATAGCAAAGAGTCAGTTATATGGAATGATTTTTACATATGTCTGGGCATTAAATCAGAAAGAAGATTGGGATTATGTTAATCAAGTCACTCAGCTCTTTGAGTCCAGAGGGGGTACTGTTTACTATGCGGAACTAGAGGCTGATTTGGAAGAAAGACTTGAGCGGAATAAGAGTTCTAATCGACTCGAACATAAGCCCTCGAAAAGGGATATTGAATGGTCTGAAAATGACTTGAAAGAGTCTATGGATAAATACAGATTGAATTCTTTTGAAGGTGAAATTAACTATCCAAATTATATAAAAATAAACAACACAAATTTGAGTGCGGAAGAAGTAGCAATGATTATTAAAGAGAAATTTCATTTATATTGAAAAAAACACTTCAATGTAGAAGTGTTTTTTTCTTGACTCTACTAATATTGTTATTTTTTCTTGAAAAAGTAGATGTAATTTAGATTCTCCACAATATCTGATCTACGTACTTTTAGGTTAAATAATTCACTCCTGAATTCATTAATTACTTATCTGAGAGAAGGAAATAATTAGAATTTGTGTACTATAAAAACTAATTTTTTATACTTACTACCAGAAAATTAGCGTCCAAAACTGATTACTAAACGAAAAAAAATAGTTCGGAATTATCTTTTAATTTAATTATGTTTATCTTAACAAACATGCATGAAAAAAGGAGTAAAGTAGAGAAAATCTTAATAAAATACTGAATTTATACGCTTACATGACTAGGACGATGAAACCTGATATATGGTATGATATTTTCTGTTAATAACGGACCGACTTTCATGAGAGTTGAAAGTCACTATATGAGTTTGTTCAAAATAGAGTAGAAAAAAGCAAGGGATCAATTTGCGCTGAAAAAGCTTTGAGCACCTAGGTGTATATTACTTATACATGGGAGTGACATAAGTGGAATAAGGCTGAAATGATGCCGCTTCTTTTCTTTGGACTTTTGTACATCTTTTACAATTATAAACAGAAAGAAAGAGGTGCTTCATGAACAGTATCACAATTAAAAATGCCTGGTTTGGGAACATTAGGGGAGATGTCCTAGCAGGAATGGTCGTTGCAATGGCATTGATACCAGAGGCTATAGCTTTTTCAATAATAGCTGGAGTGGACCCAATGGTTGGACTTTATGCTTCGTTTTGTATTGCGGTGGTAATAGCCTTTGTTGGGGGAAGACCAGGAATGATCTCGGCGGCAACAGGTGCAACAGCCTTATTAATGGTCACTCTTGTTGCAGAGCATGGACTGCAATATTTACTAGCAGCAACCATATTAACTGGAATTATTCAAATCGTAATGGGTGTCCTAAAGCTAGGTCGCTTAATGAAGTTTGTACCGCGTTCCGTAATGATAGGCTTTGTAAACGCACTGGCTATTCTAATATTTACTTCACAGTTAGTTCATTTTGTCGATGAGACATGGATCATGTACGCAATGGTAGCGGGAGCATTAGCCATCATTTATATATTACCGCGTTTCACGAAAGCTGTTCCATCTCCATTAGTTGCAATCGTAGTCATTACCGTTATCGCGATTATGACTCAAAGTGGAGTACGTACAATTGGTGATATGGGAGACCTTACTCAAGCATTACCGTTTTTCTTACTACCTGATATTCCACTAAATTTTGAAACATTACAAATTATCTTTCCATATGCATTGTCAATTGCAGTAGTTGGTCTAGTTGAGACCTTTTTGACTGCTTCAATCGTGGATGATATGACAGATACAACAAGTGATAAGAATAAAGAAGCAAGAGGACAAGGAATTGCTAATATTGTTTCAGGTTTCTTTGGTGGGATGGCTGGATGTGCAATGATCGGTCAGTCAGTCATCAATGTGAAATCTGGAGGGAGAGGAAGACTTTCGGCATTAGTTGCCGGCTCATTCCTTATGATTCTGATTATCCTATTGAACGACTTCCTAGTTCAAATACCAATGGCAGCACTAGTTGGTGTCATGATTATGGTTTCTATCGGGACATTTGATTGGTCAATTGTCAAAAATGTAACGAAGACACCAGTCACAGACACTGTTGTCATGGTTGCAACTGTTATTACTGTTCTGTTTACACATGATTTATCAAAAGGTGTTTTGGTTGGTATTATATTAAGTGCGATTTTCTTTGCAGCTAAGATTTCTAAAGTGAAAGTAACGACACTTGCTACTGATGATTCAAGCAAGATCGTCTATCATGTAACAGGTCAGTTATTCTTTGCTTCGGTTACAGATTTCATTGAAGGATTTAACTTTAGCGAGAAGGTAAAGGAAGTTAAGCTGGATTTAAGTCATGCTCATTTATGGGATGATTCGGCAGTTGGTGCCATTGATAAGGTGGTACTAAAATACCATCAAAATGGTGTGAAGGTAACACTAATAGGGCTCAATACTGAGAGTAATAATTTATTAGATAAGTTGGCCATTCATAATAAACCTGGCGGACTTGATAAAGTAATGAATCACTAAGAAAAAACTGTACTCATACGCTGAGTGCAGTTTTTTTTGAGGAAGTATTTTATGGGTTGTTGATTTTTTAATAAGGCAAGCCGAGCAGTTGATTTTATAAGTTGATGGAGCGGAAGATTGAGAGATATTTGAAATAAACATTTCCTATTCCCGGTTTACTGATTTCAGTAAATTGAAGTAGTTAATTCATTATTTGAATTTGTACCTAAGTCAAATCCAATCTCTAAAAATTTATTGATGAATTAACAACAAGATTTGCTTTTAGTACCAAGATTAATACTACAAACCCCAGTCTCAGGGAGGTCCAATTCTACTTTTTGAGAAGATTCTATATGACCACCCAGGTAAGCAGCGAC
>JBFILZ010000129.1:0-7839 GCA_041611945.1 Bacillus sp. (in: firmicutes)
CTTTCACGAGTTAATTGATGTAGAGGGCATCATCTTATGGATAAACGAAGATAACAAATGGAAGAACAGCTACCAAGAAGGAAAGATTCAGTCTGATGAACCATTGTCTAAAGAGGTAATACAGCTTTTTGAACGACTTAAAAGGCCATTAATTATTTCAGACAGTAAAAAAGAGACTAATCCAGCTAGTGGATATTTCACTAAAGATCTTCGAAGCTTTGTCTATGCTCCATTAGTTATTGATCAGGAAACCGTAGGAGTATTTGCCATTGCAAGAAGTCGGACAAAAAGCTTTAATCACGAAGAGGTTCAAGCCATAGCGACATTAGCAAACCAGCTTGCGGTCATCATAAAAACTAGATTGCTAATTGAGGAAAAAGAAAAACGTAGTTTGTTAGAAGAAAGAAACCGTATTGCAAGAGACATACATGATGGACTAGCTCAAACGATTGCTGGAGTTTTAATGAAGCTCGAAACCGCGCAAAGGAAATGGGACAATTCCCCGGATGAAACATTACACTTGGTATCAGATTGCATGGGACAATTACGAGGAAGTTTAAAGCAGGTACGTCAATCAATATATGCATTGAGACCTTACCCAACAGAAAGAGTTGGACTACAATCTGCCATTAAACAAAGGATAAAGGCGTTTGAAAGGGAAAGTGGTTTGGCGTTTTCCTTTGAAGAGAGGGGTATTTCAGAATCGCTTAGTTCAATGCTAGAAAAAATCCTTTTTGACACCTTTCAAGAGAGTATTCAGAATATACTCAAGCATGCAAAGGCAACAAAGGTAGATATTCTTTTAAGTTATCAAAAAGAAAGAATTTTATTACGGATAAAAGATAATGGTTGTGGGTTTTCATTACTAGAAGCCATGATGAAGGCTCAAAAGGAACCGCACTTTGGCATTTTACAAATGAATGATAGTGCAGAAAAAATCGGAGCATCTCTACAAATTGATAGTAAAACAGGACTTGGAACAGAAATTTCACTAATAGTACCAAAATTGAGTCTTGAGGGGAGTTTTGAACATGATCAAACTAATGTTGGTAGATGACCATGCCATTCTACGTGATGGATTGAAGAATTTATTGGAGTTAGAGGAGGATATAGAAGTTGTAGGTGAGGCAGAATCAGGCGAAGAGGCCATCGCTAATATTAAAGGATGCAAGCCTGACGTGATATTGATGGATATTAACATGCCACGAATGAATGGGGTGATGGTGACAGGAATCTTAAAGAAACTCTACCCGAATTTAAGAATTCTTGTTCTAACCATGCATAGCCATGAGGAATATTTTTTAGCTGCTATTCGTGAAGGCGCAGATGGCTATCTCTTAAAGGATGCTCCCTTTGACCAAGTAATAGAAGCAGTTCGAACGGTAGCAAAAGGGGAGTCTGTCATTCATCCATCCATGACAAAAAAACTTTTCAACTTCCATCAGCAGAAAATGCAGCGTGAAGAGGATAACTCGTTAACTGAGAGAGAAAAAGAGGTGCTTCACTGCCTTGTTGAAGGATTAAGTAATAAAAAAATTGCAGACCGTCTATTTATTAGTGATAAAACAGTGAAAATTCATGTGAGTAAAATTTTTAAAAAGTTGAATGTAAAAAGTCGTTCACAAGTCGTGATTTTCGCCGTACAAAATCAGCTTGTGAATTTGTCAGAATCTACTTAATTTGTATTCTACTTAACTCGTTATACTACTTAAGGCGTATAACAATATAGTACAAAGGTTTTTCAAGTTACCTCTTTTGCAGAATAGATACTCAATTCAAACTATTAGATAATAAGAGAAAAGATTTACTATTAGATAGGGAGGGTTCTTTTTGAAAACGAAAGCAATATTATTATCAATTGTTCTATGCTTGTCTAGTTTTTTTTCTATGATACCAGCTACACAGGCTGGAGTTACATTAGCTGAGGCTCACATTGATCCTGATTTGCAAGAGCTTTTAAAAACATCTATTGATTCAATTGATGTAATTGTTACATTTAAAGGTGACGGTGGACCTTCACAATCTCAATTAGGATTACTAAAGAGTTTAGGAATTACACAGGGGTTAAGCTTTCATAACCTTCCGATAGCAGGTGTAATAGCGACACCTGATCAAATAAATTCACTTGCAAAAAGCAGTGAGGTTTATTCAATCTATGATAATGAACGCGTAGTATACGAAAATGAAACAGGTACAGAATTAACGGGTGTTGACCAACTTAGAAAAGATGATACATTAAGAAAATTAAACGGTGGGTTACCGGTATCTGGAAAAGGAATCGGAGTCGTAATTAATGATAGTGGAATTGATGGCACTCATCCAGATTTAGAATATGGTAAACATGTTGTCCAAAATGTTGCCGCTTCTACAAACTTGAATGCATTAGTTGATCTATTACCAATTACTTATGTCGAAAATGTACCCAATACAGATAGTTTAGGTGGACATGGAACACACGTTGCTGGAACAGTTGGAGCAACAGGTGCAATGTCTAGTGGAAAGTATGAAGGAGTTGCTCCGGGTGCTAATCTGATCGGTTATGGTTCAGGAGCAGCAATAGCTATTTTGGATACAATTGGGGGCTTTGATTATGCGCTTACCCATCAAATTGAGTATAATATTCGAGTAATTACTAACTCTTGGGGAACTACTAGCGATGCAGGATCAGATTTTGACCCATATGACCCTATTAATATAGCGACAAAAAAGTTATATGATCGCGGAATTGTGACTGTATTCTCTGCAGGTAACTCTGGACCAGGAGAATCTACTATTTCAGGTAACTATAAAAAAGCACCTTGGGTAATTACAGTTGCAGCAGGTACAAAGCAAGGTAAACTTACAAGTTTTTCATCTCGTGGTGTAAATGGAAAAGGTGGAACGGTAGTTGTTGATGGAGAGAACTTTACTTGGGAAGACCGTCCAACGGTTACAGCACCTGGTGAGAAAATCATCTCAACAAGAGTGGTAGCGCCTGTTTCAAGTTTAGGAGCAACAGATGATGTGGAAACAATTGCACCAGCACATCTTCCTTACTATACGACAATGAGTGGTACATCAATGGCTGCACCACATGTTGCAGGAATTGTGGCTTTACTACTTGAGGCAAATCCAAGGTTATCACCTACTGAAGTAAAAGAATTACTAAAGCAAACAGCAACAAATATGCCAGGTTACGAAACGTGGGAAGTAGGATCGGGATATGTCAATGCATATGCAGCTGTGGATGCAGCATTTACAGGACGTAACTATGGTTCCACAGTTAATGAAAATCAGGAATTTAATTCTAAAGTGGAACTAGCATCAACTAGAACTCCATTTTCAATTAACTATAGCGCTCTAAATCTAAATGGAAATACGTACTCATTTGATGTAGAAGCAGGACTAACTGAATTAACAGCCAAAATCAATGCAAAGGGATTATTAGGTGAAACAGGAAATCCGATTAACCTAAGCCTATTTGATCCAACGGGTAAAGAATATAGATCTGGAATATACTTACTCTTCACTCTCTACACTGACCGAACTGTACAAGTAATTTCTCCAATACCAGGAAAATGGACGGTGAAATTAGACGGATTAAACGGTATCGCACTTGATGAAGTAGTGAAAGGTGAACTAACCTTCAAGAAAGCCGGTGGATTTACTGGACTAAATGATATTGCTAATCATCCTGCTGAATCTGCAATCAAAATTGGAGTTAGTGAAAGACTTATAGACGGATATGTTGATGGGAATTTCAGACCAGATGATAAACTAACTCGTATTGAATTAGCGAAATATATGGTAATGGGTGCAGGTGTCCGTCAATACTTACCGCTTTCAGGAGTTTCGTCGTTTAAAGATGTAAAAGGAACAGACTTAGCGTTTGCAGAATCCGTTTCCGCAAAGGGAGCTGCACTACGTGATAGAGGATATAAGAACAAAGGTGTATTGCTAGCAGGAGCAGAAGGTAAATTTTCACCAAACCAAGCTGTATCCCGTGCTGAACTTGCTTATAGCCTAGTTCAAAATTTGGGACTTCAATCAGAAGCCGAAGCGAAAAATAATGATACATTGACAGTAGCATATGGGAACGAGCGCGTAACAATTAGCGATGCTTCATTAGTGCCTGCTAACTTACGTGGTTACGTCCAATTAGCACTAGATCTAAACATCCTAAACGCATACTTTAGTGTGACTCAAGGACCATATGATCTAAAACCAACTATCACAGCTACATTCAAGCCAACAAACAATGTGACTCGTGCGGACTATGCCGTAGCAATCACACGCTACTTCGCAGGATACTAAACAAAAACATAACTTTTAACACATTAAAGCGGTGGGGGCCTGTCCCCCACCGCTTTAATGCGCTAAAAAAAGAAAAAGTCATACTAATACTTTGGTATGAAAAAAGATAGTACTTCTTGCAACTAGTTTTACAACCTTTGAAGAATATAGTTTTCGTCCTCTACTTGTGATAATAGAAGGAAGAATAACTAACCAATTTTGAAAGGTGGAAACGCATATGAAGAAAATAATTAGTATAATTATGACGATTTTACTAGCTTTATCCATTAGCTTAACTCCTACAGCTTCAATAAAAGCCGTAAGTCATGCTGTAATGGATGAATTATTGACGAAGGAGATGAATTCTGGTTCAGGTCCTTTTCAGGTTATTGTAACCTTTAAGTCGGATGCTTCTCCCACACAGGAACAACTCGATATATTGGGAAGTGTAGGTATATCAAATGGTATGACTTTAAAATCGCTCCCAATGGTGGGGATCGTAGCTACAAAATCACAAATAGAAAAGCTTTCAGCTAACGATCAAGTGCTATCTTTGTACTTGAATAAAAAGCTTGATTTATTCAACAATATTGCAACGTCTATTACAGGAGTCGATAAGGTAAGAACGGACGACCAACTTCGAAAGTTAAATGGTGGTTTACCCGTTTCAGGTAAGGGTATCGGAGTTGTCGTTAATGATAGCGGAGTAGACGGTACTCATAAGGATATAGCCTTTGGTAGAAACCTAGTTCAAAACGTACTAGGAACGACAAATTTAAATGGTCTTTCAGATGGAATGCTTCCAGTTTCCTACTTGGAAGGAATTATTAACACAGACACAAACTCTGGTCATGGTACTCACGTAGCAGGTTCTGTTGGTGGAACTGGTGCGATGTCAAATGGTTTTCATGAAGGAGTTGCTCCTGGAGCTGACCTAATTGGTTACGGTTCAGGTGGTGCGTTATTTATTTTTGACGGTATTGGTGGATTTGATTACGCAATCACTAACCAAATTGAATACAATATTCGTGTCATCACAAACTCTTGGGGTTCATCTGGGAAATTCGATCCATATAACCCAATCAATATAGCAAGTAAAAAGGCATATGATCGTGGTATTACAGTTCTATTCGCAGCAGGAAATGAAGGTCCAGGAGAAAACACTCACAATCCTTATGCTAAAGCTCCATGGGTCATTTCAGTAGCGGCTGGGGAAAAAGATGGGACACTCGCAGACTTCTCTTCTAGAGGTACAAAAGGTGTAGGTGGAACATTTATTATTGATGGTGAAGAGTGGACGTGGGAAGACCTACCCACTATTACTGCTCCAGGTGTAGATATTATATCTACTAGAGTTATTGCTCCAGTATCAAGCTTAGCTGCACCAGAAGATGTGGAAAATATTCAACCAGCATATCTTCCTTATTATACAATGATGAGTGGTACTTCTATGGCAACGCCACACGTGGCAGGAATTGTTGCTTTACTACTTGAGGCGAACCCTAGATTATCACCAGATGAGGTAAAGCAGATCTTGCAAGAGACGGCTACTAATATGCCAGGCTATGAATCATGGGAAGTAGGTGCAGGCTATGTTAATGCTTATACAGCAGTGGACAAAGCTTTTACTAATAAGTCATATGGCCAAACAGTTAATCTATACCAAAATTTTGCTAGTAATGTGGAAAGCAAAACTGAACGGAAAGATTTTTCGATTGACTATAACCCTGTAAAGCTAGCATCTGACAATTCTTATAAATTCACAGTCGAAAACGGATTATCAAGTCTAGTGGCAAAAATAGATGCAGCAGGATTTACTGGTGAAGAGGGAAATACGCTTAATCTAGTTCTAATTGCACCGGATGGGACTGAATATAGTTCAGGTGTAAGCTTATTGTTTACACTTTACTATGATCGAACTGTTTCCGTTACCAGCCCGATGCCTGGTGAATGGAGAGCAGAAGCCAGAGGATTAAGAGGAAATGTAATAAATCCAGTTGGAGTAGCTTCTCCAGAAGTTGTAAATGGAACACTTTCCTTTACTAATGTAAGTGGATTCTCTGGATTAAATGATATTGAAGGTCACGTCGCAGCAGGTGCAATAAAAACGGCCGTTAGTGAAAGATTAGTTGATGGTTTGAGCGATGGAAGTTTTAATCCTGATGGAAAACTCCTTCGAAAAGATCTAGCCAAGTATTTAGTGATGGGAGCAGAAATTCGTCAAGCACTTCCGTCAAGTAAAACATTTACTGATGTTGCAAGTGCAGACTTACCTTTTGTAGAAGCAGTAGTTGCAAAAGGTGCAGCATTTAGAGATGTGAAAAATGCATTAAACGGAGTGATGCTTTCAAAAGGAACTAGCACATTCGCGCCGAATTCAGGTGTTACAAGAGCCGAGTTAGCCTACTCGCTTGTTCAAGCATTAGGTCTAGAAGCACAAGCAAAAGCTTTTAGTGGCAACATCACTGTACAATATGGAAACGAACGCATTGCAGTTACTGATGCTAATCAAGTTCCAGCGAACCTTAAAGGGTATGTCCAGCTTGCCATTGATTTAAACATTCTTAATACGTATTTTACTGTAACTCAAGGTCCTTATGATTTACAACCGACCGTAAAAGCCACCTTCTCTCCAAGCAATGAAGTAACGAGAGCGGACTTTGCAGTAGCTGCAACAAGATATTACAATGCCTATTTAAAATAAGACTTTTATAAGCTCACTGTTGAGTTTCAAAATAGTTGATTGAAATGTAGGTGTGAGACTCAGGGGGGAACAAAGAGACAGGTGAGTTGGCTCACCGCCCGCCCTGTGAAAAAAGCGAGTATCCAGCAATGTAAATCACAAAGTATAAAATAAAGAAACTAGAGGGTGACATTCCCTCTAGTTTCTTTATATTCTTTCTTTATGCTCATGCCGGAATAGCGGGACATAGGTGACCTTGCAGATGCCATTGCACCGTTTTCCATTAGAGTGAATAGAACCATTCTACACGCCCTGTGGAATACGATTATCATTCATTGGAAAACACCAACCATGTTTAAATAAGTGATTATATTACTTTTCGTATTATAGAAAATATGAAGACGAGAAAAATCCCAATAAAAAAGATGACTATAAGGGGGGATAGACTACTGTTAATTGTGTTCTTTTCCACTTCAACCTTCTTAGTAGTTTCTTGTTTTTCGTTTTTCGAAGGTACTGTAGTAGTTGATTTATTTACTTTAGGATTTCCGTCAGACTTATTTACAATAGGGTCCTCTTTCTCAATAGGAACAGCAGACTCTACTGGTTTTGACAAGGCATACATACCCACATAGCTGGATTTCGCCACTTCCATCGATTTTCGAATCAACTCTTCATATTTATACGTACCATAATCATAAAAATCTTCTACTAGCCCAGCTTTTGTTATCGCCTCCTGATGTAGTTGACCATTAACAAATACCCAGGCCAATAAACGATTGTACTTATCAAATAGTGTTTTTCCATCCGTTTCGAGTACTACATTACCTTGGTTAACAAACGAACACGTGAATTCGGAGGCTTCTTTTCCAAATAACTCCTTC
>JBFILZ010000130.1:0-7743 GCA_041611945.1 Bacillus sp. (in: firmicutes)
GCTTATAGCTTGAAAAGGTAAATACATCATAATGGATTGAGCCCAATCTGGGTAAAAAGAAATAGGTAACAATAAGCCTGAGAATAAATCAATCACGACTCGTTTGGCTCTTATTAATCCTGAATTATTTAGCAAGAAAAACGACATAATTCCTGTTAACAAATTGATTTGACTATTAATGATAAAACTAAATAATAGCGAGACGAAGAATAAAAGCCATGTTGTGATACTAGCAGAAAAGCTAATAGGGAAAACGATAGCTACAATAATCATTCCAGGAACTGAAAAGAATAATAATCGAAATAAACCCTCTCCAAGACCTTGCATCGTTTTCATTCCTAAATAGTTATAAGGACGAATCATTTCAATTGCAACTTTTCCATCCTTTATTTCAGTTGCAATTTCACGGTCAATATTATTAAAATAAAACGCTCGTGCCATCCAAGCTACTGCAATGTATGTCGTCATTTGAATAACAGATAAGCCTTGTATTTCTTCTTTTCCTCCATATATAGCTGTCCAAAGAAAATAATAGGCACCAATATTAATGCTATAAATTAAAATTCCACTATAGTAATTCGTCCGGTATGCAAGCATCATTAAAAAACGAACCCGGATCATTTCAATATATTGACTCATGAGATGGCCATGCCTTCTTCATAAATCTTACGAATAATCTCTTCAGTTGATATCTCATTAATCCGAACATTTTTAATTGGATTTAGTTGAACGACACTACTGATTAACTCTGAAACCATCTGATCGTCCCCATTTACATTGGCAAGCCACGTTGTTGCATCTTTTTGTAACCAATTTGCTTTTGGGATTCCTGGTAGATCTTTTTTGTGAGTTTCTGATAGAAATTCAAATTCTACCTGTTTGCCTTCTACAGCACCAGCCTGAAGTTGGTTAAGCTTTCCATCATACACAATTTTTCCTTCATCTAATAAAACAACCCGTTCACAAAGTGCTTCAATATCAGTTAAATCATGAGTGGTCAATAAAATGGTTGTTTTATATTGCTCATTAATTTCTTTTAAAAACTTTCGAATCTTTAACTTAACTAAAACATCCAACCCAATCGTTGGTTCATCTAAGAAAAGTAAAGGTGGATTATGTATAAGTGCAGCTGCTAATTCACAACGCATACGTTGACCAAGGGACAGCTTTCGTACGGGTTTATCCAACAAAGGACCGATCTCTAAAGTTTCAATTACATGGCCCATATGATTCTTATAATCTTCATCAGAGACACGGTACACCTTTTTTAATAACCTAAACGACTCTTGAACAGCAATATCCCACCATAACTGGGACCTTTGTCCAAAAACTACACCTATGGAACGGACAAATTGTTCACGTTCTTTATGTGGGTCCATACCATTCACGACAATTGACCCTGAAGTTGGTGTAAGGATACCGGTTAACATCTTGATTGTTGTGGATTTCCCAGCTCCGTTCTCACCAATATAACCGACCATCTCTCCCTGCTTAACTGTTAATGAAATGGAATCGACAGCAGCAAGCACTTTATAATTTCTAGTAAATAAGTCTCGAAAGGCTCCTGATAGACCAGATCGACTAGAATAGGATTTAAATTCTTTTCTTAAATCTTGAACTTCAATTATGTTCATATGTATACCTCCAAAGGCTACAAATAAAAGCCCGATTTATGTATAATTTCACAATTCCATACTTTAAAAGCAAATTATAGTTTAACCCGTACTTATTATTACAGCAAGTTTGAGTTCCTATGTATTTATAAGTATACGGTTGCTAAGTGTGAAGAGGTAGGAGGCTGATTGATTACTAATTCTGATAAAATAAGATAAGATATATTAGAGGGACGAGATGCCTGTCCCTCTGTCCCACCTAAATGATGAAAAACAAAGGAGTCGGTACGAATGACCGTAAATATAAAAGTTTATTCAGATTATGTTTGTCCGTTTTGTTTCTTAGCTGAACAACCACTTGAAGAAGCTATAAAAGGAAAAGATGTAGTAGTTGAATGGATGCCTTATGAATTACGTCCATTTCCAAATGAGACATTGAAGCCTGAAGGTAATTATTTACAAAGCACATGGGAGCAATCAGTTTACCCAATGGCAGAAGGCATGGGGATTCCGATTGTCCTTCCGAATGTCTCTCCTCAACCTTATACTCACTTAGCCTTTGAAGGGTTTCAGTATGCAAAGGAACAAGGGAAAGGAAATGAGTACAACGCCCGAATTTTAAAGGCATTTTTCCAGGAAGAACAAGACATAGGTACTATTGATGTTCTAACGAAATTAGCAACTGAGATCGGACTTAATGAAGAGGGCTTTCATGAAGCTCTTGAATCAAGAAGGTATAAAGAAGTTCATCAAAAGGCGCTTCAGCATGCTTATAATGAAGCAAACATTTCGGCCGTTCCAACATTTATTATTGGTTCTACTACTTTATCTGGAATTCGCTCGAAAGAAACAATCCAGCAGGTCATCGAGGAGGAACTGACTAAACAAAGAAAGCCTCAGATATTAATGGATGGAATGTCTTGTGGTGTCGATGGGTGTTAATAAAGTGTAATGGTCCTGAGGGAGATACTTACAATCGGAGATTCGTCGTCCTGAAATCACAGAACAATAAAATAGAGTTGAATAAAAGCTAAGCCTGCATTGAACCTGCTTCGATGAATTCTTATCTTGTGAAGGTAATGTGATAGAGTTTTCGAGTATTTTCGCTACTTCCACTCCAATTAACATTGGAAGAATCATCCAAAGGAATAATCTTTTTATGAATTCTATCAATCCTGCAGGAAACTTTTATTAAATATAGAAGTAAGAGGTTGAAACAAAATTCAAAAAAGAGAGGTAGTTAACATTGAAAATAGAGATTGAAAAAGTATTTGTTAATCTAGCTGTGAATGACCTGACCAAAACGAAGGAATTCTTCTCTGAGATTGGTTTTGAATTTCATCCTCAATTTACAAATGAACTTGCTGCGTGTTTAATCTTAAGTGAAAATTTGCATGTAATGCTGTTAGTAGAGGAGCATTTCAGAACATTTACAACTAAAGAGATTACAGACTCGTCCAAATCAACTGAAGCAATTGTGGCTTTATCGGTTGCTAGCAAAGAGCTAGTAGATGATATCGTTAATAAAGCTTTAGCAGCTGGTGGTTCTCATTCCAAAGAACCGATTGATTATGGCTTTATGTATGGTTGGGGTTTTCAGGACCCAGACGGTCATCTATGGGAAGTGTTTTTTATGGATCAAAGCGCAATGGCCCAAGGATAACGTCTATAAACTATATTTTTAACCGAACTTCCGACATACATGATCATGTGAGTAGACACTTTACATGCTTAAATAGGTAATTACTAATTTTGAATTGAATTCTCAGTGGTTACTTCAAACTATATAGATTTATTTTGTCTTTCTATGCATCTATCAATCATTGGTAGGTGTATTTTTTGTCGACAACTTTTCAGATCCAAGCCGTTTTTCCTAAACAAATTGGAATGTAGTTTAATGAATCGATATATAGATATCAAATAAGGTTACAACAAGGGAGGTGATCTATGTGTGACTAAAAGAGAGGATGTACTATAAAATTCTTCTAGCGTAATCATGGATACTATACTTACTCACGAATTCCCTTTTTTCTAGTAAGTTATTCGAGATATCATTAGATGGGGATTATTCTCAGTCCTACTAAGATTTTACGAGATTCTGGAAACCATTCCATAATCTCGGAATAGGCAGTACTATCATATGATCTATGTCATAATTAAGTTAATACTTGTCATTATTCCGAATCTTCGGAATAAAAGTTCTCTACTTCTAGTTTGATTGGAAAAACACCTTGTTACTCCTGTATTTACAAAGTTGGTATGATTCTTGCTTATAGTATAAGAGAAGAGAATAAATGAAAGGAGGTCAGTCAAAAATACAATGATCATGCCAAAATTTCCGGAAAGGATAAAGAGTGGTTCTTTCGAGATTTCATAAGTACTTTTTGTAAGCGTTTACTTAAATGTGTTAAAGAGGTAACTTGTTTTGTATCAGGAATGATTACTATTTTACTATTATAGTAGCTTTTGGCTTTCTAAAAAAAAATATGAGGTGGAAAAATTGAAAAATATCTCAAAACTTAGTGTTGTATTTGTCATTGTATTTTCGTTATTTGTTTCAGCTTGTAGTGGACCGAAAGTAGAAACAGGCGGTTCTTCAAAAGGTGATACTTTCAATATTGGGTTAGCGATTTCTATGACTGGTGGTACAGCTCTTTTTGGTGAAGGAGTTAAACAAGGTGTTGAAATTGCAATAGAGGAATTTAACGCTGCAGGTGGATACAAGGGAAAGACTGCTAATCTTGTAGCTTATGATGATGAGGCTAAACCAGAAAAATCGGTTGAAGTTGTTCAAAAGCTAATCAATCAAGATAAAATTGTCGCATTAGTAGGACCTGCGAACAGTGGGAATGCCCTTGCTCATATTAAGCTTACACAAGAGGCAAAAATTCCTGAGATCGTTCCGGTTGCAACGAACACAACAATAACTCAACAATTTAAAGATGAGGATAAAAATTACATCTTTAGAGTATCTGCTCTAGATGGTGTTCAGGTTCAAACAATATTAAAAGAATTAGTTGCTAAGCAAGGTTTAACAAAGCTAGGTGTAATCCACGATACAGAAGGATACGGACAAGGTGGACGTGAAGATATTCTGAAGCAATTAAAAGATGTCTACAATATGGAACCTACAAAAATTTCCGCATTTGACCCAAAAGAATTAAATTTAGAACAAGCGATTCGTGATATGAAAAAAGCGAATGTTGAAGCGGTTGTATTTTATGGATTAGCTCCACAATCTGCGAAACTATTAGAAGCGCGTAATAAGGAAGGCTTAGATGTACCGATTTATGCCACTTGGGCTACTGGAGATCCTACTGTAGTGAAACTTGTTGGTGATCTTGT
This sequence comes from Bacillus sp. (in: firmicutes), assembly GCA_041611945.1. GTDB lineage: Bacteria > Bacillota > Bacilli > Bacillales > SA4 > Bacillus_BS. Next base: position 4,959 of record JBFILZ010000130.1, read on the forward strand.
AAACAAAAACGTATTCTTTGTTCAGTCCTTTACGATTGATCAATCCGAAAATGCAAAAGCTTTCAATAAAAAAGTAGTAGATAAATATGGTGAAAATATTTTCCCTGTAGCTTCTGCACAAGGATATGATAGTGCGAAGTTAATCTTAGATGCCATTAAGAAAGTTGGGCTTGATGGGGAGAAAATTCGTGATCAAATTGAAGGATTTACAGACTTTGAAGGTGTAACGGCGATTTCTTCAAGCCCTTTTACGAAAGATAATCATGAAGCATATGGACCAGATGATGTGTTCATTGCGACATATAAGGACTCAAAAGTTGTGGCAGCTGATTAATTTAACCACATAGTAAGAAGAAGAGGCAGCTGCCTTTTCTTCTACTAGCTTTAAAGGAGGATAAGAATGAGCGAGTTATTACAAGCAATAGTGAATGGTCTGATTTATGGAAGTGTATATGCCATTATTGCACAGGGGTATTACATTACGTTTGTCACAACGAAAACAATGAACTTTGGCCAAGGGGACTTCCTCATGGTAGGTGCATTAACAGGTATTAGCGTCTTTAGTACGACTGCGTCCTTTGGATTTCCTATATGGCTTTCTTTTCTCATTACTCTACTGGTTATTATCATTGTCTTAAGTATTGCCGGGTGGGGCCTTGAACAGGTTGCAATTAGACCATTAAAAGGACTTCATACAATCGGTTGGATATTAAGTACAGTTGCTGTGGGGATGATAGCGAGAAACTTAGCTATGCTTGTATGGGGGAGAGACGTATTAGCAGCAAAATCTCCTTTTGGCAATAATGTAATAAATCTCGGTGTGATCAAAATATTACCTCATGAAATATTTGTCCTAATTATGGCGGGTATTATTATGTTATTATTATACGTTTTCTTGAAACGCTCTTTATTTGGCAAGGCACTCGAAGCTGTTGCTTTTAATAAAAATGCTGCATCGTTAATGGGAATTAATCCTCGCTTAATGGCGGCGGTTGCATTTGCCATTGCAGGAGCATTAGCAGGTATTGGTGGAATCATGGTAGGTCCACTTGTTCAGCCTGGAGCTTTTATGGGATTAACACTTGGTCTAAAGGCATTTGCAGTGGCAATTATTGGGGGATTAGAGAATCCAGCTGGTATTTTTATTGGAGGTCTCTTACTTGGAGTCATTGAAATGGTCTTTGCTATTTATAGTATTTCCTTAAAAGATGCCGCTTCTTTTGTGCTCATCCTAACAATTCTGGCGTTCATGCCACAGGGATTATTCGGCAAAAGAGTAAAGGAGAAGGTGTAAAATGAAAAAAACGCATGTGAAAATCTTACAACTTATTATTCCTCTTTTAATTATATATGCATTTCCTTGGGTATTTCCTAACGAGTTTTATATTCATTTAGCTCAGACTTTTCTAATCTATTATATCGTAATAGTTGGTTTGAATATTTTGGTGGGCTTATCAGGTCAGCTTTCACTTGGACACGTAGGGTTTTATGCATTAGGTGCTTATTTATCGGCAATCTTTACGACGGATCTAGGTATTAATTTTTTCATCAGTATCATACTAGCAAGTTTACTTGCTGCTGGGTTTGGTGCACTCGTTGCCTTATTATCACTTCGCTCAAAAGGACCATACTTAGCCATGGTCACCATTGCCTTTGGAGAACTGGTAAGTATCATTGCAAATCGTTGGACTTCACTAACCGGTGGACCTGCTGGTTACTATCCTGAAGACCCGAACTTTTTTGGATTCGAACTACATTCTCCACAATTTCTTTGGTTTGTAGGCACTCTTGCTATCATCATAACGATAGGTGCTTATAATATCTTTAATGGGCGAATCGGTAGAACCTTTAAGGCGATGGGGAATAGTGAAATTGCTTCTGCAATTGTCGGAATCAATGTGCGGAATTGGAAGGTTATTGCCTTTGCTATTAGTGCCTTTTTAGGTGGAATAGGTGGGGGACTGTATGCATTTCAAAATGGATTTATTAGTAGTACTACGTTTGAATTCGATAAATCAATCCTGTTTTTAATCGGAGTAATCGTTGGAGGATCCGGCACAATGTGGGGACCAGTTATTGGTACCGCTGTGGTTGTGTTATTGCCACAATTGTTCCAAAGCTTTGTTGATTACCATTTAATGATTTTCGGAGGGATTTTGTTACTATCACTTGTGCTATTACCAGAAGGAATTGTTGGAGAATTACTGAAAACCACCTTTTTTAAAAAGCTATTCTTGAAGAATAAAATCAAGGAACAACAATGGGGCGAGAGAGGATTGCTAGAGGGTGAAATTGAATTACCTAAAGGGTCTGAAACGCACATTTTTAAAACGAGCCAATTATCGATGCACTTTGGTGGGCTAAAAGCTGTTGATGAATTAGATATTGAAATAAAAGGTGGAACCATCCACGGAATTATTGGACCTAATGGTTCCGGTAAAAGTACAACGGTAAATATGTTAAGTGGTGTATACGTTCCCACAAATGGTCAAATGATTTGGAAAGATAAAGATATTACGAAATATGCAGCCCATAAAATTGCCTTAGAAGGAATTACTCGTACGTTTCAAAACCTTGAATTATTCCATGATTTATCTGTCCTAGATAATGTGAAAGTTGGATTTCATCAACATTATAAATCTGGGTTTGTATCGAATCTCCTTCACTTGCCATTGAGGAAAAAAGAGGAAGATACGTTTGAAATAAAAGCTATTGGGTTGTTGAAGTTTGTAGGCTTGGAAGATAAGCGTAATGAATTAGCAGAGAATTTATCTTATGGAGAAAA
>JBFILZ010000131.1:0-7709 GCA_041611945.1 Bacillus sp. (in: firmicutes)
ACTAAACCTCTTACAACAAAGAATCACTTTTCCCTTAGGCTACCCTGAAAATAAGGGAATCTTTGTTCCAGAACACTCGCTTTCCGTGGGGCGGGCGGTGAGCCCCTCGGCGATAGCGCCTTCAGGTCTCACCTGTCCCGCTAGTCCCACAGGACTTTGAATAGGCTTCCATGGGTTCTCACCGCACGAAGGAAATGCAGGAGTATTTTCGAGGAGTCTCGCGTTCTTCCACTTCGATCACTGCTAAAGAAATATATTGCTTATTTTCATACCTCATGGTGCAAAATTGTTTTGCATGAAGGTCTCTGTTAACCTTTAAATTTCCATATAGTTACTGACAGGAAGGTTCTGCTGATTTATTTATTCAAGGCACTACCTAATATTAAGTACTTTTATTATACAAAAGCTAGATCTAAATATCAGTTACTACTAAATATAATTAATGATTGTAAAGAATGGTCGCAAATCTAGCGGAAAAAGCGTCTATCGGTAAAAACTTGCAAACTCATGGACAAACGTAGAAAGCCTCCGCCTGTTTTAACAGTTTCATATATAAAGAAAAGCCAGTCTATCTCGATAATCGAGATAGACTGGCTTTGAATACTATGTGTACTTAATCAATTCTTCGAAAAACGAGAAATTATTTCTGTATTAAATATTAGTTGTCTTTGTCGTCATCTTCATCTTCATCTTCATCTTCATCTTCATCTTCTTCTTCATCTTTATCTTCGTCTTCGTCTTGTTTGTGTTTGTCTTTTTTATCTTTTTTATCTTTTTTATCTTGCTCACGTTTTTGTTCAGCGTTCTCTTTGGCAGCCTGACGTTTTTCCTTAGCTAGTTTCTTCGCTTCCTCTTTTTTCTCTTTCGCTTCTTCTTTTATTTCTTTTTTCTTTTCATCCTTTTTCACGTCTTTATTTTTAACATTAGTTGATTTTGCAATTGCTTTAACAGCTTCTTCTTGTATTTCCTCTAGTTCTTCTTCTACTTCTTCCTCAAGCTCAGCTCTTTCTTCTTGTAACTCTTCAACTAACTCAGCTTTTTCTTCATTTGCTTCTTCCTGAGTAATTTCTCCTCCAGCAAGCTTATATTCAATTTCCTTCATTTTATTTTCAATTTTAGCTAGTTTTTCGTCACGTTTACCTAGCTTCTTCTCTAATTTTTCAAATGATTTTTGTATGTTTTTCATTAATGACAATTGAGCTTTTGGATTTTCTACTTTAGTCATAGCCATTAACAATGCATCTACGTTTGAAGTCAATTTTTTTTGAACTAACTCAACTTCTGGTAATTCTTCTTCAGCTAAGACCTCTTCGGTAACATTAACTTCTTCAGTTTCTTTCTCAGGTGTTTCTTCACTCGCTTCTTGATCTGTTTGGCTTAGCTCTTCTTCAGCCTTATTCTGTGTATCAATTGCAGCCTGCAAAAGAGTAGCGGCTTCATCAGACTTCCCATCCTTAATTAAGACGTTTGCTTCAGCAATACGTTCAGCAGAATATCCAGCTAAAAGCTGTGCTCTTTTGTAGTCATCAAAAGTTACGGCAAGTCGTATCTTTTCAGCCATTATCTTTACAAAATAGAAAAAATTACCAGGTACTAATCTTGATTCTTCCTCTTCTTGCTCTGAAGCATCTTCATCTTCATGTACTTCATCTTCTTCGATCGTGTCAGTAGTTGTACCTAATACAGGAGTTTCACTGGCATCTTCTGTCCCATTATCAGTAGATTCTACCATCTCGGTTGTTGTTTCTAATTGTACCACTGGTAATTCAGAATTTTCCGTTCCGTTAGCGAATGCTTGGTTTGCCTCCATTGTAAATGCTATCGAAGTTATTAGTAAACTGCTTGTTACTATATTGATTAAGTTTCTTGTAAGTTTCATCTATTGTCTCCCCTTTTTTATATATTTTTTCCTTGTCATACTCTTCGACAGGTTTTTCACTTTTATGTCCATTTTTTAAAAAAAATCAAAAAATAAATTAAATTACTATCTCTCAATTTTTCAGACTGTTTTCCCATACATTATAGCCTTTTGGTTTACTACGAGAAAATCCATTTCTTATTCCAACTTACAATTTTTGTATTTTATATTTTGATGTTCTCGTTATTTACTGTCTGTGGAAAAAAATATATGAATTAATTGAAGAAACATTATTACAAGGAACATAATAAAAAGGCTTCTAATCGAAGCCTTCTTTACAGACTATCTACTTAAGATAATTGTTAATACTGGAACTACTTGTTTTTTTCTTGAAACGACACCTTTTAAGGTAGCTTCATTATCTATTAGTGACACTTGAAAAGCCTCTTCAACTGCTTTTGTTTGTTCACCAATGGCAATAGCAATCGAGTCATTAGTTAAGATGTCTGTTATGACAAAAAGGAATAAATCGAGATCTTTTTCTTTGATGATATCATTTATAGCTTCTACTAACTGACCTTTTCGAACTAGTACGTCATTCGTATCAATTGCATTAACTTGCGCAACTTCAACTTTATACGTACCCATTTCAAAAATCTTTGAATCTAAAGAAAGAAGTTGATTTACACTTTTGTCACTTAAATTCGCACCTGCTTTTAACATTTCTAAGCCATAGCTATCTGCATCTACTTCAGCAATTGCTGCGAGCTCCTTTGCTGCTGCTTCGTCTTCTATAGTAAAAGTAGGAGATTTAAAAAGTAAAGAGTCTGAAATGATTGCAGAAAGCATTAAACCTGCAATTTCCTTAGAGATTACTATTCCATTCTCTTTATATAGTTTATTTAATATAGTAGCCGTGCAACCCACAGGCTCTACACGGAAGTACAATGGGTCGCTTGTTTCAAAATTAGCAATACGATGATGGTCAATAACTTCAACTACTTGAACTTTATCAATGTCAGAGATACTTTGTTGACGCTCATTGTGATCAACTAAAATCACTTTACTTACTTCATTGGAAGCAGTTTCAATAAGGCGCGGCGCGGTTCTATTAAAGTATTCTAAAGCAAATTGAGTCTCCCCATTTATTGGCCCTAAACAAACAGCCTCTACAGCATGTCCTAATTGCATTTTTAAGTCTGCATAAGCAATAGCTGAACAAATTGAATCAGTATCAGGATTTTTATGTCCGAAAATTAATATATTTTCCATTTTTCGACTCCTTTATATATGTAGTTATTCTTTTTAAAGTTTGATAAGATAACATTCCCTTTTTCTTTCAATTGTCAGTATATCAGCAAGGAGACTTTTTTTCTATTATTAATCTTTCCTATGGTTGTTATTTTAAAGAAAAGCCTCTGATATAAGTGATTATTGGCTTCTGACAATACTCAAGATGATCTTCCAATACATCTGATGTTGTTTTCGTTCGAAACTTTTCTTTCATGGATTCGTCAATTTGGTAAATTGTCTTTCTAAGTAATTAATTTTGCTCGATCCGTAAAGATTTCCTTTGTGGATTTTTTTTCGTACCGGGATTGGGAGTGGGTGGCATATACGATAATAGATTTACTTTTTAGGATTCCACTTTCGATGGCAATCTCTACAGTTTTATTGATAATCATGTCTAATAAATCCCAATTTTTTAAACGTAGTTTTCGGAACTTAATTATGAACTAGTTTCTATAACTGGATCTTCCGGTGCCATTTCAAGAAAATAATTAATTGACATATCCGTATTATGACCGTTAAAAAATGTCAATCAGATACGTTATGAATAGTTTTTAATAATAAATATTTGAACATACGAATAGGATGGATAGCGGTTCGTCCATTATCAAAACAATATTTTTCCTCAAGCTCGTTATAGACAAAAGAAAAATCAACTATTTCATTCATTCTTCTTAATACGTTATCTTGTGGAACTACTGGAATATATTTTTCTGTATAAGGACTTAACATTAATGTTTTTTGATGCTGAATCATAGTATCCACCTACTTGAATTTGATGCCTTAATTATAATAAGAAAAAGGTATACTTCCCTCAGTTATTTGAAGGAGTATACCTTTTTTTTATTCGTCTCGATTCGTAACATTGTTATGAGTTGATACTATCCTTATTCAACACTGTTGATTGTAGTGGAAGGTACGAGACTCCTCGAATGCTTCGGCAGAGCTATAGAGAAATAACCGTTTCTTGTATGACGAAATTGTGATATTTAGTAACAAACGTTCCGATTTCACCGAAGCATACTCTAGAAGCAGTTCAATCGGTACGCTGAAGTATTTTCATGGAATCCTATTCGGTCTTGCTCCCGCATTTCCTTCGTGCGGTGAGAACTCATGGAATCATATTCAAAGTCCTGCGGAAAGCGAGTACCTGCAACGGAAATCAACAGACATGGTTATAAGTCACTATATAGTCAATAATCACAAAGTATGTGAAACAGCAATTTATTAAGAGGACTTTTTCAGTGCCCTATTTTTATATGTCGTTAAAGCTTATTTGAAATGAGATTAGTAGTTTTACCTCTATATACTTTTGAACAATCTGAAGCACTAAATAAAATTCAATTGTCTTTTACACTGTTCTTTTGGGTTGGTATTTTAGCTCAATAAGCTGAGCAGGTAATCTTTGAATGGACTCATTCAACATTAAAAGCTTAGCTTCGATTCGATTTAGTAAATAGAGAGTCACCACAATAGGAAATCCTAATTCACTAATATACGGAAAAAGTTGTTCCATGTTTAAATGTCTCCTTTCATAAAATTTGGGTGGCTCTTAAGAACCACCCGAATTTAATTTACAATACAACCTCTTCTATATTTCTTTCCACAATGCGTGCTCCCTTTTTTTGAACAAAGTCTCCACCAGCTGATGTAAACACGTTGGTTAAAAGTACAGAATCCATTGCAGCATTAATTGCAATTGGATCAACTGGTTCCAATGGATGATCCACAGAAAGACTAACAATTTTATTTTCTTCATTTATAAATTGTAACTGAAGAGTTTTTGCCAAGTCTCATACCTCCTTTCTCACATTTTAGATGTTCATTACTCCCCTAGTAAGTGTGTATCATTCCTTTCAATACCACTTAATGGATACTGTTGTAAGCCAACAATACTCTGGGCTACTGTGAATAATTCATCTGTTGTAGCAGCCGTTTTAATATTGTTGTAGTTCTTGTTTCTAACAATTGTCCTACCATTACCATCTACACCTGTGTCAAATGCCAAACGAAGCTGTGTATCTGTGATCATTGCTTGTGCCATCCTTACATCACCTCCTTCACTTTTTATATAGAAGCAAAGTAGAGAAAAGGGTGAAGAAAAAAAAAACCTCTGACTATTTATCGTCAGAGGTTTGAAATATATTTCATTTTAATGTGAATTAAGTATTATTGGGCTAAGGAAACCTACCAAGATCATTATAATTCCACCAAGTGTAAATAACCCCGGGAAGAACGGCAAAAATGCTCCAGCCTTCGAGTCATCTGCTTCTTTAAGTTGAGCCCAGACAAGGCCCATAAAACCGATAGCCATAAAAATTGCACCTAACATAACAATTGCCTCATAGTTCATGTATCTCCACCTGCCTTTAAGCTAATAGTACCACATTTCGACAGACTCATTAATGAACATATTGTGACAATTATCACATACTAGGTCAACTATTCCATCTCCTATAAATCAAACTATTGTATTACATCTTCACTAAATCAGAGTGTATAACTCATTAGTTATGATAATCGTGAATAAATTAATATATAAGTAAAAAGGAGGAGGAAAATGAATAAATTCTACTGTAATCTGATTTCATTTCTTACGGTGTTGAGTGTAAATATCGTTGCAAATACATTGCCTATAAATAATCAAACAACTGGAGAAATCGTCAACAAGCTCCCAGTATTATTCATGCCATCCACTTACGTTTTCTCCATTTGGGGATTAATTTATATACTAATTGGGATTTGGGTGTTCTCCCAACTACATCCAAGTCGGTTAAATTCAATGCTTTATCAAAAAACAAGCAAGGTTTTTGTTTTAAGCTGTCTCCTTAATTCTCTTTGGGTTTTAACATGGCACTACGAACATTTTCTACTTTCGGTTCTAGTTATTATTTCGTTATTAGTAACATTAATAATTATGTATAAGAAAGTTAGAGAATTGAAACTCAGCCAATATGACTTCGTACCTTTCTCCATTTATTTAGGTTGGATTAGTGTAGCCACCATATTAAATATTCGCTACTATCTTGTTTCAATAGAATGGGATGGATTCGGTCTCTCAAAACTCTCTTGGACAATCATTCTCTTATTTATCGCTTCTGCTATTGCAGTCCTTTTTATGCTAAGCAAACAAGATAAGCTTTACCCCCTGCTTTTTGCGTGGTCATTTATTGGTACAGGTGTTAAAAACTTAGATGAAAATCCGTTTCTTTCGTATCTATCATTTGGATTATCCATTTGTTTAGTCTTTTCTTTGTTTCTTGCTTTTAAAAGGATAGACTAACTCAGCTGCCATTTTATCAAATAGAAGGCCAATTCATACTTTTTTTCCATAGACTATATAAACACAATAGTAAGAAGGTATTTACATTGATACCTATTTATTTTAACAACATAAAAAAAACCTCTTGAATTAGAAACAAGAGGTTTTTTAGCGTTCTCTATCTATTTTGTAGAAATTTATAAGTTTTAAATCAGAATTTCAATATCATTATCTAATTTAAGTTTCTCTATTATATTAGTGATTTTTTCTTGCTTTTTCTTTGCCAATATTTGTGCTTCAAGCTGCATTTTAAAATCTTCTAGGGTTTGCACTTCTTGCTTTTGGCTTACCATCGCTGATTTATATTCATCGTATGCCTTTTTTATTTCTTCATCAGTAACTTTGACTTGACCTACATTATTCTCGAGAAATTGAGTAATGCGTAAATCTTCTCTAATCCTATCTAGTAGGCCTGCCTCAGTTAATTCATTTTTATCAAGTGCTTCTTGATACTTTTCTACACTTTCAAAATTAGCCTTGATTGCTTCTAATTGTTTGTTTACATTTTCCTCTTGAACCTCAATACCTGCCTTCGTCGCAAGTTGAGAAAGCAACTCTGCATTTATTAACTGATCCAAGACTTGTGATTCCATTTGTTTTATCATCTGTTCGTCCAACTCTTCAACATCGATCCCTTGTTGAGTGTATGTGGCTTTCATTCTTTCCAACATAGATTCAAAATCTGATTTGGAAACTCCTTGTCCATTTACCTTAGCAACTAGATCCCCATTATCTTGTTTAGCCACTTCTTTATTCTCTTTATTACATGCGCCTAAAACACCAAGGCAAAGTGCCATCATCATAATCCCTGTAAGTAACTTTTTCATTTTTTTGTACCCCTTTCAAATAAACCTGTTTTTCATTTTAACACACCCCTCTTTTTTTTGCATAAAATTCACCGGAATAGGAAAATGCATGACTCCTTATCCAGAATCATGCATTCTATCATTACATCACAATCAATTCTATTTTCCCCTCACCTGTTCCTATATAAAACACGATATTTCAACGTTTACTTGATGAATCAGTCCTTCAAATGGTGATATTCCGTTATCAGCTAATTCCAACATCAATCTACCAATATTTCCAACTTAAAACAAAATGAATCGGCTCTTGTTCTCGATTTATATCACTTACTTGAATTAATGTCGGACCAGTTCCAAATATTGACGCATTGTTTATCCGGATATCGTTGGAACCATAGATGTTTTCATCGATCGAAACAAATTTATCAACATC
>JBFILZ010000132.1:0-7690 GCA_041611945.1 Bacillus sp. (in: firmicutes)
ACAGATTTATCGATCCTTGATGGACCATAACAATGATGCAGTTTGCTCATTAAACAAAAGTGGTGTTATCCTTCAGGCTAATCCATCAACTTATACAATTACAGGATATACTGAGAAAGAGCTTAAAAATCTACTATTATCGGATTTATTTTTTCCAGAGGATGTCAAATTAATAGACTCTCTCTTACAGGATACACTTGATGGAAGAACATTAGATCATATCCCTTGTAAAATCATTCATAAATCAGGTGTGACTATTCATGTTCACATAAAAATGGTTCCAATTGTTGTAAATCATGAAATGACAGGTGTTTATAGTATTATTAGAGATATATCAGAACAAGTGAAAAATGATGAAGTTATGAAGTTTTTTGCCTATCATGACCATTTAACAGGGTTACCGAATCGAAGCTCTTTGAAAGAAGATTTACATGCATTGGTTCAAAAAGCAAGGCAAAATAGTCAGGCTTTTAGCGTAATGTATGTTGATTTGGATCGCTTTAAATTCCTAAATGATAGTATGGGACATAATATTGGGGATCTTCTATTAAAAGAAGTTGCCCAAAGACTTACAATGATTCAAAAAGAAAATATTACTGTATACAGGCAAAGTGGCGATGAATTTATCCTCATTATTGAGAATGTGTCTAGAAGTGAAACATATAGACTTGCCGAGCAAGTTCTTGAATTATTCATAGCGCCATTTATCCTGACAACTCATGAATTCTTCGTGTCTACTAGCATAGGTATTAGTATGTATCCAACAGATGGTCTAGATGGAGAAACGCTAATAAAAAGTGCTGATACAGCACTCTATCGTGTCAAAGAGCGTGGAAGAGGACAATTTCAATTTTATTCAAATGATATGCTACGGGGTGATTCGCAAACGATGTTAATGGAAACATGTTTGCGAAAGGCCATAAAAAAGAATGAATTTATTATTTACTATCAGCCTCAAGTAGACCTATATACTGGTGATATTAATAGTTTTGAAGCCTTACTAAGATGGAATTGTGGGATTCTTGGGTTTATTTCTCCATCAGACTTCATTCCCTTAGCAGAAGAGACTGGGCTTATTATACCGATTGGTGAGTGGGTGATTGAGGAAGTAGCCTCTCAGCTTAATAAATGGAAGCAAAAAGGATTTACTAATATCTCAATTGCTGTTAATTTATCTGGGAGACAATTTCACCAACCCAATTTAGTTGAAGTTATTAAACAAACCATTAATAAAAATAACATTCATCCTTCTCAATTAGAAATTGAAATAACAGAAGGTGCCATGCAAGACACAAAGGAAGCAATTATTATATTAAATAGATTAAAAGAGATAGGAGTTCAAATATCTGTTGATGATTTTGGTACAGGATATTCTTCTCTTAGCTATTTGAAGCAGTTTCCATTAAACACTCTTAAAATCGATCAATCTTTTGTCCGGGATGTTCTTACCGATGACAAAGATGCTGCGATTACAACTACAATCATACATTTAGCTCATAGTCTCGGTTTTAAAGTAGTGGCAGAAGGTGTTGAGCTGGAAGAGCAAGCGGAATTCCTAAGAAAAGCTGAATGCCAAAAAGCACAAGGTTTTTTATTTAGCAGACCCATTCCAGCATCTGAAATTGAACAAGTATTTTTAAAATAAAATTCTTTTTTTAAGGCTACCCTGAAAATAAGGGGATCTTCGTTCCAGAACACTCGCTTTCCGCGGGGCGGGCGGTGAACCAACTCGGCACTTGCGCCTTCGTTGTCTCACACCTTCCACTACAATCAACTTCGTTTGAAAAATCAACATTGAGCTTTAACAACCTTTTTTTAAAATTTTTTTTACATGATAAGTTAAACTGAGTTTTTTTGATTTACAACAAAGATAATAATTCAGCCTATAATAACAGGATATAGAATTTTGACAACTGAGTTATATAAAAAAAACAACATGAAAAAGCTTGAGGGATTCCAAGAACCCTCAAGCTTTTTCATGTTGTTTTTATTTTCACCAAGAAAACTTATCATTACTTTTTTTCATAAGTACGAGTAATAGTTTTTACCGGCCTTGTTTACTCAACTCCAGATCAGGCGAAATAAATTATCCTTAACCTTGAAAAACTATGTCAATGAAATGAGCAAGAAGCATATGAAAAGTTGTAACTATTCTGTTTCTAATGTGAATATTGTAAGTTCAGGCTTTGATAGAAACCTGAAAGGTACCCGTGTTGTTCCAAGTCCTCGATTTACGTAAAGTGTTAAGGGCTCACTTCCAATTTTATAGAACCCTTCTATATACTCGGTTGCAAATGGTGGGGTGATTAATGCTCCGTAAATGGGAAGTTTGATTTGACCACCGTGACTGTGCCCTGATAGTTGGACTTCAATTGGGTAGGACTGACTAATCTTCACGACATCTGGTTCATGAGCTAAAAAAATTGTATAGATGTCATCAGATATACCACCAAGTGTTTGTTCGAAATCTGGCCTTCCAAGCATATAATCATCTAAGCCTGCAATTACAATTTGTTTTTTACGTAAAGTTATACGTTCAAAGGAATTCATCAGCAATTTAAAACCTGAATGTTCCATTAGTTGTCTATATGTTTCTGTTCCGTAGCCACCGTGATCATGGTTTCCGTATACAGAAAATTTACCAAGTGGGGCCTTTATACTTTTTAATAATGGTACTAGAAGACCTGCTTCTTTGTATTGATCAGGTGCATCAATCAAGTCGCCTGTAAAAATAACAATATCTGCTTTTTGTTCGTTTATTGTTTGAATGAGATTAGCAAATTGCTCTCTATCGTAGTAATGGCCGATATGAGTGTCGCTAAATTGTAATATTCTTATTCCATCGAAGCTTTTTGGGATTTTCGATGATTTTAGGGTAAAGGAATTAATGTCAAGTTGTTTAGGTTCTATATATCTTGCATAAGTATAGCCAAAAGAAGAAGCTAGGAATCCTCCGATTGTCAACCGATAAGATTTTTTCAAGAAGTCTCTACGTGTATAATGGTCCTTCATTTGGTTGCATCCAATCTGTTTATTTTTGTTAATTAAGATTATAACATGGATTAATAAGAATCAATTTGTATTTCAGCCAATATTTCTAACAAATTTAATATAAAACACTTCTCCCTGCCTCATTCAATGAATTATCAGCAGAAAAGAACCAATAAATCCTCTAATAACAATTTTTATAAAATTTAAATAATTATAACAATTATCTATTTTTCTACATTATAGGAATGATAAGATATATATAAATACTATTATTTAAAAGGGGTTGTCCAGATGAAGGGGAAAGTTGCGATAATAACGGGTGGATCAAGTGGAATGGGGATGTATATGGCTAAACGATTTGCTAAAGATGGGGCAAATGTTGTTATCACTGGTCGGACTCTCGAAAAACTTGAGGAAGCAAAAAGCGAAATAGAAACCTTTGATGGACAAGTCTTAACAATTCAGATGGATGTTCGAATCCCAGAGCAAGCAGAACTGATGGTGGAGAGAACACTTCAAGCATTCGGTAGAATAGATTATTTAGTAAATAATGCAGCAGGAAACTTTATCTGTCCAGCTGAAAAACTCACAGCTAACGGATGGAAGTCTGTGATTGATATCGTTTTGAACGGAACTTTTTATTGCAGCTCATCTGTAGGAAAGTATTGGATTGATAAGGGAATTAAAGGAAGTATCATTAATATGGTTGCTACATACGCTTGGGATGCTGGAGCAGGTGTCATCCATTCTGCAAGTGCAAAAGCAGGAGTACTCTCTATGACAAGGACTTTGGCTGTAGAATGGGGTAGAAGGTATGGAATTCGTGTGAATGCTATTGCACCAGGTCCAATAGAGCGTACAGGTGGGGCTGATAAACTATGGGAATCAGAGGAAGCAGCAGTGCGTACAATTAAGAGTGTTCCGATAGGAAGATTAGGGACGCCAGAAGAAATTGCGGGTCTTGCTGCCTATTTGTTCTCAGATGAGGCAGGATATATCAACGGTGAATGTATAACAATGGATGGAGGACAGTGGCTAAATCAATTTCCTTTTTAAGGCTATAGTAATCAATATTGTTATTTTAAACGTAAATCAAGGGAACATCCGCTTTTGGATGTTCCCTTTTGTTAAATTCATTTATTACCACTTTAGCTGAATAATCTTTTCCATCCCCCCAATTTTTCAGTCAGATCGTTTCCTCCGTATTAATAAATCGCATAAGTCCTAATTGTTATTAAGTTGAACCCCCCCACTACAAGTAGACGCTAGATAATTAGTAATGGAAAGTAATCTAAATGGTTTAAGCTATACTGCAAATGGGTAAGGTAATCTACTATTTTCAAGATATATTCACTATGGTTATGCTAGAATTTATAGTCAAAATAAATTAAGGAAACGATGCTCGCCCAAAAGGACGGTCACCTGATAACTGATAAGATGCAGAGAGAGTATTGAAATCACTTCTTTGAATGTTTGGTTGGGTCGCTACTAATTCATATGGCTCTTTGTGAAATTCGTGATATAATCTTAGAAAAATGAGTAAGGGGGATAGGGAATGGATCCATTAGACATCCTAAGTGATTTATCCAAGGTTACCCCACATTTTCAAGCTATCTTTACTGCGGATGAGCGAAAAGTGATGGGGTACGAGGTATTAGGAAGATTTAAGACAGAGAGTGAATACATAAGTCTTGGTCCTTTCTTTCTAGATAACTCTATTCCAGATGAATACCGGCTTGAAGTAGATGATTTAGTAGTTAAGAAGGCATTGGATTACTGGCTCAATCAAGCTGAAAGTCCACTACTATTCATTAATAGAGACCCTAATCTCTTGATGAAAGATCAAGGCTTGTCTCTATTGAATTTGTTCAAGACCTATCAAGACAAGGGTTTTCCGCTTAATCACCTTGTACTAGAAATAACTGAGCATGATTTTCTTGGAGATATGGAACAACTTAACCATTTACTTATGTATTACCGCACTTATGGAATAAAAATTGCTGTGGATAACGTTGGTAATGGAACGGGAAATATTGATCGAATCGGAAATATAAGCCCAGATATAATAAAAGTTGATTTACATTTGTTGAGAAAGAACAATGTCCAGTCATCCTTTCAAGATGTGTTATACTCTCTTTCATTGTTAGCTAGGAAGATTGGAGCTGCGTTATTGTACGAAGAGATAGAAATTTTATATCAACTTCAGTATGCTTGGAGTAATGGTGGTAGATATTATCAAGGCTTCTATTTACAAGAACCAGGACCTACATTTATTAATGAGGACATATTGAAGGATAAGCTTAGAGAAGAAATTAATAATTTTATTGAACATGAAAAAAGAAAAATTCAAAATATACATCAACTTTCAGAACAATTTCAACAAATTATACAGGGATTGTTAATAAAAAATAAGAAAGACCTTCAAGGCGATGAGTTGCTTAAATCAATATCGAAAGAGCTATCAAACTATAGTTTTAGAATTTATATATGTGACGAAAATGGATTCCAGCAATCTGCCAATCATATGAAAATGGAGGAAGGGTGGTTTATTCTTCCATCCTATTACGAAAAGAATTGGAGTTGGAGGCCATACTTTCTAGAAAATATAATGAGGATGAAACTAGAACAACGAGGAATTCTTTCAGATTCCTATAGTGATATTGAGTCAGGAGAAACTATTCGAACGTTTTCTTTTCCAATTAATCAAAACCAGTTTTTGTTTGTCGACTTGACGTATGAATTCCTATATGAAAAAAACGCGCTTTTTTAAACTTGAATAACCGTCACTTATTTGTGTAATTATAAGAGGAGTACTCATTAAGTGGAGGGAATAATATGACGATGCTAACTATAGTTTTAAGTGTCATTGCTCTTCTTTTATTAGTAATAGCCTTCATTTACACAATGAAAATAGGTAAGAATGCAAGGTACCAATCAAATGGTAATGATAGTGATGGTCATGAGCAATCACACAAACATCCATATTTGGGTATAAGAAATCCTATTTTCCTAACCTATTTGATTGCAGCTTTATTAGTTATTTCATTTATTGTTTATTATGCAAGTACATCAAAATGGTAAGAGTACAACTTGGGTTGTAGTCTTATTTTTTTTGTTGAATTTTGTTTAATCTTGCATTAGTTCGGGAAAATGAGTAGTAGAAACAAAAAGAGTGTCTAAACATGCCAGTATTTTACGAACGATTCTAGCACTATTTCCTAATGAACATTGTTACAATTCAATGTAATGAAGGAAGATGTAAATCGTGGAGGTGAAAATCGGATGTTATTTTTTCGTATAGGAATTATCCTAACAGCTATATTATTATTCAATTCGTACAATAATTATCAAAATGTTTCTGCAACTGAAAATTTGGACAAACAATGGGTACAAAATTTCTTAGAAAGTGCCTATAAATCCCAGTATTCATTAACCGAAAAGCATCATTCATGGGATGAGGCTAAAACTAAATTAACAGTTTATATGTCAGATGAATTAGCTAATGAATTAATGATGGAACACTTGTTTTTGGAAGATCAAGGATATATATTTTATGGCACTGATTTTTCTGCCTATATCGTTCCAAGCTTTTCTTATAACAATGATACAACTATGATAGTAAACGATAAACTTCAATCTATATATATTTATGAAAAGTTTACAGGTTCAGGTCCAGTCACCTATGATGAGCAATACGAGGTAGTGACCATAAAAAAAATGAAAACAGGTTGGAAAATTTCATCAATTTATTTTGGTAATGCCCTTCAAATTAGTAGTATGGATGGCAAGGTGTTAGATGAAACTAATGAACAGAAACAGGCTTTTAATGAACCCACAAGGCAAGCAAGATTGTATTCAAGTAAATTTCCACTGGTAGATATTGATTTAGAACCATTGACTTTTATGAATAAGAAAATACTGATACTTCAAAGATATAACAGTGAAAATAGTAAAAGGCTAGAAATCAGTCCATTCCATAAATACGTTGGTGTCTTACCTAATGGATTGTTCTTTCAAGGAACACCACTCATATCTCAACTAGAAAAAGAAAAACAAAAAAAATATCGTATGTCATTGTTTACAATTTTCTTTAGAAAATAAAAGGCTTTTTTCATAGAAAATATAGTTTTATTGCTAAAGTCTGAGACTCCTTGGAAATTCTATCACATTGCCTTCGTTCGGTGAGAACTACTGGAAGCCTATTAGATGTACTTCGGGAGAACCGGCCCATAGGAATCTGATTTGGGTATAAAACCTTAGGCGCCGTCCTTGGTAAGCAAGTATCCTGAAGAAGCAATTAACAGACATAGTTATATTTTGTTAGGATTGTCAAAAGTTTTAAAATAGGTAAAGAAAGCCGGAAGAGATTCTATTGAATCTTTTTTTTTTGTCTCATGGTATCGCATTTTTTTTCGAGCGGTGAGAATTCGAGGACGTATATTCGATGTCTTGCAAGCTTGCAAGGTAGTGGCCCACTCGGAGACACCGGAGGCGAGTAGGATCATTGCCCTCTTGTGGAAATTGAGCATCCTTCAGCTGAAATCAACAACAACGTTAAACAGAGACCTTCATGGAAAACAATTTTGCACCATGAGGTATGAAAATAAGCAATATATTTCTTTAGCAGTGATCGAAGTGGAAGAACGCGAGACTCCTCGAAAATACTCCCGCATTTCCTTCGTGCGGTGAGAATTCATGG
>JBFILZ010000133.1:0-7658 GCA_041611945.1 Bacillus sp. (in: firmicutes)
CATCTAAAGTTCAAAAAGGGGAATTAGGGACATAATGAAGCCTACAACAAATGATTTTCAAACAAAGTTAAGTAAAAAGAATGGAAGTTTGAAGTTCAGATTAACTATAGGAGTACTTAGTATTTTACTTTTTTCCTTATTTACGCTTGGTTTACTTGTGTTGCAATCCCTTAAAGAAACCGTTCACACCTCATTTGAGAACGAAGCCAAATCGATAGTTGCTAGTGTTAATGCGTCCATTGGTACAAAAGACACTATTGACAATAAGCCCTCACAAGTTGAGGAAACATTTTATAGACTTTTAGAAAATAATAAAGATATAGCAAAAGTTACGCTCTATAGTCCCGTAGGTGAAAAATATATAAGGACGGCCACTACAGATCCAGCTAAGAAAGGGAAGGAAGCAGATCCTCATGATATAGAGCCCTTGTTTACGAATGAGCCATTATTCATTGAAAAAACGGAACAAAAGCAAGTGGAGATTTTAGCTCCGTTATATATTGTTGGATCAGATAAACCCTATGCCACTATAGGTGTATACTTCAACTCGACAAAAAGAGATGAATTACTTACCCAAACGTTATATCATTTACTCATTATTACTTTTATATGTATTGCTTTAGTGGCCGCACTTATTTACTTACTCATTAATAATATGGTATTCCTTCGAATTAAGAGACTTTCTGATGCGTTTAATAATATCTTTAATGGGAATTATTCACATCGTCTATCTGTATCTGAAAATGCAAAAGACGAGATCGACAAATTAGGTCAAGAGTTTAACGTGGTGGCGGATATGCTAGAGAGCAGGCATGTAAGTAGCATTACGGATCCAGTTACTGGTTTATACAATCAGTTTTATTTTAATACCCAGGTAGAACAAGAAATTAAACGTAGCAATGAAGAAGATGAGTTTGCTCTTCTTTTTATAGATGTGGACCACTTTAAGCGGGTAAATGATAAGTTAGGTCATCTTGAAGGCGACCGCATCCTAGGTTCCGTTGGGAGACTGATAAGGGAGCAGCTTAGAGAACAAGATTTAGTTGCACGATATGGTGGAGAAGAGTTTGTCGTATTAATTCCCCAGTGCAACTCTGAAATGGCTATGAAGGTTGCCAATCGCATTAGATCGTCCATTGCATCCTATCCATTAACTAAAGGACTACTTCCAGTAACCGTTAGTATTGGTGTTTCCATCTTCCCTCAAAATGGACAAGATAAGAAAGGCTTGATTTTTAGTGCAGATACAGCGATGTATGTATCAAAAGCTCAAGGGCGAAATAGAGTGACCCTTTCATCTGTTGGTTTAAGTCAGAACAGTAGAGATACCCTGAATGAGAAAGAAGAAGCTTTTGATAGCGAACATGTAAAGGAAATGATTTTTGCCTTTGCTGCAGCAATGGATGCAAAGGATTCATACACTCAAAAGCATTCTGAAACAGTAAGTCGTTATAGTGGGTCAATTGCTGCAGGACTAGGATTAACTGAATTAGAAATAAAAAGAATTACTATTGCTGGATTACTTCATGATGTTGGCAAAATTGGTGTTCCGGACAGTATCCTGAATAAACCTACAAAACTAACAGATGAAGAATTTGAGATTATTAAACAACATCCTACTCTCGGGAAAAACATATTGGAACATATGTCATCGATAAAAGATGTTTTAGAATATGTGGAATTCCACCAAGAACGCTATGATGGTAAAGGGTATCCTAATGGGCTGAAAGGCGATCAAATTCCTTTGGGAGCACGAATTGTTTCTGTGGCAGATGCCTTTCATGCGATGACTTCCTCTAGACCTTATCGAAAAACTCCTTTAACACTAGAGCAAGCAATGGAAGAATTGAAGGATAATTCAGGAACTCAGTTTGATCCTATTATTGTAGATGTATTTGTAAACATGGTTGAAGATTGGACAAAAAATAGCGAAGAATATAGTTTTATTTAAGAATTGCAGTAAAAAAACACTTGTCATTGAGCAAGTGTTTTTTATTTTCCAATTGTATAAATATTTAATTCTTCAGATTTAAGTTGCATTAGATTTATCTAGATATAGTTCTTTTATGTATCCAAAAGTAGAATCCTGTAGAACACGGTTGTTGATTTTCACTAAAGAATTATCGCTTTGCTCGAGTCGTTCATTGATAGGTTTCTTCCCTTTCGTGGAAAAATAGACTTCATAGGCAATTGCACCTGCAGTTTTTCCATATAGAACATAAGGAGTATTATGGAAGCCAAAGAAGCCAATTCCATCTTTAGCGGTATTATATTTACATGATAATGATTGATTTAAGCTTAAATAAGAAAAAAATCTAAGGAGTTTTTAAAAATAAGTATTAGGATTATTAAGGAATAGGTTAAGATAATAGAAGAGATACCTATTGGAGGAAAAAAATGATTAAAATAATGGCTGATTCTACATGTGATTTATCTAACGAAATACTTGATTTATATAATATTAACTTAGCCCCCCTAACAATAAGTATAGATGGAAAAATTTATAAAGATCGGGTAGATATTAAACCAGATGAATTTTATAAAATTATGGGCGACTTATCTGAGTTTCCAACAACAGGAATGCCAAGTCCATCCGAATATTTAAAAATAATAAATAATGCCGTTAACGATGGATACAAAGAAATACTTTGCATCTGTATGTCCAGTGGAACTAGTGGGTCGTATCAATCAGCTGTATTAGCGAAAGATTATTTTTATGAGGAATTTCCGGGTTCTACAATAAAAATACACGTAGTTGATTCAAAGTGTATGAGTCAAGGAAGTGGTTGGTTAATTTTAAAAAGCGCTATGTTGAGAGAACGTGGAGCTACGTTTGAAGAATTAGTCAATTTTAATGAAAAATATAAAAAAAATGTAAAACACTTTCTTTCTGTTGACGATTTAGATCACTTAATAAAGAGCGGTAGACTCTCTAATGCAAGTGCTTTTATAGGGAAGCTATTAATGCTTAAACCAATTATGTCTATGAAAAATGGAAAAGGAGCGATAGTTGCTAAGGAAAGAGGTCGTAAAAGAGTACTTAAGCACTATGTTCAGGAGTTTATTAACAGAAATGACAAAGAAATCACGGAATTTATTATCATTGGATATACATCAGATATTCAAGTTGCCGAAGATTTAAAATCAAAAGTCCAAATGGAAACTGATTTTTCTGGGGAAATCTACATTATGCAAATGGGGGTTTCTGTTGGGACACATGTTGGCTTAGGAGCCATTTCTATGTTTTTTGTAGAAAAGGGGAGATAAAAAGTTCGAACGTAGAACTCAAAGGAATGGTTCTTCTGCATCCAATATGGATGACAAAGAACCGTTCCTTTCTTTTTCGTAGATGGTTTTTCTTGGGGACAAATCAGTAAAGTTTATGAATTTAGTAAAATAGCATATAGAGTAATTGGTGGCCCACTGGGTGAGGATAAAGGAGTTCCTACTAATGCTCATGACTCTATAGTAAGATTAGTGATAGTGCTTCCAGTTGATTGTTACATTAATAAAGGCTTAAGGTAATAAGGAACAAATAAAAGATGTTAATCCTTGTCTGATTTTTCTTAAATAGGAAGATTTACGCGATCCTTGATGGTAAAATTGGTAGATAATATAATTTAACTTTTGGCTCTGTTTAACGTTGTTGAATTTAGCTGCAGGGTGCTCGCTTTCCGCTGCCTCGGGCACTTACTTGCTCCTTGAGTGTCACACACCTTCCACTTCAATTACCTTCGTTTGTGAGAGGTGGTGTTAATAGACTATCTTTCCTTTAATTAATAATTTCAAGAATAAGCAAAAATCATAATACTACAAATTTAAATGATGTAACTATAAAACACCTCTTTTGCATTCATTACGAAAAAAGAGGTGTTTTTACCTGTTCATCCTTTGCTTTGTTTCTTTATTTCAATGCTCTATTCACCCTCAGTAAACCACGCACTAATTTCATATCTACTCATTTTAGAATCCCAAGTATATTAGACATCTTTTTGCAGACTAACAAAAAAGTTCACAAAAACCACAATTATTAAACACATTCTATTAATATCATTTTCGTGTTGGGTAGTATTTTAGTTTATAAATTGAACATTCCTTTTATGTGAATTTACTAGAAATTAGTGTGAATCGAATCAAAAATAGTGAAATTACCTTGGTACAAGTACCGTTCCAACATTTGTATACAACCATACAATAATAGAAATATGAAAAGGAGGAAAAAGAATGTATGGATTTTCAATGGTACAATTAGTTAGAAAAAATGGAAAACAAATAGATTACCATTTAAGAAAAAAGTTGGTTAATTTATATCGTCCTTTTCGTTATACCCCTTGTACATTTCATAAGATGTTAGAAAATTGGTTGAAACGTTATAAAAAATTCCCTGTAATCATTGAGTTTCATAATCATGGACAAGGAATGATAGAAATAGAAAATAATGTACCCAAAAAGCACCATTATACGATAAAAGATCATTTCCCCTCGGTATCATGTTGTAGTGCTTATTTAACAGCTGAATCAATAGAGTCTATCTTATCGTCATGTAATCATGTAAATAAAATCTATTTAGATCGAGAAGTGAATGCACTATTAGACGTAGCCATACCGACAATTGGAGCTGACCAAGTTTATCAACGAGATAACTCTACGAAACTATCCGGAAAAGGGGTTACTATAGCTATCATTGATACGGGGATTTATCCGCATCAAGATTTAGTGGACCGGATCATTGGATTTAAAGATTTTATTAATAATAAAACAGAACCTTATGATGATAATGGTCATGGAACACATTGCGCTGGTGATGCAGCAGGTAATGGTTTAGCGTCAAATGGAGTTTTTAAAGGACCATCGTATGAGGCCAACTTGATTGGTGTTAAGGTTTTAGATAAAATAGGATCGGGTTCCTTATCAACGGTTATGAATGGTGTCCAGTGGTGCATTGACTATAATAATGGAGATAATGACAATAAAATAAATATCATATCAATGTCTTTAGGAAGTGAAGCGCAAAGATATGATCAAGAAAATAATGACCCGATGGTACAAATAGTAGAAAGTGCTTGGAATGCAGGGATCACAGTATGTGTTGCAGCTGGAAATAGTGGAGATGCACCAGAGTCTATTGCCAGTCCAGGCTTAAGTGATCAAGTCATAACTGTAGGTGCAATGGATGATCAAAATACAGTAGGTGATGATGATCAAATAGCGCGTTTTTCAAGTCGTGGACCTACTATTTATAATGAAATAAAACCTGATGTTGTAACACCAGGTGTAAACATAGTATCTACTAGAGCTCCTAATTCTTATTTAGATAAATTCCAAAAAGGAAACCGTATAGATAAGGATTATTTTGTGTTATCAGGAACTTCAATGTCTACACCCATTTGCGCGGGTGTAATTGCTCAACTAATCGAGTTAGAACCAAACTTAACCCCCAAACAAATCAAATACTATTTAAAAACGGGAGCAGTGAGTTTAGGGGATAATAATACCTATGGTGCGGGATACGTAAATGTTGAAAACACAGTGGGATTAATAAAAATAGATTTCTAGATACCAGAAGAAATTAATAATAAAAAAAGGCTGGTTTTTCTGAGGTCACAGACAATCTACCGATCTCTAGAACATAGTAATGATTAACAAAGAAAAAGCCGACTTTTATTCCTAAAAAAGGAAGAGGAGTCGGCTTTTTTCTACGAAAGCATCGTATTTGTTTCTTTTTTGACCCTAGTAGCTTTAGAATCCTTAATCCCATTAATATTTACAGTAAATATACTCAATCCTATCTTTATGTTTAAATAGTAAATTCATTGTACGATTTATATCAAATCGTACAAAGTAGGCAAGCCGTCTTGTATAAAGAGTAGATGAATGAAGTTGGTAATATATCAAGATAATAGTTCATTCTTACTTGAAAAATAATCTTAAAAAGGAAGTGTAAAAAAATTTTCCAATATGGTATAGTACGATTGTTATAGTACTAATAGTCTATATTTACATAAAACTAATATTAAAAATATGGGTTACATTACATGAATAGTAAGTAGCCTTTTGACACTGTGAAAGTGGAGATAAAATAATTTAATAGTTTAAGCTATATTAGTAGATTAGTAAAGAATAGGAGTTATTTAAATGTTAAAAAGAAACATAAAGAAATATATAGCAAGTTGGTTAGCTGTAATACTAATGATCATGAACTTTCTTCCTCATCTTCATATTGTGAATGCAGAAGGAACGACAACGATTACTTGGCCCGGTGAGTCTAGTTACATCGCTTACACTGATTCTTCCGGTAACATTATTTATGATCCATCAAACGAACCAGGTATAAGCCCAGATGATGTGGATTTTTCAAGTGGAGCATTAAAGGGTAAAGGAGACAGACCATCATTCTATGTATCTGGAGATGAAAACAATCTATATTTTAGAATGAGGTTACTCGGAGATCCGAGAGATGCTGCCAAGGGTGGATATTTATCATCTGTCTGGCTAGTTAAGATTGCACAAAATGGAAATCATATTGCTACAGTAGGCCTAAATGGAAAATCCCCTCATAAGGATTATGTGTATGCATCTAATGCTAACGGATCGGATGTGCGTGAAATTTATAGCACGACTTCTACCTCAGTTCCCGGAACTAGAGTTACAGAAGACACAAACGGCGATTATTTCTTAGACTATCAAGTCCCTATCGCCAGTATTTCTGACGTTTCTAACTTATCTATCACAGCCGACTCTGTTCTTCAATTTCACTTTGCTAGCTCTAAGTCTGCAAATCTTTCTGTTATTAATAAAGATGGTGAGGACGGAGGCTTAGGTTCCTTTGTGAAATTATCACCAATATCTATTTATAATCCCGCCATTGCATTTACAAACCTTGCAGATAGTTATACTTCTGCTCCAACAACGATATCAGGTACAACGTCTAAGGTTGCAAGTGGAAGCCAGGTTACACTGACTATCCAAACACCTAATAACGATTCAGAAACGAAACTAATCTCTGTAATAAATAATAGCTGGTCAGCAACGGGTTTCACAAAAATTTTGACGGAAGGCACATATGTCATCCAAGCAAGAGTTCTAAATGAAAATGGACAAACTGCTACTATTCAAAAGAATATTGTTTTGGGTAGCTCAAATGTTACGATAAATGGCCCGGAAAGCTATAGTACGTTTACTTTCCCTAGTACTTTTACTGGTACGTATGCTAGAAGTGGTGGAGGAAAACAAGAGATAGATTTACTAATATTTGAATCTACAAATCTAAACACCGCAGTAACTTCAGTATTAAATAAAAATGCCAACAGTAGCCCTTGGACCAACACCTTTATTCCAACCGAAATAGCGAAGCTTATACCAGGAAAAACATATATTATCAAGGTAAGAGATTCGAATTACCAAACAGTATCAGATACTCAAACCATTAAATATTTAGGTGGAACAATATCCATAACATCGATTACTTCAACAAGTGCTGAAATTCAGACACCAACAGTTGTCGGAAAAGCATCAGCAAATGCAACATTTGATCTATTGATTGATGGTTATTTCTATAAGAAAATCATTGCTGATGGTTCTGGAAACTGGACAACCAATCTTATAGATAGACCTTTAACACCAAGAAGTAAGCCTTACTCTTTTCAAGCTATCTTAAA
>JBFILZ010000134.1:0-7650 GCA_041611945.1 Bacillus sp. (in: firmicutes)
AACATTCAGCCAAGCCTGAGCTTGATTTTTCTTTTTTTACTAAACATGATATTCTCTTTATATTAATGATTGCGGAGGATCTTGTATGAAATTTGATGTTATTGTCATTGGTGGAGGGCCATCTGGATTAATGGCAGCTATCGCTGCCGGAGAAGAAGGAGCAAATGTCTTATTAATAGACAAAGGTGATAAATTAGGAAGAAAGTTGGCAATTTCAGGTGGTGGACGTTGCAATGTAACAAATCGTTTACCTGTTGATGAGATTATTAAACATATCCCGGGAAATGGTCGTTTTCTTTATAGCGCATTTTCCATCTTTAACAATGAAGATATTATTCTTTTTTTCGAGGGATTAGGGATCCAATTAAAAGAAGAAGATCATGGTCGGATGTTTCCTATAACGGATAAAGCTCAATCTGTGGTTAATGCTTTATTAAGTAAATTAGAAAAACTTAATGTGACCATGTGGACGAATACTCCAGTAGAAACCATTGATTTCGAAGATGATCAGACTAAATCTGTGAAGCTGAAGAATGGGAAGACTCTCGAATGCCAACAAGTGGTCATTGCGGTTGGTGGGAAATCCGTACCACATACAGGTTCAACGGGTGACGGATATGCTTGGTCTGAAAAAGCTGGCCACACGATAACCGATCTTTACCCAACAGAGGTTCCGTTGACTTCAAATGAGCCATTTATTATCCAAAAAACCCTACAGGGATTATCACTTAGAGATATTGCACTAAGTGTACTCAATGCGAAAGGGAAGGCTATTATTACTCATAAGATGGATATGATTTTCACTCATTTTGGCATTTCAGGTCCTGCCGTTCTCAGATGTAGTCAGTATGTAGTCAAAGAACAGAAAAAAACAAACACGAAAAAGATTACCATGAGACTGGATGCTATTCCATCCAAGTCTGAGGAAGCCTTGTTTCAAGAGATAATTGGACTACTAAAAGATGAACCAAATAAAGCACTCAAAAATGTTCTTAAAGGGATAGTTCCCGAACGCTATTTATTATTCCTTTTGCAGCAAAATGAATTAGATGAGCTATTAACATTTCATCATATTTCCCATGACAAACTAAGAGCATTTGTTAAAAGCTGTAAGCAGTTTTCGTTCTTTGTAGATGGTACCCTTTCTATTGAAAAAGCCTTTGTAACTGGAGGTGGTGTTTCTGTTAAAGAGATCAACCCAAATGAAATGTCGTCAAAATTAGTTGATGGCCTTTATTTTTGCGGAGAGATTTTAGATATTCATGGCTATACTGGGGGATATAACATTACATCAGCTTTTGTCACCGGACGTTTAGCAGGAATGACCGCTGGGAAGAATGCGATGGCATTAAAAAGGTAGTAATAAAATACTAAACCCCTTGTCTTGAGACATGGGGTTTAGTATTTTATCCCTTCAAACACGCTCTTGTGCCGAGTTGGCTCACCCGCCCGGAGCATCAGAGCATCCTGTAGCTGAAATCAACAAAAACGTTTAAGAGAGACTAAAAATAAAAAACGACCTTATTGAGAAAGGTTGTTTTCATAGAGAAGTTTAATTCTGTCTTTGTAACATTTTATTTAGCTCTTCTAAGAAGGTAACTCTGTCTCACCTTCCCAGTCAAGCATACCGCCAGCCATGTTTATACACTTATACCCTTGCTCTTGTAAATAGTGACAAACATTTTCACTTCTTCTACCTGATCGACAAATAAATATATACTCCTTCTCTTTGTCAAGCTCTTCCAATCTAACTGGAATTTCACCCATTGGAATATGTTTTGCTCCAGGTACCATTCCATAGGCTACTTCTTCATGTTCACGAACATCAATTAGTTGCAAATTTTCATTTTCAGCTAATTTTTTCTGTACTTCTGCTGTAGTTATTATCATAATTTCTTGCTCCAAAGAATGTAACATCCTCTCGTATGTATGATTGTTTTACTACCGTCTATTCTACTTCTTAGTCTAACTTTAAATCAAGAAAAGAGGCAGCAAGCTGCCTCTTTTCTTTAATTTGCTACTACATTTACTAATTTACCAGGGACCGCAATAATTTTTCTAATCGTTTTTCCATCAATTTGATCTTTAATTAATTCGTCAGCTAGAGCAATTGCTTCCATTTCTTCTTTAGATGCTCCAGTTGGAACTAAAAGCTTTGCCTTTAGTTTTCCATTCACTTGAACGACAATTTCAACTTCATCTTCTACTAATTTGCCTTCATCAAATGCAGGCCAGGTTTCATATGCGATTGTACCATTAGATCCTAATTTACCCCAAAGTTCTTCTGCAATGTGTGGAGCAATTGGAGACAAAAGTTTTACAAAACCTTTCATATATTCCAAAGGTAGTTCTTGTGTTTTGTATGATTCATTAATGAATACCATCATTTGTGAAATAGCTGTGTTAAAGCGAAGACCTTCGTAATCTTCAGTTACTTTCTTAACTGTTTGGTGATAGATTTTTTCTAAGCCGTTACCACCAACATCTTTAATCTTCTGACTAAGCTCACCGTTCTCTTCTACAAACAATCTCCAAATTCGATCTAAGAAACGACGTGATCCATCAAGTCCATTCTCTGACCAAGCAATTGACGCTTCAAGTGGTCCCATAAACATTTCATATAGACGAAGAGTGTCCGCACCATGACTTATAACAATATCATCTGGATTAACAACATTACCTTTAGATTTACTCATTTTTTCATTGTTTTCTCCAAGAATCATCCCCTGGTTAAATAGCTTTTGGAATGGTTCCTTGGTTGAAACTACACCAATATCATACAAGAACTTATGCCAGAAACGAGCATATAGCAAATGAAGTACTGCATGTTCAGCACCACCGATATATATATCAACTGGTAGCCATTTTTTTAATTTTTCAGGATCTGCAAGCTCTTCACTATTTTTCGGATCAATATAACGAAGGTAATACCAGCAGCTCCCAGCCCAGTTCGGCATAGTATTTGTTTCTCTTTTCCCCTTTTTTCCAGTCTTAGGATCAGTAATATTAACCCAATCCTCTATAGCGGCTAGAGGTGACTCACCTGTTCCAGATGGACGGATGTTTTTCGTTTTTGGTAACAATAATGGCAATTCTTCCTCTGGTACAGAACTCATTGTTCCATCTTCCCAATGGATGACTGGGATTGGTTCACCCCAGTAGCGCTGACGACTAAACAACCAATCACGAAGGCGGAAAGAAGTTTTTGTTTCACCTTTCTTGTTTTCTTCTAACCACTTTATTGTCGCTTTTATTCCATCTTCTTTATTTAGACCATTTAAGAATTCAGAATTAACATGATTACCATCACCTGTGAAAGCTTCTTTAGTGATGTCTCCTCCTGCTACAACCTCTTTAATTGGAAGTTCGAATTTCTGAGCAAATTCATAATCTCTTTCATCATGAGCAGGTACTGCCATGATGGCTCCCGTTCCATAACTTACGAGAACATAGTCCGCAATCCATATAGGCATTTTTTCACCGTTGATTGGGTTTATCGCAAATGCCCCAGTAAATACACCTGTTTTTTCCTTTGATAGCTCGGTTCTTTCTAAATCACTTTTGGTCTTAACTTTTTCGATATATGAAGCTACTTCAACTTTTTGATCAGCTGTCGTAATTTTATCCACAAAATGGTGTTCAGGAGCTAGTACCGCGTATGTTGCACCAAAAAGAGTGTCAGGACGGGTCGTGAAGACAGTAAAGCTTTCTTTATGTCCTTCAATTTCAAATGAAACATTTGCTCCTTCTGAGCGCCCTATCCAATTGCGTTGCATATCCTTTAAGCTCTCTGGCCAATCAAGATCATCCAAATCGTCAATAAGTCTATCTGCATAAGCAGTAATTTTTAACATCCATTGTTTCATTGGACGACGCTCAACTGGGTGTCCACCTCGTTCACTTTTTCCATCAATAACTTCTTCATTTGATAGCACAGTTCCAAGTGCTGGACACCAGTTTACAGGGATTTCATCAATATAGGCTAATCCTTTTTCATAAAGTTTAAGAAATATCCATTGTGTCCACTTATAGTAAGTTGGATCTGTTGTATTGACTTCACGATCCCAGTCATATGAGAATCCTAGTTCCTTAATTTGCCTGCGGAACGTATTTATATTCTGTTCTGTGAACTCAGCTGGATCATTCCCAGTATCTAGCGCATATTGTTCAGCTGGTAAACCAAACGCATCCCAACCCATAGGATGTAATACATTGAATCCTTGCATTCTTTTCATCCTAGATACAATATCTGTAGCTGTATATCCCTCTGGATGACCAACATGTAAACCTGCTCCAGATGGAAAAGGGAACATATCTAATGCAAAAAACTTCGGATTACCCTCTTCCTCTTTTGTTTTAAACGTTTGATTACTCTCCCAATAATGTTGCCATTTCTTTTCGATCTTTTGATGATTGAACGACATTTGTTTATTCCTCCTTTGTATGATTAAAACTTGTATACTAATGACCCCTACTAAAAAGGCTCGGTTTAAGCTCAATGTTGCTTGCTAAACGAAGTTTTATGAAGCCTTGTGAAACTCCCGAAATATATGCTACCCTGTTTCCTAAGTTAGGTGAGAATTCATGAAAGCATATACAATGTCTGTGGGATTAGCAGGATAGTTAAAACATCCCGCACGCGCCCACCACAAAGCGAGCATCACACTCTGGGTTAAACAACAATCTCGTTTAAAAAAGCATAAAAAATAAAAAAATCCCGTCCCTAGAAAGGGACGAGATTTTGTCATATATTCCCGCGGTACCACCCAAATTAATGCTTTGTGCATTCACTTGACTCCTTAACGCGGATACACGTCAATAATTACTAGGTTCATCATTCGAACTGTTCATAATTGAAACTAAAAGGTGAGTTCATGATAGCTATGGATTGACTTGCACCTACCGTCAACTCTCTAGACCATTTATTATCATTACTATTCCTTATCACTGTTTAATTTCATTATTAGGTTTGTATTGTATTTTAAAGAAAAACCTTCCAAACATCAAGCCTTTATTAAAGTATTTCTCAAAAAATATTTTTTAAACAGCTAAACCATTTGTTTGTTCTTTTTCTGTTTCTTTTTTCAATCCGCGATCATAGAACATCGTTGTGAAAATGGACAGGAACAATAAAAATCCTAGTAGCACAAATAGCGCTTGAATATGATAAAGATCAACCATTATTCCACCTACCACAGGCCCTAGCATTCTCCCCCCGGTTGCTGAGCTATTCACTACACCTTGATAAAAGCCTTCTCGTCCTTTTGGGGCAAGCTCATTAGCAACTGTTGGCACAGCCGGCCATACAAACATTTCCCCTATTGTTAAAATAATCATCGCTACACAAAAGCCAGTAAACTGAGTTGCATTTGACACAAAGATGAACGAAACGATAAAAATTGCTAACCCTATAATAATTTGTGATTTTAACGTTTTTGCAACAACTCGGACAACAATTGATACAAGTGGTTGTGCCAAAACAATGAGTGCACCGTTTATCGCCCATAACAAACTATATTCATGTAAAGAAACACCTAAGTTCTGTGTGTGTGCAGCAATGTTAGACTGCCACTGTACATAAGCCATCCAACAAAGGACATACCCGCTACAAAGAACAAGTAAAGCTTTATATTTTGTTTTATTCTTTATCGTTATTGATTGCTGAAGTATATTCATTTGCTTCGATTGATCACCGTGAATTTTTTTATACGAAATAAGGGCTAGGACAAAAAATAACCCATACATAAGTGCATTCGCTATAAATGTTAGTTCAAACGAATAACCTGCAACGAATCCGCCCAAGGAAGCACCTATTGCTACTCCAATGTTTTGAGCAATATACATCGCATTAAACGTTTTTCTTCCACCCTCAGGCCAAACAGATCCAGCTAATGCATACATGGAAGGAAATACCAACCCTGAACCAAACCCCAAAAAAATGAGAAAAACCACATAAAAAGACCATTCGTGATTCCAGACCAGCCCTATTCCTGCAAACATAGTTGTTATAACACCGATGAGGATGGAACGATACCCACCAAATTTATCAAACATATAACCACCAATTAAATTTCCAATGACACCAGATGCCGAGTTTAACATTAAAACAACACCTGCCATTGTTAAGGATTTACCGAGTACATCATGTATGTAAATGGCATTTAGTGGCCACAAAAAAGAAGAACCTGTTACATTAATAACCATTCCAATCAGTAATAGCCACAGATTCCTTGGCATGATGTACCCTCCCCATTTACTTAATCCAGAATTCATTGTATTCCTTTTATGAGATGGCGGCAATAAGAAATATGGGCAGGGACTACTTAGGTTAAATTGACCAATCTTAGTTTTCAATAATAGGGAGGTGATAGATACGACTTCTTCCATTCCCTGAATAGGGAAAATTAGATGATTTTAATAATGATGAGGCAACTTTTTCGGATGATAAATGGAGGAAACTTCTCATTTGATTATTGGATATAGTACTTTCGAATAAAAGTGAGTACTCTTTTAATGCTTCTAGATGTGCATCTTTTGAGCTAATTAGACAGTTTTTACATTTCCACTTTCCTCTCTCTCTCTCCATTGGTCGAAAGGAACAACTAGGGCAATGTACCCCAGTTAAAATTTCTTCCTCCAAAACTTGGAATTGAGTTAATATGTCCGAATCAAGTGGTTCATGTTTTTTTAATAGCAAACCTGAGATTCTCTTAATTTCTTTACGATCCACCTTTTCACTCTTATAGCGCTCCTCATATTTCAGAAACTTTTGATTAAAGTTAGAACTAATCGTAACCCTCTCAATTGGTTCTGTATAATCAGGTGCAGCCTTTATAATTGTTCGAGGATTACTTATGACTACAAGATATTCTATAGGAATAACACATTGTTTCTGTTCTTTTAACCATGTTATGAAGTTTGACCTTTGCCTCTTAACCTGTAGAATCGGGTCTTGAAAGCCATCCTCTTTCCCATTTAATTTGCGAGTCATTTGACCAAATGATTTATCAAAAAATATTGTACCTGCATAATTCTTTACTTCGACGATCATATAGAAATTTGATGACAAAATGAGGGTGTCAAGCTGAAAGTGTGTATATTCGTTTTTTAACCGGAGACCATGAAAGATGGCGTAATTAGTCTTAGATAAGAAACTTAGAGGGTAGTTGAGTGACTTTTCTCCTATAAAACCTGCATTTAATCTAGATTCTTCATCTTCAATAGATTTGAAACTGGTATGATTATTAGACAGTCTTTTTCGAAGTGCCTCGACTTTCAGTAAATTCAATGGGGCAGTTCTTTTCTTCAATATCACTTGCTCACTCCTTTCATCCATAAATACAATTTCTTCAAATAATCTAGTATTCCTCCTCGATTGTTTAATAAAATAAAAAGTTCAAAAAGCATCTAACATCCCTTTATTTGTACTTATTCATGCCTAGGCCCTGCGCACAACCCTACATCTGTATTTATTCATGCCAAGTTGAGGCCTATTCATGCAAAACCAGTTCCTATTCATGCCTAGGCCCTGCGCACAACCCTATATCTGTACTTATTCATGCCAAGTTGAGGCCTATTCATGCCAAGTTGTCGCTTATTCATGCCAAGTTGAGGCCTATTCATGCCAAACCAGTTCCTATTCATGCCTTG
>JBFILZ010000135.1:0-7576 GCA_041611945.1 Bacillus sp. (in: firmicutes)
AGAAATTCCAAATGTAGAGATTATCCTTGGTGAAATCAGTTCTTCTTTAGCAGTGCATGCAGGTGAAGGAACAATCGCGTTGTTTTGGAATAAGAAGTTAAATTAACAATAAACCATTCAAGAAATTGCACTAATTCTTATTATTGGAAAATGAGTTTTAAAAAAGTTGAAAAAATATATTGTCAAAAATGAAATGAATAACCGCGTAGAAAGCCTATGTATTTGAAATTTAAGAATTCCATAGTTTTTACAAGTTAATTATAATCACTAGTAATTTATTATACGAAAAGGTAAGGCATGAGCATTGATGCCTTGCCTTTTTTTGTGTGAAATGAATGAATACCTTGTACCACTTTTTCATTTTTTACTAATTTCCTAGTGGACGAGACTCTACTATATATGTTCTTGATAACAGGTTTGTATCATATTGTATAACAGATGAGAAAAGTGGAGGAGGGTTTGCGTTTGAAACAGGTTGAGTTAGTTGGCCTTAGTAAGTCTTTCGATGGTATACATAAAGTCATCAATAATATTGATGTAAAAGTTGATCCTGGAGAGTTTTTTGTTTTAGTTGGGCCCTCTGGGTGTGGAAAGAGTACCATGCTGAGAATGATAGCAGGTCTTGAAGATGTATCAGGTGGAGAAATATGGATAGGTGAAATAAATGCCACTAAATTACAACCGAATCAGCGGAATCTATCAATGGTTTTTCAGAACTATGCCCTTTATCCACATTTAACGGTTGAGGAAAATATAACATTTGGTTTACATACAAAAAAAATATCCAAGCAAGAGCAAAAGAAGAGAAGTGTTGAAGCGGCAAAGATGCTTGGTTTATCTGAGTTAATGAAACGTAAGCCACGCCAGTTATCAGGCGGACAACGTCAACGTGTTGCGTTAGCGCGTGCAATTGTCACTCATACTCCCATTTGTTTAATGGATGAACCACTTTCCAATCTAGATGCCAAACTTCGAGCGAGAATGCGATCTGAAATCAGGCAACTTCAACGAAAATTGGGAATAACGATGATTTATGTTACCCATGATCAAACTGAAGCAATGACCATGGCTGATCGAATGATGATATTGAATGAGGGAGAAGTCCAACAAGTGGGTCGTCCTTTAGAAATTTACAATCATCCAACCAATACATTTGTGGCTTCATTCATTGGTGCACCACCTATGAATTTAATAAACGGCACTTTAAGTGAAAGCAAAATTCTAATAAATGAAGAGATGTCTATTCAGATAAATTCTGAAATCACAAAAGTCCCTATGAATAATAAAGTTACAGTTGGAGTCCGCCCAGAGAAGCTTCAACCAGGTCATGAAGATAAAAACACTTTCTTCGTAAACGTTGTAAACGTTGAAGTTTTAGGTGACGAGACATTACTTACGTTTGATATTGGTCAAGGTGAGCAATGGATTTCAAAATGGAATGGTCAATGGGATATAAAGGTGGGAGAACAAGTGCCTATATTCATTGAAGAGGATGACATCTTTTTATTTGATATCGAAAATGGTGAGTGTATTTCAAACGTGGTTGAGGATCAATCAATTCTTATGAGGAGTAAGGAGGTAAAGGAATGAGCAGTAAGTTAAAAGGTGCTCATACTCATTCTGTCCAAACTAGTAAAGAAGCAAGAGTGAAAAAAAGGGTGCCAGATTTCTTGGTTGGAATACTATTTTTACTCCCATCAATCATATTATTCAGTGTATTTCTATTTTACCCAATGATCCGGACACTTTACTTAAGTTTTTTTTTAACAGATGGTCAAGGTGTTCCTCTTGCATTTGTGGGGATAGAAAATTTCACCTATCTGTTTGAGTCGACTAGTTTTACAAAAAGTATTAAAGCAACCTTTTTATTCGTTGCATATACGGTTCCAGTAGGATTCATTCTTGCACTATTTTTAGCCCTTTTAGCAAATGAAAAATTAAGAGGAATCGGCTTTTTTCGTACAATGTTCTCTTCAACAATGGGAATGAGTGTTGCCGCTTCATCGGTAATTTGGATGTTTATGTATAATCCAGCTATTGGTATTTTCAATAGAGTAATAGAGTCCTTCGGTTTTTCAGAGATTCAGTGGTTACTAGACCCTAAATATGCACTAATTTCCGTTGCGGTGTCGACGATCTGGATGAATACAGGATTTGCGTTCCTCATTTTATTAGGTGGATTACAAAATATTGATGAGCATTTATATGAAAATGCCCAAATAGCAGGGGTAAGTTATTTGTACCAAGTAAGGAAAATTACCATCCCGATGTTATCACCAACTATCTTCTTCATCCTGACAGTCTCGCTCATAAATTCATTTCAGACATTTGGACAAATCGATATTCTTACAAAGGGTGGTCCGATCGAGACTACAAATGTAATTGTCTACTCCATCTATAAGGAAGCATTTATTAATTTTAATATTGGGTCTGCAAGTGCCCAAGCAACATTATTATTCTTTTGTATTCTGTTTGTTACCATTCTTCAATTTAAGCTTGGAGAAAGGAAGGTACATTATCAGTGAGACTAAATAGAAAATTCATTTTATATACACTTCTGATCGTAATGACAAGTGTGATGATGTTTCCAATTTTCTTTGCCTTTATGATTAGTTTTATGCAAGGTGGAGAGGTGTTGCAAGGGAAAATAATTCCAGCTAGGTTCACTCTAGAAAATTACCTATCAGCGTTTGATAAAGTTCCCCTTGTAAGATATCTATGGAATAGTTTTTATGTATCTGTTGTAGTGATGGTATTTCAGTTACTTGTGTCTAGTTTAGCTGCATTCGCCTTTGTCTTCATCCCTTTTAAAGGAAGAGATATGATTTTCTTTCTATTTATATCAACAATGATGATTCCATGGGAAGCGACGATGGTACCGAATTTT
The DNA here is from genome assembly GCA_041611945.1 of Bacillus sp. (in: firmicutes). Classification (GTDB taxonomy): domain Bacteria; phylum Bacillota; class Bacilli; order Bacillales; family SA4; genus Bacillus_BS. The sequence goes on from JBFILZ010000135.1 coordinate 2,888, forward strand.
TTGACCATCCAAAAACTGGGCTGGTTAAATACTTATGCAGGTTTAACCGTTCCATTTTTCGCCTTAGCATTTGGAACGTTTTTATTAAGACAACAGTTTAAAATAATACCGAAAGAGTTATTTGAAGCTTCACAGATTGCTGGTATTAGTAGATTTAAGTTTTTTTGGAAAGTCGTTATACCCATTTCTAGAACAAGTTTAATTACTCTTGGAATCTATAGTTTCCTAACAACATGGAATATGTATCTTTGGCCACTACTAGTTACCAACAACGAATCAGCGAGAACCGTTCAAATTGGTCTTAAGCAGATGCAAACTCAAGAAATCGCTACGGATTGGGGGGTGGTCATGGCAGCAGTAATCGTTGTAATCCTTCCAACTTTACTACTCTTATTCCTAGGTCAGAAGCATTTGCAGAAAGGGCTCACACAAGGAGCTATAAAATGAAAAGGCGGTGTCCATGTTGAAGAAAATCCTCTTAATCATGATGTCTCTCTTGTTGCTCATTATCCTTGGTGCTTGTTCAGGGTCAAACTCAGATCCTACAGTTGTAACACCTGAAACTGAAAAGGAAAAAACCCCTGAAGGTGAAAAAGAGAAACCTGCAGCAGGAAAAACGGAAGTTGTATTCTGGCATGCCATGAGTGGTGCTCTTGAAACAGTTTTAAACGAGATTGTGACTGATTTTAATAATTCACAATCAGATATAGAGGTCTTGCCAATTTTCCAAGGAACTTATGAAGAGGCACTGACCAAATTTAACACAGTTGCTGGAACAAAGGACGCACCAACAATCATGCAAACATTCGAAGTTGGCACAAAGTATATGATTGATAGTGGGAAAGTGCAACCGGTGCAAAAATTCATAGATGAAGAGAAATACGATACTTCAGTTTGGGAGAAAAATATCTTCAATTATTATTCTGTTGGTGGAAAGCAATATTCTATGCCTTTCAATTCATCAACACCGGTTATGATCTATAACAAAGATGCATTTAAAGATGCAGGATTAGATCCTGAAAAAGCACCTTTGACATACAGTGAACTTAAATCTGCAGGTAAGAAACTAACAAAAGGTACAGACCAATATGGATTTTCAATTTTAAACTATGGTTGGTTTTTTGAAGAGCTATTAGCTGCGCAAGGTGGGCTTTATGTAGATAACGATAATGGTCGTAATGGCGAAGCTACAAAAGCAATATTTAATGATGAAAAAGGTCTACGTGTATTTAAATTAATTAGTGATATGTATAAGGATGGTTCATTTTATAATGTTGGTACCACATGGGATGATATGCGGGCTGCATTCCAATCTGGAAAAATCGCCATGTATTTAGACTCATCAGCTGGGGTTAGAGGTGTTATTGATAAGGCACCATTTGAAGTAGGTGTGTCATACCTACCAATACCTGACGATGTTGAGCGTCAAGGAGTGATCATCGGAGGGGCTTCACTTTGGATGGCTAACGGGATAGAAGATTCTAAACAAAAGGCAGCATGGGAATTCATGAAATACTTATCAGGTACTGAAGTCCAAGCAAAATGGCATGTTAAAACAGGGTATTTCGCCATTAATCCATCAGCATATGAGACTGATATCGTAAAAGAGCAATGGGCAAAATACCCACAACTAAAGGTTACAGTAGACCAACTTCGTGACACAAAGGCAACAACTGCAACACAAGGGGCTCTAATTTCAGTATTTCCTGAATCAAGACAAAAGGTAGTAACGGCAATGGAATACCTGTACCAAGGAATGGATCCTCAAGAAGCACTTGACCAAGCGGCAAAAGAAACAGACCGGGCACTCGAAGTAGCAAACAAGAAAAAAGGTAAGTAGGGACACAATTCTTAACTTAATACGAATGATTAATGAACGGAATAAAAGGGCAAGGGGATGGATACCTTGCCCAATTCCATATAAATCCCGAAAGTGATTTGGTAGAAATAGGGTGATTTTTGTACTCAAATTGAAATCATACCAATTGATCAAAAAAGAAGTGAAAGACGTATCTCCTAATTGAGGAGAAGACTTTCACTTCTTTTTTGATTACCATAAAAATTCACATTACTTTTCAAATAGTTCACAAATCCTTTTGCATTAACCAGAGCAAATGCTACTAATCAATAATCTGTTTCTGTTAAATTTCTGTCTAAATAGGATTCAATGACTTCACTAATTTGGAAAGAAACTTGAGGTAAATCATAGTTTTCAAATACATGTTCACATTTATCTTTATAGGCCATCGTTTTATCGTAGTCATCCATATGGAGTTTAATGGCTAACTCATCTTCACCACGGTCTTTTAGCCTTTGTATAACGGTATCCCTGTCAGCCGAGATGAAAAATTGAACAACTTGATTCTTATACAAATCTTTTAATAGCTGTGCGCCTTCAATATTCATTGTTAAATAAATAATTTTATGGGTGTTAAAAATATTTTTAATATCAATTTCACGAATTCCATAATAAGATCCATGAAACTGAACACTTTCTAGAAATTCATCCTGCTGTTTCATTTGAAGAAACGTTTCCTCACTTACAAAGTGATAATCACTTCCGTTGTTTTCAAAGGGCCGGGGGCCGCGCGTAGTGAAAGACGGGACTGTTTCGAGGTCAAATGCTGTTGACACCATTTTAGCTAACGTTTTTCTTCCTGAGCCATCAGGCCCTGTGTATATGAATAGCATTTCTTTTTCTTTTAATTGATACATAGATTCCTCCTATAATTTTAGAATTTTTTTGATAATTCTGTAAATTATTATTATACCCTATATTGGTATAATTGTCTTGTTAATTAAATCGAGTTAAATCTTTGTTTCTCGACATGAAGGTCAATAGTGATCTGAAAAACCATATATAAAATAAAGGCTTTCTTAATGCTCCTTGTTGATTCTTTAAGAAGTTGATTGAAGTAGAAGGCCGCGCCACTCCGGCGAAAGCAGCGGGACAGGTCAGTCAGCAAAGGCGTTAAGAATTTGCTTACCGTCCGCCCCACGGAAAGCAAGTGTTCTGGAACGAAGATCCCCTTATTTTCAGGGTAGCCAAAATTAAAAATAGTATTTTGAGTTATCTTTCTTATCTACAATCAAGTTGGAAGTAGCTTGAAATAACCAGACAATAATTTTTAAAAAAATCCTTACTAATCGCCAGATAGATTAGTCAAAAAACAAGGAGATATTTCTGAAAATTATGTTAAAATTGAGGGGATATTTTAATGGAACATATTATTTCCATGTTAGATGTAGCGGTCGAATAAAAGTAGACTACTAATATATTTTCTGATGCCGAAAGTGTCTAATTCGTCTTTAAAAACAGTCATTAGAAGGATATGTGCTTAGCATTTTTTAAATAGACGGAGGCATGTATTAGAATGAAACAAAATGTACTTGGAGCAATATGCTTATCTTTAGCCGCAAGTTTGTGGGGCGGAATGTATGTAGTTAGTAAATATGTTTTAGACTTCATTCCACCATTAACTTTAGTGTGGTTACGATATGTAGTTGCTTTTATTGTATTAATTGCTATTTTAAAAACCGTTCAATTTAAAAGTGGAAAACGGATTATACTAAATAAAAGAGACTGGGTACTACTAGGCTGGATTGGATTTATCGGCTATTTTGCATCCATTTCCTTTCAATTCATTGGTACAAAATTAACAGATGCGCATACAGGTGCATTAATTACCTCGGCAACACCAGCATTTATTGTTATTTTTGCAAGATTTGTATTAAAAGAGAAGATAACTATTCGAAAGATTATTTCGATGATTCTAGCAACCTTGGGAGTAATTATTTTAATCGGTTGGGATACCAATGCTAGCACCTATTACGTAGGTAGCTTAATATTAGTAGGAGCTGCCATTACATGGGCATTATTATCAGTCTACGTGAAAATTGCGTCTAAACGGTTCTCATCACTAACAATCACCACATATGCTGTATTATTTGCGCTTGTCTTTACAACGCCATTAATGCTATGGGAACTTCAATCAAACGATGTATATTATCAAAGTATTTTAATCATTTTGGGCATTCTTTATCTAGGAATAGTATCAACTGCCGGAGCGTTCTTTCTTTGGAATAAAGGGATGGAACTCCTGGATGCTGGTATAGGCTCATTGTTCTTCTTTTTCCAACCAATTGTAGGAGCCTTCTTAGGATGGGCATTACTAAATGAGCAACTGGATATTAACTTCTATGTTGGTGGAATTTTAATTGTAGCAGGTGTTGTAATCGTAACCATCCAAAAGAAAACCCCAAAAAACTAGGAGTTCACTAAGAAAATAGTTACTTAAGAAAAATTTAAGGAGTTATCTATATGAGAAATGTGGTTGAGAAGTACAGAAAAACGATAATAGATACGTTTAATTATTTACATGAACATCCTGAGATTAGCTGGGAGGAAACGAATACAACCGAATACCTTTCAACTATCCTCGTCAAACAAGGGTGTCGTGTGCGAACATTTGAGGATTTTACTGGGGTCGTCGGTGAAATGGGTGAGGGACAACCAGTTGTAGCTATACGAGCGGATATTGATGCATTATGGCAGGAAGTGGCTGGTGAATTTCGAGCTAACCATTCTTGTGGACATGATGCACATATGGCGATGGTTGTTGGTGTCATAAATGTCTTAAATTCGCTGAATTCTATTCCGAAGGGAACCATTCGATTTATTTTCCAGCC
>JBFILZ010000136.1:0-7506 GCA_041611945.1 Bacillus sp. (in: firmicutes)
GAAGGCACTGAAAAAATCCATATTTTTAAAAGTATATGTTAGTATACCTGTTGATTTCCGCTCCAGGACGCTCGCTTTCCGCGGGGCGGGCGGTGAGCCTCCTCGTCGCTCTAGCGCCTGCGGGGTCTCACCTGTCCCGCTGCTCCCGCAGGAGTCTCGTACCTTCCGCTCCAATCAACATAGACTCTTTAAAATAGCTCGTTTTTCTTAAGTAACTACTTTTTCAGTGGCCACAACCTGTCCCCTCGTCCCTAAAGTTTAAACGAACTCTTCAATGAAACAATTAAATTAAAAACAAGATTATCTTTTGTCGTATGTTTTGGATCGACATTAAAGTAACCATGTCTAAAGAATTGTAGTTTTTCTTGTATGGCAATATCTTTAAGGTTTGGCTCTACAAATCCCTTTAGTATTTCAAGAGAATTCGGGTTGATGTAATCTAGGAAAGTTTTTTCTGATTCTCTTTCGGTACTAGTTTCTTCCACTGCTTCATTTTCTTCATTTAATAGTAGTGGTTCATATAATCGGAATTCTGCTGGAACGGCTTGTGTGGCTTCAACCCAGTGTATCGTGCCCTTAACTTTACGACCCGTGAAGCCTGTGCCGCTCTTTGTTTCTGGATCGTACGTACAATGGATTTCAATTACGTTTCCGTCTTTGTCTTTAATGAATTCCTCACACTTTATGAAATATGCATGCTTTAATCGAACTTCATTTCCAGGGAATAAACGGAAGTATTTTTTAGGAGGCTCCTCCATAAAATCATCCTGCTCAATGTAAATTTCTCTAGAGAATGGAATTTGTCTTAGACCCATTTCAGGATTTTCAGGATTAATTTCCGCATCTAGCATTTCTACTTGTCCTTCTGGGTAGTTTGTAATCACTACCTTTAGCGGACGAACTATTCCCATGGTACGAGGTGATCCCAACTTTAGATCTTCACGTACATAATGGTCTAACATTTGCGAATCAACCATACCTGAGCCTTTTGAAACACCTGTTTCTCTTACAAATGCTCGAATTGCTTCTGCAGTATAACCTCTTCTTCGTAAACCAGATATTGTTGGCATACGGGGGTCATCCCAACCATCGACAATACCTTCATCTACTAGTTGTTTGAGTTTACGCTTACTCATGACCGCATTTGTAATGTTTAAACGGCCAAACTCGATTTGTTGTGGAGAATTCTCCATTTCACACTCTTCAACAATCCAGTTGTAAAGTGGACGTTGGTCTTCGAATTCTGTTGTACAAATAGAATGGGTTACATCCTCAATCGCGTCCTCTAACGGATGAGCAAAAGCATACATTGGATAAATACACCATTGGTCTCCAGTGTTATGGTGGGTCACATGAGAAATACGATAAATAACCGGATCACGTAAATTAATATTAGGAGACTTCATATCAATTTTCGCTCTTAATACCTTTTCACCGTTTCCGAACTCACCTTTACGCATTTGTTCAAACAAGGCTACGTTTTCTTCGATGGAACGATTTCGATAAGGACTCTCCTTACCAGGTTCCTTTAATGTACCACGGTATTCCCTAATTTCATCCGCTGAAAGATCATCAACATAAGCTTTTCCTTTATTAATAAGTAGAACTGCTCTGTCATACATCTCTTGAAAATAATCAGACGCAAAAAATAGTCCATCCCAGTCATAGCCAAGCCATTTAACATCCTCTTTAATAGCTTGAACATATTCTGAGTCTTCTTTTAGCGGATTGGTATCATCAAATCGAAGATTCGTTTTTCCGTTAAATTCATCTGCTAAGTCAAAGTTAATGACGATGGATTTTGCATGACCTATATGTAAGTATCCATTCGGTTCTGGTGGGAAACGAGTAATCACATGATTTCGCTTGCCCGACTCTAAATCTTTCATAATTATATTTCGAATAAAGTTGGAAGAGTTATGTTCCACGTTTGCTCAACCTTTCTTAATTTAAATGTTGTGCCTAACATATTATCATACAGCACACTATGTATTAGTCAATATTGTAACATATGTAGATGCTTGAATATAGCAGTCATTCTAGACCGAGGTTGCGTTTTTCATTGATAGAATTCATCTAATGGATTTTTTCAATCAATCTGGAAATAATCTACGGTAAAGTCAAGAAATCTGAAAAGCAGAAATGCATACCTTCCATATTAATAGTAATTCTAGTATAGAACGATTATACTTCTTATTTCTATTTCTGTACTTCCAGCAGGGATTTATATCCTCCTGCTCCTATTGTTGCCACTTCAAAAAGCTAAGTTTGTCTCTCTACTTATTATTACAAATAAACTGAGTTCCTATTAGTAGCGAACTCAGTCTGGTTACCTTTATTAAAATTCTTCAACAATTAAACTTTTTTAAAAAGTGAATTTCCTAAGTTCCTCTTGTAATTCTTCAGCCAATAGAGTCAATGCAGTAGCAGAAGTGGCAACCTCTTGCATCGTTGCAAGTTGCTCATGAGCTGCCGTAGCAACATTTTGAGAATTATGAGATGTGCTCTGTGCAATTTCAGATAACTCTTCAACAGTCGTGTTTACTTGTTGCGAAGATGCCGCTGCTTGTACAGCAGAAGTGGAAACTTCTTCAATTTTTTTAGACACTAACTGAATTGATGATAAAATTCTCTCGAAAGCAAGACCTGCTTCTGAAATTACACCTGTACCAAATTCTACTTCTTTTTTCCCTTGTGTCATTGAATCCATGACTGAATTTGTATCATTTTGAATTTGACTAATTAATTCTGTTATTTGGTCTGCTGATTTTTTGGATTCCTCAGCTAATTTTCGAACCTCATCTGCCACAACAGCGAATCCACGACCATGTTCTCCTGCACGTGAAGCTTCAATTGCAGCATTTAAAGCTAATAGGTTAGTTTGGTTCGCAATACCTGTAATAACTTCAACAATTTGTCCGATTTCTAATGAGCGGTCTCCTAGTTTGCTTACTAGCTGTGAGGATGTCACAACTGAAGATTGAATTGATTTCATTTGAGATACAGCTTTTTGTATTAAAGTATTTCCCTCATTAGCTTGTTCAATAGTATTTTGTGATTCTTGTGCTGCATCAGATGAAGAATCAACAATCCGATCAGTACCTAAAGACATTTTATCAGTTCCTTGTACACTCTCTTTTGCTCTTTCAGAGGAAGTCTCGGCACCTCGTGCAATCTCTTGAATAGCAGTAGTTACTTGTTCCGCTGACGCCGAAGACTGTTCAGCAGAAGCAGCAAATTGTTGAGAGGATGCGGCAACTTGATTAGAGGTTTCAGTGATTTTTTCCATTAATGACTTTAAGTTCGTTATCATAATATTTGAAGCAGTAATTAAACGTCCAGTCTCATCTTTTGATTTGACTTTCAAAGCGTCACCACGAAGGTCACCTCTCGCTATGCTTTCTAATCTATTTACTACCAGTGATATAGATTTCGAAATGGTATTAGCAATATATAAAGCTATGATGATAGCAAGTACAATCCCACTCAAAGCAGCAACTATCATTATTAGTTTAGATTGGTTGGCAGAACTTTTTAATATACTTGTCTGTCCTTTTGTAATACTATTTTGAATCTTCGCCACCTTAACCCAAGCATCCACTGCATCTTGACTATATGGAAGACTTTTTTCTTCCATTATTTTCATAGCTCGATCTCTGTTTCCACTATCATAAAGGGGGATAATTTCTTCATTTACAAGACTTTCCCATTTAGTAGTCTTCTCCTCAGCGACTTGTAAGGCTTCTTCGATTCTGACCGAAATACGGCCACTACCAATGGCATCATATAGTCTTTTTTCCACTTCATCAACCGCTATAGTTTCTGATATAAATTGTTCTTTGAACTCTTTTCGATTAAAGAGAACAAAATCATGAGTGAGCTTTGCTCGACTCGCAACACTAAATGACATTAAATTAGCAGATTCTAAAAAAACCATGTCATCTTCAATTATTTGTTCGACTTCTTGAGATAATGAATAAATGGAATAATAACTATAAGCAGCCATCATTACTAAGAGAACCATAACAATTGCAAAGCCAGTTAAGATCTTACCTTTAATACTTTTCATTATTTCCCTCCCCGTTTACAAATGACCTATTGAACTTAACATATTTCGATAAAATAACAACTATTTCGACATTTTACTATATTTAAATTATATCAAACATTAACGATTATCCCAATACTTTAATATATTTTCATTTTTTTTTTGTTCATGATGATGAGCATTTCTTTCACTAACCTTCCAACTATTCACTTGGATAAATTCATTCCATCTATTGCTGATTCCATTAGTCTTAAATTTTTAGGATCTTTTAAACTTTGTTATTGATTTCAACTGCAGGATGCTGGCTTTCCGCTAGGCGGGACATTGAATAAGTTTCCTTGAATTCACACCTCACGAAGAAAATGCGATAGCACGACCGAACAGGCTTCCTTAAATCGGGACGTCTGTTACAATTATAATTGCCTCATAGGAGAAACTGTTATTCCTCTATAGCTCTGCCCAAGCATTCAAGGAGTCGCGTCCTTCCATTTCAATCAACATCGTTTGAAAAATCAACACGGAGCTTTAACAGAATCAATTTTTAAATCCACTATGGTATTCCGGGACAATTCCCTCCTATGAGTTCCATCTGGGTGGCTACTTATAAACTAAGGGACGAGTCTACTGTTTTCAAAGTAGTAGACTCGTCCCTTTAATAACCCTATCGTTTTCTGGGACACTGTCCCCTTGTCCCTTGCTAAACCTGTCCCTTCAATAAACATCCTTTCGCGTAAACACAAGAAAGGAAACAATCAAAGCGGCTATTCCCCATACTGAAAGAATCATCATCGAAAATCCAAGATTCATTCCATCAATGGGTGGTGCCATTCCTTTGATATAGTCTGTGATTTTTAAATTAACCATAAAGAAGTATTTCGCTGATTCCCATGAGGAAATCATGTTCGCTAAGATGGCACCAGAAATTAAGGTTGCAAGCATAATTCCCATTACCGCTGCCGTACTTCTCATCAGGACGGATAGCATAAACGTCAAAGTCCCCACTACAAGGGCGACAAACCATGCTAAGCCGAATTCCATCACTAAGTATTTCCATTGGGCAATAAGGTGGACATTGTCTGTGATCAGTTGCTCGCCTTGAACAGAGAACCCAGTTAAGATCGGCACATTCCATCCGCCATATCCCATCACAATCCCTGATATAAGATAAGATAGGAGGGCGACACCGAATATGATGAATGAAACAGATAAAATTAGGGCTATATATTTACTCATCAGAATTTTCCACCGTTTTACTGGGCGAGTGAGGAGGAGCTTTATCGTTCCTCCACTCGCTTCTGATGAAACGAGATCAGCTGCAATGACCATCACTAATAACGGGATAAAGAGGGAAATTGAGTTTTCGATAAACATCCTCATAAACGTTGGTGCACCTGGAGCAATAGGGTTTACATCAGATTCTAAGTAAAATTGTTGTTGCTCCAATCGTATCCTTAAATATTTTTTCCATTCCTCCGATATTCCCGTGGAACTTAAGCGATTTTGAGCATCTGTAATTTCCTGTTGTAGCTGTGTGCGCCAGTCAATTGTACCAAGCTGTTCCTGTAAGGATCTCACTTCTTTCATTTGAGCATATGTAAAGAGGGCAACGAGCACTCCTATAATCGCCAGGATAATGAAGAGCCTTTTCTTTCTCACGATTTTAAACATTTCATTATGGATTAAATCAATCAATGGTTTCTCCTCCTGTAAGCTCGATAAATAAGTCTTCAAGAGTTGGAAGCTTTGTTTGAATTTCACTTACGTTGACTCCTGCATTGACTAATTTTTGATTCCATAGGGGAATTTTTTCTTCATCATAGAAGGTGATAATGAGCCCGTCCTTTTCAGACAAAATTGTCGTCTCTTCTGACAACAGTTTTTTTCCTTCATCAACCGGACTTACCTTCCAGACGACCCGCTCCTGTTCAGAAAGAAGGCGCTCAACTGTATCGATACGTATTATTTCACCCTTTGAAATAATTGCGACTCGATCACACATTAATTGAATTTCGCTCAGTAAATGCGATGATACGAGTACACTTAAGCCTTCTTTTTCTGCTAAAAAACGGATAAACTCTCGCATTTCTCGAATCCCAGCTGGATCCAATCCATTGGTTGGTTCATCTAAAATCAATACTTTCGGCTTACCGATTAAAGCCTGTGCAATTCCGAGTCTCTGCCTCATTCCTAGGGAGTAAGTTTGAACTCGATCATGAATACGGTTTTGTAGTCCAACTAGTTCCACCACTTCGATGATTCTCTCTTCAGTGATTCCAAATAGCATTCTCGCAAAATACTGTAAGTTTTCATAGCCTGTTAAATAAGGATATAATTCAGGATTTTCGACAATACACCCAATATTCTCAATCGCCTTTGAAAAATCAGTTTGTAAGTTATACCCGCATAGCGAGATGGTACCTGATGTTGGCTTAATAAGACCAACTAACATACGGATTGTCGTCGTTTTTCCTGCACCATTCGGCCCTAGAAATCCAAACACCTCTCCTTTATGAAGTTCGAAGGTTAGCCCCTTAATAATTTCCTTTTTCCCTATCGTTTTCTTTAAATTTTCAATGACTAATGTTTTCTCTCTCTGCTCACTCACTAGGTTCTCCCTCCTCACTAAATTTAAGTAACTCTGCTACTCGATTGGCGATCATTTTATAGCCCTCTTCGTTAGGATGGAATTGATCGCTAAATAAATAGGTTTCTACCTGTAATTGAAACAAGTCAAAGGTAGGCACATGAATGATTTTGTTGTAAGCTGCACTTGCTTCTGCAGATTCGAAATTCCATTCTCGTACAATTTCCGAGGTGATATCTCCATTGGAGAGTTGAATAAAGGGATTATATAGACCGATATGAAAGACAACTGCTTCATCATTTAACTCTCGTAATGTTTTAAATATGATATGTAGGTTGCTAATATAGGTTGCCTTTGCTTCTTCAGTGTTTTCTAGAGAAGGGTTCTCTAGTCCTTGCCCACCTTGAAATAGGTCATTACCACCGATTGTCATGATAATTACGTTTGCTTGTTTAATTTGCCTTTTAATTTCAGTATTCTGAACAAGCTTCACTAACTGCTCTGAGGTCAATCCTTTTATCGCAGCATTAGATAGTTGTATCTTATGATTAGTTTTATTTTTAAGAGAGTCCATTACATATCCAATATAACCTTTTCCTGTTGCATCACCCGTTCCTCTTGTTAACGAATCACCAAGAGCAACGATCTTGTATCCATCTTGATTAATTATCTCCACATCCGATGAAGGACTGTCCTTCATCAAAGGAGCTGCTTCCATAAAGTAATGATCATTCATTGTCCAGAAAACTCCAATGATCCACACAACACAAGCTATAAATGATATATACGTAATGATTTTGACATTTCGATTCTTCATCTTCTCTTCCTCTCTACCACTTAGCTTTATCTCTTAACTATATCATCTCCAAAAAAA
>JBFILZ010000137.1:0-7296 GCA_041611945.1 Bacillus sp. (in: firmicutes)
CATGAAATTTCGATGGCTGAATTTATTCATTTACAATTGCAGCAATTGACCTATTTTAAAGAGAATCCTGATCACCTTCAGCTAAATCCAATTAGTGATGGTCGTTTATTTCCAACAGCACTTGTCAAGAAACCACACTGTTCAAAAACGGTTATACTCTTAAGTCATTTTGACGTTGTCGGAGTAGAAGATTACGGTAAATGGAAAAGCCTCGCTTTCCATCCTCAAGAATTAACACAAGAATTCTTGAGGAATAAGGGGCTGTTTTCTCCAACTGTCCAGAAAGATCTAGAAAGTGGAGAGTGGCTCTTTGGAAGAGGGACCATGGATATGAAAGCTGGATTAGCTCTACAAATGTCAATGATTGAAAGAGCAACTTACGGAGATTTCGAAGGAAACCTTTTACTTTTATCAGTACCTGATGAAGAGGTGAACTCAGCTGGGATGATCGGTTCAATTCCAAAGCTAGTTGAACTTGCGAAAACTCATAATCTTGAATATACGGCTTGCCTAAACTCTGAGCCCATGTTCTCCAAATTTCCTGGTGATAAAAACTATTATATTTACACTGGATCAATTGGAAAAACACTACCTGGTTTTTTTTGCTTTGGAAAAGAAACTCATGTAGGTGAACCATTTTCAGGGTTGAATGCGAATTTAATGGTCTCTGAACTAACAAGAGTCCTTGAATTGAATACTAACTTTTGTGAAGTCGTTGACGGGGAAGTCACACCTCCTCCCACGAACTTGATGCAAAAGGACCTAAAGATTGAGTATAATGTTCAAATTCCTCATTCAGCAGTTACCGTATTCAATGTCCTTTTTATGAAGCATTCATTGAAGGAAATGACAAGAATGTTGGTTGATGAAATGAAGGTTGCTGCTAATAGAATTGAACAGTATTATTTAGATCAAGTTGAAAAATATAGAACGATTGAAACATTCGACCCTCAGGAAATGAAAGTGAATGTATTCACCTACGAGCAGTTATTAGAGATAGCAATTGAGAAATACGGCCAGGAAGAAATTGAACGCAGACAAAATTATCTACATGCAAATCGTTTTGATCAAGGAGATCGAGATTTTTCAACAAAGCTTGTTCAGGATTTAGCCTTAATTTGCAAAGAACATTCGCCGATGATTGTCCTATTTTATAGTCCGCCATTTTATCCGGCTGTTTCGTCTAGCCACGAGAAGATTATTTCTTCAACTAGAGATCACTTATTGAAATACGCAAAGGATAAGTATGATATTGACTTTAAATCTTTACATTATTTTTCTGGACTTTCCGACTTAAGTTTCATAGGACTTAAGGAATCGAAAGAAGAATTAAATCCTCTATTGTTGAATATGCCACTCTTTGAAAAGGGATATGTTCTTCCGTTAGAAGAACTAGATCAATTAAAGGTGCCAGTTCTTAACGTAGGTCCATTTGGACGTGATGCTCACCAATGGACTGAACGACTAAATCTTCCAATCAGCTTCGGAATATTTCCGGATCTCATTGCAAAAACAATTGATGATTTGCTCCGTTATGGAGATAGTCTTAGTGAGTTAGTACCAGATAACACAGAAGAGTAATAAAGGTGGAGGAATTATTAAGTCTTGCTTCTAGTGTCTAATAAAGGGAGAAAGAACTAGAAACGCACCCATTTATCACATTATATTTAGTGCAAAGAGAGAATCGCTTGGTTATTAATCCAAGCGATTTTCATTATGTTTAGTTTTATTAATCCTAGTACTCTGTAACTAAATGATTCATTCAAAAACTTAAACCTTGTGTCATTGAGTACTTTAATGTAAGTTCATCATCTATTTTGTGATGATAGTACTGATTTTCATTGAGAGAATATAGTTAATTTACGAAAAAAATCATACCTTATCGTATGTTACGTTTGATGGAACCCTACAAAAACGAAAACTACTTTTACTATTAACCGTGTCTGTTGATAGCTGCTCGAGGAGTCTTACACCTTCCTCTACAATCAACATTTGTTTAAATATTTGTTCTTGTTAAAACGACATTCTCTTCGGAATTAGTCATAATTTAAGACAGCATATCAGCTGAAACTACTGATGAAACTAGCATTTTAGGTATGATATTATTAAAATAAGGTGAAATAAATGGTGTCTAGCTATTACTTGAAGAATCATATTTGAATATGCACTAAATGTCAGGACTAACCTATATAGGACAAGGAGTTTAATATGAAAGGAAAACTATTAATCTTAATTAGTAGCATAAGCTATATTTCTTTATTATTTTTATCTATCACAATATCTAATGAAAAACCTGCACTCTTAATGACTGATGTGAGCCAGCTCATGCCTGTTAAAATAGCACAGGTTGTGGAAGGGAAAGAAGAAGAGTCCATTAAAAAGGTCCTAATGGATGCAAAAACACAAAATATCAAAGTCTCGATTGCGGGTAAACGTCATAGCATGGGAGGACATACATACTATAAAGATGGAATTGTGTTAGATATGACGTCTTATAATAGAATAATAGATCTCAATCTTGAAAATAAAACCATTCGTGTCCAGAGCGGGGCAACGTGGGCAGATATCCAACACTATATAAATCCTTTTGGGTTATCTATTAAAGTCATGCAGTCTCAAAATATATTTACTGTTGGTGGTTCCTTGAGCGTGAATGCTCATGGACGAGATATTCGATATGGCTCTCTCATTGATACTGTTCTTTCGTTTCGACTGCTTCAATCAAATGGTAAGATAATAAACGTTAGTCGTGACGAAAATGAGGAGTTATTTCACCTTGTAATTAGCGGTTATGGATTATTTGGAGTGATTTTGGATGTAGAACTCGAATTAACAGACGACGAGCTTTATATGACAGAGTCAAAATCCTTAGGGCATAAAGAGTACTCTCAGTATTTTATAGACAATATTCAAAAAAACGACAGAGTCAGAATGCACCTTGCCCGTATTTCTACAGCCCCGGATAACTTTTTGACCAATATGTATGTAACCAATTATGTTCTATCGACAGATCAATTGGAATTAACAAAATATAATGAGTTAAAGGGAGAACGAATGACTTGGCTTACAAAATTTATGCTAGGTCTATCCAGAAATTATGATTGGGGTAAGAACTTATTATGGAATTCTCAGGAAAAGTATTTCTTGCATTCAAATGGTACGTTTGTCTCAAGAAATAATGTAATGAGATCAGAATCGAAGTTTTTGGAATATGAAAACGAGAACAATACAGATGTGTTGCAAGAATATTTTGTACCTGTTCAAAATTTCACTGCTTATATTGATGACCTTAGAGAAACGCTCTCTAATGAGGAATTTAACCTTTTCAATATTACCATACGTTATGTTCAAAAAAACGAAGATGCAGTCCTTTCCTATGCTAAGGATGATATGTTTGCATTAGTATTATTAATTAATCAAGGTTTTTTAGAAACCGAAAAGGAAGCAACGAAGTTAGTAATCCAAAAGTTGATTGATGTCACTCTAAAGCATGATGGGAGCTATTATTTACCCTATATGCCTTATCCAACCAAGGACCAAATGAGAAGAGCATACCCACAGTCCAATGTTTTTTTTGAAAAGAAGCTACAGTATGATCCAGAGGAACTATTTTTCAACTACTTTTATGAGGAGTATAAGTGATGAATCAGCATAAATTACGAATTCTCATCATTTCTCAAAGCATTACCTTTTTTGCAAGCAGTTTAATTTTTCCTTTTTATATTTTATTTCTAAAAAATGTAGGAACTTCATTCACGGAATTCGGGCTTTCTTACGGATTATTTGGTCTAAGTTCAGCTTTTATATATCCCTTATTAGGTAGAATTCCTGCAAAGTTTGAGAATCGCTATTTATTACTGGCCAATTGCTGGGGGATGTCGCTCATTCTGCTTTTATTTCCACATGTAAAGAGCTTGATTCAGGTCCTTATTGTCCAAGTAATTCTTGGGGTCTTTGGAGCTCTTCAAAAGCACGGAGAGAAAATGCTTTTAGCGGACTATACCGAGACAACGAATCGTGGACAGAAAATAGGTAATTATCATTTCTGGACAGCTTTATTATCATCATTCGCAATCATCTTAGCGGGTGTGCTCGCTGACTATTTCACAATCAATGCCATCTTTTATTCCAGTTCTGTGTTGTATTTTATTGGAGGATTTTTTCTCTTTTCCAAAAGCTCTGTTAAACTTTGTTGTTGATTTCAGCTGCAGGATGCTCGCTTTCCGCCGGGCGGGCGGTGAGCCATCTCGGCACTTGCGCCTTCGGTGTCTCACCTGTCCCGCTGCTCCCGCCGGAGTCTCGCACCTTCCACTTCAATCAACTTCGTTTGAAAAAATCAACATTGAGCTTTAACAGAGCCTTTCCAAAAGAAACTATATATCCTATTCAGTGTCCAGGCGAGAATCTGGTGTACGTGATATTTTTTGTCAATTCAACTATAAAAAATAGTATAAGTCACAATTTGAAGAGGGCCTACTTTGGGAGGTCTTTTTCTTTTGTTGAGATGAATTTAGACAGGTAAAGGTGTACGAATTGTATCATTTAGATACTTTTCATTGGACACAATTACAAGGTAAACTTTTGATTCTAATAATAATAATTTGTTCTTTATCTCAAATTGAGTAACATGTTATTTATACAAGAAATTATTTGAAAATAATGACAAAGATAATTTTAAGGGTTACACTACTAATAGGAAAGACTACAATAATTGACGAATTTCTGGTTGGAGGTAAAAAGAATGCAAAATGTAGTGGCACCTTGTGGAATTCATTGTATTACTCTCCCAACTCCTTTTGCAGTTGGTGATGTAAATGTGTTTGTAATAGTGTCAGATAAAATAACATTAATTGATGCAGGTGTAAAAACGCCTGAAGCATGGGATCACTTCACAAAAGAATTAGCAATAATTGGCTATAGTGTAGATGAGATTGATCAAGTTGTTATTACACATCATCATCCAGATCATGTTGGAATGCTCGATTATCTTCCTGTTGAAATACCGATATATGGTCATAGATTTAATCGACCTTGGTTAATAAAAGACCCCGTATTTTTTGAAAGACACGATACATTTTATCGCGAATTATTTTTATGCTTAGGACTTAATGAAGTATTATTAGAAAAGGCAGGACAATTAAGTGATCCATTAGCCTTTAGTTGCCACCGACACTTAACACATGAACTTAAGGAAGGCGATGAAATTCCAGGTTTAGCAGGCTGGAAAGTGCTTGAGACTCCAGGTCATGCACAAAGTCATATTGCCTTGTATCATATAGAGAATCAAATTCTGATGGGTGGAGATTTATTATTAGGACATATTTCGTCTAATCCACTATTTGAACCACCCATGGAAGGTGAAGAACGTCCTAAAACATTATTACAGTATAATGAATCGTTAAGAAAAATAAGTGAACTAAACCTAGAAGTAATTTTCACAGGGCATGGTGAGGAAGTGACTAACGTCAATTCTCTTATTAACGAACGATTAGACAAGCAGAAAAAACGATCCGAATTGGTACTAGAAATGTTAAAGATAGAGCCTTTGAATGCTTTACAGGTATGTCAGCAGCTTTTCCCTTTAGTGTATAAAAAGGAGCTTGCCCTTACATTATCTGAAACGCTCGGACAGTTAGATTACCTTGAGGTAGAAGGGTATATTAAAGTAGACAAAACACTTGATGTATGGATGTTTTATCATGATAAGGAGGAGATAAGATGAAGTTGAGTGGGAAAAAAGTTGTGATTACTGGGAGTTCAAGTGGTATTGGAGAATGTATTGCATATAAAGTGGCAGAAAATGGTGGAACTCCAATTTTGATTGCAAGAAATGTAGAGAAGCTAAAATCAATCTCAGAAGACATTGAAAAGAAATACTCAGTCTCTTGTCCTTATTTTCAGCTTGATGTTCAAGAACTTAGCAAGGTTGAAGAGACCTTTCTTAAAATAATTGAAGAAATTGGGGAGATTCATGTCCTTGTAAATAATGCAGGCTTCGGTATCTTTGACCAAGTAACCGATATAAGTTTAAATGACATGATTGCAATGTTTGAAGTAAATGTGTTTGGGTTGATAACTTGTACGAAGGCTGTATTGCCAGGGATGTTAAATAGTAATGAAGGACATATCATTAATGTGGCATCTCAAGCTGGAAAGATGGCAACACCGAAATCAAGTGTGTATTCAGCTTCTAAGCATGCGGTTTTAGGATTTACGAATGGTCTCAGATTGGAAGTTTCTGCAACTAATATTAACGTAACAGCAGTAAATCCTGGCCCAATCCGTACAAGGTTCTTTAGTATTGCAGATAAATCTGGTAGCTATGTTAAGAATGTTGAACGGTTTATGCTAGAATCTGATTTTGTTGCACAAAAAATAGTGGATGCTATGTATACCAATAAAAGAGAAATCAATCTACCTGGTTGGATGAATGCAGGAAGCGTGATGTTTCAATTATTTCCAAGCTTCATGGAAAAGGTAGCTGGAAGAGTGATATTTAAAAAATAGTGTAATACTGAAAGAATTTTGAGGTGGTTATATGGAAAGCGAACTTCTGAAAGTTTTTGATGAACATATGAACGAAGTAGGAGTCGCGCCTAGAAGTGAGGTCCATAAATCAGGATACTGGCATGAAACGTTTCATTGCTGGCTAGTGAGTAGCCAGGAAAATAAAACGTTTATATATTTTCAACTTCGTAGTGACAATAAAAAAGATTTTCCTAATCTTTTGGATATTACAGCAGCTGGTCATCTTTTATCACATGAGACAACTCGTGATGGGATTCGTGAAGTTCAGGAAGAACTTGGACTTCAAGTGACTTTTGAAGACTTGTTACCCTTAGGTATGACCAAAAATAGTATTAAACAGTTAGATTTCACGGATAATGAATTCTGTCATCTTTTTTTATATAAAGGAATTTTCTTATTAGAGGACTTCAAGCCACAACTAGAAGAAGTTTCTGGAATAATGAAAGCAGAATTCAATCAGTTTAAAGATTTTTGGTTCGATAAAAATAGTGAACTTAGAGTAGAAGGTTTTATTATGAATGGGTTAGGTGAACGAGTCCTCATAGACAAAATGGTGAATCAAAATCAATTTGTACCACATGATAAATTGTATTTTCAAGAAATTATCAAAAAAATTAGTATGAAAATATAGGCTACCCTGAAAATAAGGGGATCTTCGTTCCAGAACACTCGCTTTCCGTGGGGCGGGCGGTGAGCCCCTCGGCGATAGCGCCTTCAGGTCTCACCTGTCCCGCTAGTCCCACAGGACTTTGAATAGGCTTCCATGAA
>JBFILZ010000138.1:0-7236 GCA_041611945.1 Bacillus sp. (in: firmicutes)
CAGCAATCCAAGGCGAAGGTTTCAAATCATTAGAAGAAGGCCAAAAAGTTACTTTTGGTATCGAAGATGGACAACGTGGACCACAAGCTACAAACGTTGAAAAAGCATAATTTTAATTAGTAAAGGTTCTTCCCTTAATTGGGAAGAACCTTTTTCTATTTCCACGCAGCATGGCGCAGTCTATAAAGTGAAGATACTAGTAACGTTAGTTAAATCAAAAGGCTATTATGAGGACTCAGGACCTGCAGATAACGAGAAGAAGGAAAGTTACCACTAAATGAGAAAATAAGAAATAGGTCTTAGAAAAAAATCTATAGACCTATTTCTTGTATTTATCCGAAAAACTAATCAATTTCAATGGGGAATAACTATCTAGCTCCTCCTGCTAATAAATCTCTCTATTCGTTTTACGGATTCCTGGAGGTTCTCTAGTGAAGAGGCATAGGAACAGCGAATATAACCTTCCCCGCAATGACCGAATACATTTCCAGGTACAACGGCTACTTTTTCTTCCATTAATAATTGTTCGGCGAATTCCTCGGAGGATAGACCGGTATTTTTAATGGATGGAAATGCATAGAATGCACCACCAGGTGAGTGGCAAGGTAAGCCAATTTCATTTAGAGACTGAATGAAGAAATTCCTGCGTTGTCGATAGCTCTTTTTCATTTTCTCTACATCCTGTTGACCACCTTTTAAGGCCTCGATTGCTGCATATTGGGCCATTGTTGGTGCACACATCATTGTGTATTGGTGAATTTTAAGCATCGCTTGTAGAATCGTATTAGGTGCCGCTACGTACCCAAGACGGAAACCAGTCATGGCGAACCCTTTTGAAAAACCAGAAATTAATATAGTATGATCGTACATTTCAAGAATGCTAGCGAAGCTAGTATATGCTTCATCGTATGATAGTTCTGCATAAATTTCATCAGAAATAACGACTAGATTATATTTTTTCACAATCTCACTAATGGAAACTAGCTCATCTTTCGTTAACAAGCTCCCAGTCGGGTTATTCGGAGAACAAATAAGAATGGCTTTTGTCCGATTAGTAATGACTTGTTCAATCTGTTCTGGCTTTAGCTTAAATTCGTTCTCATAGGTCGTTTGAATGGTGACTGGAACACCTCCGGCTAAGGTGATAAGAGGGCCGTACGACACGAATGTCGGTTCAACGATGATCACTTCATCTCCAGGATTAAGAATGGCTCTAAGTGCTAAATCGAGTGCTTGACTTGCTCCAACCGTCACCATAATTTCATTCTCAGCTGAATAATCAACAGCAAAGGACCTATGTAAATAGGCAGATATTTCTTGTCGTAGTTCGATTAATCCGGCATTGGCAGTATATGAAGTATAGCCTTGTTCCAATGCTTGAATTCCTGCCTCTCGAACGGACCATGATGTGATAAAATCTGGTTCACCTACTCCTAGTGAGATGACTCCCTCCATCGTTGAGGCCAACTCAAAGAAACGGCGAATTCCAGATGGTTTCATTTCAGTTACGATCTTGGATAGATAATTTGCTGTTTGAGTGGTCATGGAGACACCACAATACGTTTATCTTTTTCACCTTGTTCATATATTGTTCCGTCATGCTTATATTTTTTTAACAAAAAGTGAGTGGTTGTCGATAATACAGAATCCAATGTGGAAAGTTTTTCAGAAACAAAGAATCCAATGTCAGAAATAGAACGTCCTTCAATTACGACAGATAAATCATAGGCTCCAGACATTAAATAAAGTGTTTTCACCTCAGGGTAACGATAGATTCTCTCAGCGATTTCATCAAATCCAACACCGCGCTTGGGGGTTACTTTTACATCAATAATCGCCGTGACACCTTCGTGCCCATCTACCCTGCGCCAATTTATTCTTGAGTTGTACTCCACAATGACCTTTAATTCCTCAAGGTTCTTAATGATTGAAGCTACCTCTTCAACTTCTTTTTGAACCATTTTAGCAATCGTATCAATGGATAAGCGACTATCCTTTTCAATAATCTCTAATATCTCTATCTCAGTTTCATTAAATGTCACTTTATTTTACCCCCGTCTGAATAGCGAAAATTTTCTTTCAATTATAGCATATCCCTTGAAAAGTTATGCTATCTTCTACTATATATATTTCACAGAATACGATATCTTCAAGTCCTATTCTCGTACAGTGTAATATCCATATATTAATGAACGGTACTTGTCACCCCAATCTTGTTTCCATATTTATGATATGATTCGAGGATGAATACACATGTATAATAGAAGAAAGAGGTCAATAGATAATATAATGACCGTGTTGCTGATAGGAGGCTTATCATGAATACTGAACAGAAACTAATGAGTTTAATTAACTCAACGCGTGTGTTAACTTCAACATTAGATTTAGACGAGGTATTGGATCAGCTTATTAAAGAGGTTTTGAATGTAATAGATGGATCGAATGCTAGTGTATTATTTTTATATGATAAAAAGACGGACAAACTGTATCCAAAAAGTGCCGCTGGATTTGATATGAATTATTTAAAGCATATAAGAGTGTCACCAGGAGAAGGAATGAGCGGACAAACATTTGTTGAGGGGAAGGGGAAGATATTCCTGTCGAAAACCGATACGATGAAAGGTATGTCGAACATTTCAGATGAGACTTTGGCGATATATGGGAAGGCATTAGGTAATCTTCAATTTCCTGTGAGTGCCATTTGTGTACCCATTATGACAAAGCGAGAATGTATCGGAGTCCTAACGGTCGATATTTATGACAAAAAAAACATCACATTTGATGAGAATGAATTAAGACTATTAGAAACGTTTGCAGTTCAGGCGTCAGTCGCAATTGAAAACGCGATGTTATTTTCTCAAAATGAAAGAACACAAAAGATTCATGAAAAGCTTACTTCTGTTTCCTTATCAAGAGGTGGGATGGGTGAGATTACCGAGGCATTATCAAAGCTAGTACATCAAAAAGTAGCGGTTTTTAACGAGTTTTTTGATGTACTTGCAACATCCTCTACTGAAACAGATGCCTATGTTGAAAGATTGTTAAAGTTCGAAGAAGATATTTTACAAGAAGTGGTCGACAGTGAGGGACCTTTCACACATACTTTTCTATATTCAGGTGTAACCGATGTAATCTTCTTTTCCATTAAAATGGAGCGGTATAAGATGGGGTATGTTGCGATTTTTTCGGAAGAGAAGTCAATTCTAGATCCGCTAGATCGATTTGCAATAGAGCAAGCTATGACGATATTCGCACTAGAAATGAACCGAATTGAAAAGGATTCTATTAACAATTTACATTATTCAGGATATGTACTAGAAAAGCTGTTGCACTATCAACACGATTCCATCTCTATCAAAGAGTTATCTAAATTGAATTTTTCTGAACATGAGAATCATAGCTTCCTTATTGTCCAATTACTGATGCAAGAACCACTTATTTCATTTAAAGACCTTTCCGAAAGAAAAAATAAATTATCACGTCTTATTCATCGTGAAATATCAAGGCTTTCCATTAAAACACTGGTCCTAGACCGGAACATGGAGATGGTGTTCATGTTTGTCTTGCCCTCTCATGAAGTAATAGACCAACAGGTAACTAAGATCCAGAGATTATTTGAAGGAATACAGAATCGTGCTAAAGAAGATCTACAGTTTTTTAGTTTTGTAGGTTTAGGTAGGGTAGTTGAGGTGTTAAATGATGTCCATGTTTCTTATCGAGATACGAAACGATGCGTGGAGTATTTACTTTCTAAACAAAAAGAAGGCATGATCTCATACAATGAGCTAGGGATACAACGACTTTTTATGAAAACAGATCGAGTAGAACTACAGGAATTTGTTCAAGATATGTTAGGTCCTATTCTTGAGTATGATCGTAAACGTGAATCTAACTTGCATTTGACCTTAAAGACATATCTTGAATCAAATCTTAATATGTCTTTCAGTGCATCGAAGTTATTTGTTCATACAAATACGATTAAATATCGTCTTAATACGATTAGAGATATTTTAGATGTTGAAATTTTGGATGGACCAAATATCTTTGCTTTACAGTTAGCTCTCCATATACAAGATTTCTTAAAAGATGATTAGAAACGTTGTTGGAAACCGACAAATAAAAGATGATAACTTTGTCGGTTTCTACATTTTATAATTAACTGAATTGAATTATAATTCTAATATATTAAAAATCTCTATTAGAAAATATCAAGGAGGTTGATACTAGAATGATAATTGAAACGGAACAAGTTCAGACTTTTTTGCAAAAGTTACTTGCAAATTACGATGAGTCTTTGGACCATAATGGTATAAATGGTAGTCGACTTGCTAGACGATTGAATGAATTGTCTCATATTGGTTTAACTGAAAATCAGGGATTAAGAAGAATGGCTTTTTCACCTGAAGAACGAAAAGCGAAAGAGCTAGTGAAGCATTGGATGGTAGAAGCTGGTCTGAGCGTAAGAGAAGATGGAGCTGGAAATGTTTTTGGTAGATTAGAAGGAAAAGAGTCTTCATCTGTCATCATGTCGGGTTCACATGTCGATAGTGTACCAGATGGTGGACACTTTGACGGTCCATTAGGAGTGTTAGCGGCATTAGAGGTTGCTCAAGCTTGGGCCGATACAGGTTTTGTTCCAAATAAATCATATGAAGTTGTCATTTTTTCAGATGAAGAAGGGGCTAGGTTTAATGGAGGCTTAACCGGTAGTCGTGCCATGACTGGAGAAATTGATTTAGATCACCAAAAGAAATTAAAGGATTATAATGGCTCATCTTTTGAAAATGTTATTCAAGGTGATGGACTGACTAGTTTAGGATTTCTAGAAGCAAAGCGGAACTTGTCTGAGATTGAAGCATATGTAGAGGTACATATTGAGCAAGGGAAAAGGCTGGAAAAGGAAAATCTCCCAGTCGGAATCGTGACAGGAATTGCAGGTCCTTGTTGGCTCAATGTCTCGATTGTTGGAGAGGCTGGACATGCTGGTAATACCCCGATGAATGACCGGAAAGATGCCCTAACTGCCGCTAGTGAATTCGTTCTTAAAGTGGAACAATTACCTTCTAAGGTAAGTGAAACGGCAGTTGCTACGGTTGGAAAACTTGAGGTATTCCCAAATGGAGTGAATGTCATTCCTGGTGAAGTTCGACTGACAGTTGATATTCGTGATATTCAAGCTACTACGCGAGATAAGCTCGTTCAACTCATAAAAGATGAAGCCTTGTCGGTGAAAACAAAGCACCAAGTTAGCTTGGTAATTGATGAAACATACCGAATATCACCAGTACCAGTTGATGTAGAAATGCAGAGTAAAGCCGCGGATGCAATTACAGAAGCACTCGGAATTGAGCCGTATTATTTACCAAGTGGTGCAGGACATGATGCAATGGTAGTTGGACGATATGTACCAATGGCTATGCTATTTACACAAAGTAAAGACGGAATTAGTCATAATCCAAGTGAATGGTCATCTTTACAGGACTGTGTGAAAACTGTACATGTGTTAAAGAAATTTGTAGAAAACTTAGCAAAATAAATATTAGGAGAGATCAATATGAAAAAAATGAAAAAATTATCAGTAATTATTTTCTCTATAATGATGCTTGTGGTTTCTGGGTGTTCAGGTGCTGGAGAAACGACTAAAAAATCAAACGACACTCAAACGGCAAGCGAAGAAACATATAAATGGAAGATGGGTTGGAATTCTGGTTTAGAAAATACCCCTCGTGGAACTTTTGCACAAGCATTTAAAGATTACATTGAAAAAGAATCAGAAGGTCGTATTGAAATCGAATTTTTCCCAAATGAAACATATGCAACGTCTCAAGAAATGATTGAAGCTGTTCAGATGGGTGCTCTTGAAATGCAAATTGTTGGAACGAATATGGTTGGGAATGTTATTCCGCAGTACTCCGCTCTTTCTTTACCTTTCTTAACAAAAGGATTTGATGAAGCTCACGCTGTATTAGATGGACCTATAGGTGATAAGCTAAATAAACTAGGTGAAGACCATAAGATGAAGGTAATTGGAAACCTAGATTTAGGGTTTACTCAAATTACTAATAACATTAGACCAATTAATAGCCCAGAAGATTTAAAAGGGGTGAAAATGAGGTCTCCAAATGACAAGAGCCTAATCGAAACATTTAAGGCATTCGGTGCTACTGTTTCAACGATGGCTTACACAGAAATTTACAGTGGTCTCTCTCAAGGTGTTATCGACGGTCAATTCAACCCACTATTCCATATTTTTGACCAAAACATGAATGAGGTTCAAGATTATCTAGCGATGACAAATCACATTTACTATTATGCATATACAATTATGAACAATGATTTATTTAATAGTTTAGATGCGGATACTCAGCAACTCGTTTTAGATGCTGGGAAACATGCTACAGAAGCAGCAAGAAAGTATGTTGCTGATAATGATGCTGCATTGTTAGATAAGGCTAAAGATGGTGCCTTTAAAGAAATTACCTACCCTGACCTAGCGCCATTCCAAGAAGCAGTAATCCCTGTGTATAAGACGATGGAAGAAGTAATGGGAGCAGAAATTATCAAAGAGATTCAAGAATTTCTGGAAGAATATCGCAATAAAAACTAAATTTATAGAGGAGGCCTCTTTAGAAGGCCTCTCTTTTAATAGGAGGAAGAACGATGCAAATACTGGACCGGTTAATAAAAGGAGTCGACATATTTGCAAGTATTCTGATGGTCCTTTTAACCATCGTGGTGTTTGGTGAAGTTCTTAGCCGTTATGTTTTTAACTTCCCGATTGTATTCTCTACAGAATTAACGAGTTTATTATTTCCATGGGTCGTATTTATTGCAGCCATTTCTGTGACGAAGAACGAAGATCATTTATCGATTAATTTTGTACGAGATAAGATGCCTAGAAAAGGACGAATCATTACATTTGCCATTACGAAATTAATTATGATGTATTTCTCTTTTTATATGGTTTTATCAAGTTATCAAATTGCGAAAGCAGTTGTGAATCAGCCACTTCCGATGTTAAGGATATCAAAAGCGTGGTTGTATGCTTCCGTTACCGTTTCATTTTCTATGATTTTAATCATTTTAACCTATCAGTTTATCTTAATACTGCAGAATAAGCTTGAGCCACCGAGAGAGGAGGATATGTATGATTTGGTTGATGATCGCTAGTTTCTTTATCTTAATTTTATTTGGAGTTCCAATTGCCTTCTCGATGGGTGCTTCTGCCTTATTATA
>JBFILZ010000139.1:0-7225 GCA_041611945.1 Bacillus sp. (in: firmicutes)
AACCCCAACAACCACTTCTCCAAGTCCTGACGTAATTCCTCCTATTACTAGAATCGGAATGGTCACTAACGGAATTAAATGTGAGATAAATGCATGCTTCGCGTGTTTTTTTACTTCTTTATTATCGACAATAAAATAGACTATAAACGGTAAGATAAACCCTGCAAAAAATATACTAAAGTAACAGAGTGCTGAAATTATTTTGCCTGAGTCATTGCTGTTCATATCATCACAACTCCTTTATTCTTATTTACGATTGAGAGCGCTTTTGGTTTCATCAAAACCTAATAATCATTGTATTTTCGTTACCTTATTTTATTACTTGGTTTCATTAAGCACAAAGAGACTTTGATTAATTAAGGTAGCTATAAGATGCAACAACTAGCCACTAATTGCTTAATGTACCATGCTGTTAAAATTCGGAATATCCTTCTCGGTCTTTTGAGGTTTCTAACCTCTTAATTCAATAAATATTCTTGGTTTCCTGCATGATCTCCTTCTTCTGAACAGTAATCAACTTTCTGGATTAATAGTGTTATAGTAGTCAAAAGGCAAAAAAGATTTAGAAAATAGGCTTTATAAATTAACAAAGTAATTATCGATTGAGAATTTAAAATGCTATTACTAAACAAAATCAATTGAAAATAACACATAAATAAAAGGATATAGGATACTTATCTTTAATCTAATATAATGATTATTAAGGAAATCGTATCATTCTAAAAGATATTTCTATAAATTCAGGTAAACCTTTTGATTAGTTGGTTGGAACGGAATGGAAATCAATTTTACATCTAATTTGGGTTAAGTAGGCGTTTCCGTTTCGAAATGAAGGAGTGATTGTATGAAAAAAGCTGATTTTAAAATTCCGTTATTATTGTCTCTCCTATGTTTTATTGCAGGATTTTTTGTATTACCTTATCAATTGGAAACAATGAGAACTTTCCTACCCGATCAATACGATGAGGTTATAAGATCTATTCCTTTTCCGATGAGTGTCATGCTCATTCTGTCGTCACTACAAATTTTCTTACTTTCATTCATTTTATCTTTTATTGGTATTAAATTAGCAAGACGTACAGGACTATCACTATTTAACAATGGAATTCTGTCTTTAAATAAAAGGTCATCTTTTCTATCTGTTTCAGTTGGTATATTCGTTGCTTTGATTATCACTGGTGCAGATAAATTTTATTATCAATTTCAAATTCCTTTAATACGCGAAAATAATCCTGAATTTTCATTACTTGGTCTAGTAACAGGGGTTTTATATGGTGGTATTTTTGAGGAAATACTTCTCAGATTATTTTTCATGTCTTTATTGATATGGATTTTCATGAAAGTTTTTATGCGTGATAAAGAGAATATATCTAGCAAGTATTATTGGATAGCTATTTTGATATCTTCCTTATTGTTTGCAGTTGGTCATCTTCCTGCTACTGAAATGATCTTTGGGGAGTTAACATTGACTTTAGTTATTAGAAGTTTTCTGTTAAATGGAATTGGCGGTTTGTTTTTTGGCTATCTTTATTGGAAGCTGGGATTTGAGTATGCTATTTTAGCTCATATGTTTACCCATTTATCCTTACAGTTGATTTTCATACCTCTATTTTATTAATCAAAGGATCTGCTAAAAATGATTGTTGATTTACTCTGTTGTAAATTGAATATCCTTCTTCTATGCTCATGAAGGAAAGGAAAGGCGATATCATTTTCGAGGAGTCTCGCGTCTGCGATTCAATCAATGTTTAAGAATCAACATTGAGCTTTAACAGAGCCCAAAACTATAAAAGTAAGAGCTTGGAGTCCACTCCAAGCTCTTTTGTATGATAATTCTATATTATAGTTGTTTGTGTATAATTCAGCTTGTTCAGTTTAAGTAAGGTTCCCCCGTTTTACTCTTCTTACGGTATCTGTACTGAAGAAGTCACTAAATTTTAGAGTTATTATTTAGTTCTGACCAATTGACTCTAGTTCTTTTATTCTGTCATTCGTACGCTTTCGATCTCTTTCTAAAATCGGTTTTAAGTAGTGACCTGTATATGATTCTTCTACTTTCGCGATGTCTTCAGGTGTTCCAGTGGCCATTATCGTACCACCTTTGTCGCCACCCTCAGGACCAAGATCAACTAAATAGTCTGCTGTCTTGATTACATCAAGATTGTGTTCAATCACTAATACTGTATCCCCGTTATCGACTATTCGTTGCAGCACTTCAAGCAAACGAGCAATATCATGAACATGAAGTCCGGTTGTCGGTTCATCAAGGATGTACATCGACCTACCGGTTGATCGTCTGTGAAGCTCTGAAGCTAGTTTCACCCGCTGTGCTTCCCCGCCTGAAAGAGTAGTAGCCGGTTGTCCGAGTTTTATATACCCCAGTCCTACATCCAAAATCGTTTGAAGTTTCCGATTAATTTTCGGAATGTTGATGAAGTATTCTAAGGCGTCCTCTACTGTCATTTCTAATACATCAGAAATATTTCTATCCTTGTATTTAACTTCTAATGTTTCGCGATTATAGCGTTTCCCATGACAAATCTCACAAGGAACATACACATCAGGTAAGAAGTGCATCTCAATCTTGATGATTCCATCCCCACGGCATGCTTCACATCTTCCGCCCTTTACATTGAAACTAAATCTCCCTTTCTTATAACCTCTTACCTTCGCTTCATTTGTTGAAGCGAACACATCACGAATATCATCAAATACACCCGTGTAGGTTGCTGGATTGGAACGTGGGGTTCTACCAATAGGAGACTGATCAATATCGATCACCTTTTCCAATTGTTCAATTCCCTTTACCTCTTTATGCTCTCCAGGACGAACCTTAGATTTATTTAGCTTTTGAGCAAGTGATTTATAGAGGATTTCATTGATTAATGTACTCTTACCTGATCCAGAAACACCCGTCACAGCTGTAAAAGTACCTAATGGGAATTTGACCTTTACATTTTTTAAATTGTTCTCATTTGCACCAGTGACTTCTAGATAACGTCCGTCTGGTTTCCTCCGCTCTGCTGGTAGAGGAATAAATCGCTTTCCAGATAAGTATTCACCTGTTAATGACTTAGGGTCATTCATTACTTCTTGGGGCGGACCTGCAGAGATAATCTGACCTCCATGGACACCTGCTCCAGGGCCAATATCAATTAAATAATCTGCAGCCAACATTGTGTCCTCATCATGTTCAACGACGATTAATGTATTTCCGATATCTCTCATGTTTTTCAATGTATGAATGAGTCTATCATTATCCCGTTGATGCAGCCCTATGGAAGGTTCATCTAGAATATAGAGGACACCAGTTAACCTCGAACCAATCTGGGTAGCCAAACGAATACGCTGTGCTTCTCCTCCAGAAAGTGTACCTGCTGCGCGACTCATCGTTAAGTAGTCTAATCCAACGTTAATTAAGAAACCTAGGCGTTGCTGAATTTCTTGAATAATCATATGGGCTATTTTGGCTTCTTTTTCAGATAAATTTAGATTGGTAATATAGTTATAAGCTTCTTTTATCGAGTAATTGGTGACATGTCCAACATGAAACCCATCAATAAAGACTGCTAAGCTCTCCTTCTTCAGTCGATGTCCTTCACAGGTTGGACATGGGTGCTGAGCCATATATCTTTCCATTTGATCACGGATATAGTCTGAGCTTGTGTCCCGATACCTTCGAGCAACGTTTGCAACAATACCTTCGAACTCAACCTTGTTTTCTCGAATTTGACCAAAATCATTCTCATAACGGAAATAGATTTCTTCACCATCGCTTCCGTAGAGAATCCGTTCCATTAAATGCCTCGGGATATTCTTTAAAGGAACCTCCATATCAATTCCGTAATGATTACAGATTGATTCTAGTAGCTGCGGATAGTATTGAGAGCTTGTTGGCTGCCATGGTGCAATGGCATGCTCACTTAATGATAGGTCCCAATCCGGAATGACTAGTTCAAGGTCCACTTCAAGTTTAGATCCAAGACCATCACAACTCTGACAGGCTCCAAATGGGCTATTAAAAGAAAACATTCTTGGCTCTAGTTCTCCAATAGAAAATCCACAATGGGGACAAGAGTGATGTTCACTGAATAACAACTCTTCTCCTGTATCCATCACATCTACCATTACTTTCCCTTCGCCTAAACGGAGGGCTGTTTCAATAGAATCTGAAAGACGTGCAGAAATTCCATCCTTCACAACTATTCGATCAACAACAACTTCAATTGAATGTTTTTTATTTTTCTCAAGCACAATGTCATCAGAAATCTCTAGCATCTCTCCATCAACACGGACGCGGACAAAACCTTCCTTCTTAATTCCTTCTAAGACTTTCACATGTGTACCCTTACGTCCACTAATCATTGGAGCTAAGATTTGAAGCTTCGTTCTCTCTGGGTACTCAAGAATTCGATCGACCATTTGTTGAATGGTTTGAGAACTGATTTCGACACCATGCACTGGACAAATCGGTCTACCTACCCTTGCAAATAGTAGGCGTAAATAATCATAAATTTCTGTCACAGTTCCGACAGTGGATCTAGGGTTACGACTTGTTGTTTTTTGATCAATAGAAATAGCAGGCGATAAACCCTCAATGGCATCCACATCTGGTTTATCCATTTGACCTAAAAATTGTCTTGCGTAAGCTGATAAAGACTCCACGTATCTCCTTTGACCTTCTGCATAAATGGTGTCAAAGGCTAAGGACGACTTTCCCGAACCAGACAATCCTGTAATCACAACAAGCTTGTCTCGAGGGATGGTTACATCTATATTCTTTAAATTATGGGCTCTCGCCCCTTTTACAACTATTTTATCCATTGCCATTAGTTATTTCCCTTCCGCTTTCAGTTCTAATAAGAGATCACGTAGCTCAGCTGCACGTTCAAAGTTAAGTGCCTTCGCGGATTCTTTCATTTCAAGCTCTAAGCTTGCCAGAAGCTTACCCCGTTCCTTCTTTGTTAGATTCGCAAATGAAGGTGTGGCATCATATTTTTCCCCTGGCTCAACTGCTACAGTAGCCCGAATAACATCCCGTATTTTCTTTTGAATCGTTTGTGGGGTAATTCCGTGCTCGAGGTTATAAGCATGCTGTACTTCACGGCGTTGCCTCGTTACATTTATTGCAATTTCCATTGAGTTCGTAATCTTATCTGCATACATGATAACATGACCATTCGCATTACGCGCTGCACGACCAGTCGTTTGAATTAAGGAACGCTCAGATCGTAAAAAA
Source organism: Bacillus sp. (in: firmicutes) (assembly GCA_041611945.1). Lineage (GTDB taxonomy): Bacteria > Bacillota > Bacilli > Bacillales > SA4 > Bacillus_BS. Next base: position 5,240 of record JBFILZ010000139.1, read on the forward strand.
CCTTCCTTGTCTGCATCAAGAATGGCTACTAAGGACACTTCTGGAAGATCCAGTCCTTCTCTTAACAGGTTTATTCCTATCAGAACATCATATTTACCCATCCGCAAATCTCGAATTATTTCAATTCTCTCTAATGTTTTAATTTCTGAGTGAAGGTAGTTCACTTTGATTCCAAGTTCTTTTAAATAATTTGTTAAGTCCTCTGACATTTTCTTCGTAAGCGTCGTAATCAGGACACGCTCATTGCGTTCTACTCGAATGTTTATCTCCCCGAGCAAATCATCAATTTGCCCTTTAAGTGGTCTTACTTCAATCGTTGGATCGAGCAGCCCAGTCGGTCTAATAATTTGAAGAATCATTTCAGGAGTATGTTCCATCTCATACGGACCAGGAGTCGCAGATACAAAGACGATTTGATTGATATGATCTTCAAATTCAGCAAAAGTTAAAGGACGATTATCTAATGCTGAAGGTAAACGGAATCCATGGTCGACCAACACAGATTTACGCGCTTTGTCTCCATTAAACATCGCCCGAATTTGAGGCATTGTAACATGGGACTCATCGACTACAATAAGAAAATCCTTCGGGAAGAAATCGATGAGTGTATAAGGAGTTGAACCAGCTGGACGAAGTGTTAAATGTCTTGAATAGTTTTCTATTCCAGAGCAAAAGCCCATTTCTCTCATCATCTCTAAGTCATACCGAGTACGTTGTTCCAATCTTTGTGCTTCTAGAAGCTTACCCTTATCACGCATTTCAGTTAATGATACTTCTAATTCTGCTTCTATATTTTCTATTGCTACTTTCATTTTTTCTTCACGGGTAACGAAATGGGATGCAGGAAAGATTGCAACATGTTCACGATCCGCAATGATTTCACCTGTCAAAGCATCCACTTCACGAATTCGATCTATTTCATCTCCAAAAAACTCGACTCGAATACAATGTTCGTCCCTTGATGCCGGGAATATCTCTACGACATCTCCCCGAACACGGAAGGTACCACGACTGAATTCAATGTCGTTACGAGCATATTGTATGTCAATTAAATTGCGTAGTAATTGGTTTCGTTCTTTCTCCATTCCTCTTCTAAGTGAGAGAACAAGCTCCCGGTATTCTTCCGGAGAACCTAATCCATAAATACATGACACACTTGCGATGATAATAACATCATTTCGTTCAATTAATGAGGATGTCGCAGAATGTCGCAATTTATCAATCTCATCATTTACTGATGAATCCTTTTCTATAAAAGTATCTGTTTGAGGAACATAGGCTTCCGGTTGATAATAATCATAATAGCTTACAAAGTATTCAACCGCATTATTCGGGAAAAATTCTTTGAATTCACTATAAAGCTGTCCCGCTAGCGTTTTATTATGAGCAATGACAAGTGTTGGTTTATTAACTTCTTTTATCACATTAGAAATAGTAAATGTCTTTCCAGTTCCAGTTGCTCCTAATAGCGTTTGATATTTTTCTTTATTATGAATTCCATCTACAATTTTTTGAATAGCACTAGGCTGATCTCCTGAGGGAGTATAGGCTGAAACTAAGTCAAATTGATTTTCCACGCGGAGAGCCTCCAATCCTTCATTCTCTTATGTATCTTATTGTAACAATTTGTTAGGAAAGAAATCAAGAAATATACGAACGAATATTCGATTTCATCTTAATTGAAAGCCAATGTCATACCTGATAATTATCTAATAAAATGGCTCTGTTAAACGTGGTTAATGATTACAGATGCACGATATTCGCTTTTTGCGAGGCTCGCTGACTCTCCTGTCCCGATGCTCCCGCCGGAGTCTCGCACTTTCCACTTCAATCAACTTCCGAACGATAAAAAAAGTCTACCCCATAAGGATAGACGAAAACCAAATTAAATATGTCGCTGAATGACCTTGATTTTTTTAAATTGAATAAACAAGAAAATTAAAATGAATTCTATAAAAAATAAGGTAATGAATAGGCTAATTGATT
>JBFILZ010000140.1:0-7209 GCA_041611945.1 Bacillus sp. (in: firmicutes)
AGCTTTTATGGGTTATAAAATCGCTCAAATAAGGAAAGTGAACTTGAAAGAAGAAAGCAGTTTAGACGTTTTGAAATACATTGGAGGAGTGGTAGGCGCCGGTTACGTAGCTCAGCAAACTGCAATTGGCTTATACAAAATAGGACTACCGGGAATTGGAGGCTTCATGTCGATTCCTCTAGTTGGCGGTTTAACATTTGGTATAGGTAAAGCGATGGATTTGTATTTTAATAAAACCGTTAACGGTGAAGATATCAGTCAAGAAGAAATTAAGTTGGCCTTTAAAGAAGGAAAAAAACATGGCAGCAAGATCAATACCAAGGATGTTAAAAAGAGAGTGAAGCAAATGAATGAGTAAAATAAAGAAATTCACCAATAAAAATTGGGATGAAATTGGCATCGCTTATGCACTAGGTGATTTCTATGCTAATGGGACAAACATAAATATGGATGATCATGGCTATATAATTGAAGCTATTCGTCGCAGCAACAGTGATTTGGCAAATGCGAATGTTCATGATCTACATGCATATGTCAGTTCCCTAGAAGAGGATCAAATAAATGGACTTGTTTCAAATATTAAGGGCATTACACATGAACTTTATTTTGTTGAAATGGAAAACTCTGATGGTGATTCTATCCAAGCATATATATTCGAGGATACCAACCACGAAAAGTATGATGTAGTACTTTACGATGAAAGCGGCCCAATCGATTCCTTGCAATTAAAGGCAACCGATTCTGAAGCTTACGCGCAAAGTGCAATAAATGAAGTAGGCAGTGATCAAGTTGTTCTAACGGAGGAATTGGCCGTGAAAATGAACGTTAATTCTTCCGGTATTTCCAATGAACAATTAACAACTGATGTCGAAAAAGTTGTCGATAAACTTCTTGAAGATACAGGTCTATGGAATTACTTGCCTTATCTGTCCACCTGGTCAATTGCATTAATTGCATCATCACTCACAAAACGCTACATCAAAAAAGAAATAGACAAATCAACATACTGGAAATTGATGACGGTTTATTGCGGGGCAAAGGCAACGAAAATCACAATCATCATCGCGGCACTATCCATACCAGGCGTAAACGTTGTTGCAGGTGCGGTTTTATTAATGAAGATGTTGTTTAGTACGAAAAAAATTTACAGCAACTGATAAAACACAATAGGGAATCACAAGAATACATTTATGTTCGGCTGATTTAAAGCAAGCACATTTGTATCCTTTCTTTTGGAGGAGGTAATGGAATGGATGAAAAATTGATTATTCTTCCTGCATTTACAGAAACACAGTCAATCAGTTCAACAATTTTCCGCTCCATCATGTTGCATCGAAAGATAAGTGAAATGGTGCAGCATATGATGATTCCAGTTCCAGCTTACGAACAACTCAGTATGGAAGATCTTGAAATCGGGTATGAAAAAAGCTTGTCTTATCCAGAAAATGCCGTCTTGCGGGTTCTTTCTGAATCTGGCCACAGCATTCAAGCAGAATCTCTCAGCAAGTCTTTTCGCAGATATGAAACGGTGTTAGCAAATTTGAAGACCGAGGAAGATAAGAGCAGCTTCTATCATTCGGAAGTCCTCAATGATTCTGTCAATCAGTTAAAGAAAAGAGTAATCGGTTTGCAACAGGCAGCCAATGTGCTGCCTGTATTAATGGTTGATTATAAAAAGGATTTCTCATTGGATGGAAGCCATATCCAGAAGATGGGAAATGGAGAATGGATCGAGGATGTGCTGCTGTTTTTCAAACGGTTGACTGAAGCGTCAATTGTTATTAATGATGAAAAAATAGATTTTGATTCTTTTTTATTTTTCCAGAACGGTAGGATTGCCAGATTCATTCATTTCGATAGTCTGAATGTTTCTGACGGTGAGGATGTTGTCTGGCAAAACATTAAAGCTCTTAAAAAACTAATGGTAGATTTCTATGATTACTTTTCGGAATATATTGATCAGTACCCTGGTTTCCACCAGCATGACACAAGTTTTTCTAGGTTGTATACGCAAATTGTCGATAACGATAATATTGTATTTACTTCCTTTGATGAAATTCTTGCGGTTTTTCATAATCAAACATTACCTGTGTCGTCCAGTGAAAGGATAGGCGTTTTTATTGATGTAGCCAATATCTATACAGGGATGAAGAATTTGCGAGTGGATTATATAAAACTGTTTTCTGCAATCTATGGAAGAGAAAATACTAAGTACATCAAAGATAAGTTTGCATTCTTTTTTGATCCGGTCAAAAAGAATGAGGTAGTACGGAAACAGCACGAAGACATACAGGCTGCTTTGAAGGAACAGGGATTTGCAATCGACATTTCACATAACGGACAAGCTAGAGCAAAGCAAATTGTGGATGGAGTGGAAAGAGATGAAGACGATGCTAAGATGATTCAGCGCATGGAAGAGCGGTTATCACGGTTAACCAGCGTCCTTATGTTGTCTGGAGATCAGGATTACTTAGACATTTTAAATAAATATACGGAACACGGTAAGAAAGTGAAAGTGATATCCACTCATCCGAATTCCACGTCAAATTTAATTGTTGCTGAGTTTGACCATAGCTATATAACCGATTATTGGGACTGTATATTATTGAAGGAGGAAGAATGATGGGAAATTTGTTTAATTGGATAGATTTGGAAAATTTTATTGTCCTGCTAATTGTTGGCAGTATTTTGATGTCGCTTTTAATTTATTCAATTTACCGAAATGCTAGAATTTATGAGTTTCTGAAAGGTGAAAATGTATTAATGGATGGAGAGCTTGAAAAAACCATTCTATTTTCTTCGATGAAAAAGAAATATGAGGAAGCCAAGAACAAAACGAATAACGATATTAATTTGCAATCGTTCATAGAGGAATACATATCAGGATTTAAACTCGGAAATAGTAAAGTGCATTTAGTCCAGGAAATTAAATTGGTACAAACATTGGCGTCAACTTCCATATTGATTGGTGTTCTTGGAACATTTTTGGGGCTAGTTTTTTCAATTAAGGGAATAGACCAGTCTTTTGCTGACGAGTCCATTGCTGCAGTACTTAGTGGAATACATACCGCATTTTATACAAGTATTTTAGGAATTGTTTTCTCAATCATCATTAATTATGTGACGAAAATTAGAAACGGAGAACACTTACTTACGCAATTAATGCTAAAGATTGAAAATGAACTCTTCTATACGGAAAATAAATCAATCGACCTCCAATTGGTTGAATCGATGAAAGATGTGGAAAAGTCCATCAGCCAGATGACAGAAGCATTTACAAGCCTTAAGAATTTTTCGGAAGGATTTGAGCAGGCTACGGTCAATATGAACAGTTTCAACGACATGTTCAGCTCCAACACTAAAACTTTATCCAGCCTTTTCGGAGGGATGGAGAGATCGGCAAAATCCCATCATCAAAAGTTGGATTCCATTGTTGACGAATTTCAAATGCTGAATAAATTTATGACGAAACAAGAAGAAATCCAGTCTACTTCAATGAATCATTTATCTGAAGCTACTTCTTCACTTACCACTTTTGTGGACAAGCAAAATGTGATCCAACAGGAAAATGCCAATGTGCTATATGAAATTCAGGAGTCTTCAAACAGAATGTTTGAAGACTCCCAGTCTAGTTTTGAAAATATGAAAGTCTTCTTTGATGAGAGTCTGCTAAAACAAAAAGATATGATAGCTACCCAAAAGCTCTTTGAAAAGGAGAATTCCATTCTTCTTCAAAGCGTCCAAGAAGCTTCAACAATGATGAAAGAAATACTTGAGAATACGTCTTTGCAGGGAATAGCGGATTTATTGGAGCGCTTTGACGGAACAATTCTTGAAATGAACCAGAAATTCGGCAGTTTATTCAACTATTTTGACCAATTAGATGAAGAACAAATAAAGTACCGGGATTTCTATGACAGTTTGAACGATAGAGTTCAGAAACGCGAGCAACAGTACGAAACAAACCAAATAAAAATGAATGAATATCTACAAACTTTAAGCCAGCAGAATGGCGAAATGAGTGAGTTGTTTACCAAGACACAAGAATATCATGCTGACTTCACTGAAAACAACCAATTAGTTGCAGGGGAGATGAAGCAGGCTATCTCAAATTCAGAACATATTTTTAAAGAAACGGATGCTCTGATGAAAGAGCAGTTGTCGACACTGCATCAGGGAATGACCCAATTCGTGACACTTTCAAATGATAAGATGAGCGAACTTATCTACAAACTTGATGACAGCTTAGGTAACAATTTGCAGAAGAGCTTAAGAGGGTTTGAGGAATATGTAGGAATTACCAATAAAATCATTGATAACAAATTCAAAGCGATTGTTACCTCCAATTCAATCCAGAAAGAAGTTGAAGCATACAGTCTGCAATCGCTGCAGCATGCAATCGAATCACTTGATAAAAGTGTGAAAAAATTATCTGAAAATGCTGATGAAAAAGCTTCTTTTCTGGCATAAGGAGGAGCAGGGGAAATGAGAAATAAATATAGGCGGCTGTTCCAGGATGATAATGGAGATAACGATTTCTGGCCATCTTTTACAGATATGTTGACAACAATATTGCTTGTAGTTCTACTCATATTCATAGCAATTGTTCAAGATCAGCATAGTGACATGGTCGAAGCTGAAGCTCAGGCAAAGGAGCAGAAAAGAGAAATTGAAAAAGAGCGAAAAGAGAATGAAAAGTATCGTGAAACAATCAATAATATTTTGGGTGTCAAGCAGGATATTATCAGGGAACTGTATGCTGAATTTGGGAAATCTAACTTGAAAATAGAGATTGATCAGAAAACCGGTGCCATTAAATTCGAAGATAACTTATTGTTTGAAACGAATAAATCGATCATAGCACCCGAGTTCAAAGTACAACTGCAGGAATTCATTCCAAAATATATGGAAATTTTATTCTCAGATCATAAAGATGAAATTGCAGAAATAATGATTGAAGGACATACTGATGATGTCGGAAGCTTCAATTACAATCTCGACCTGTCTCAAGACAGAGCATTCAGTGTAGTGCAATATATGTTGAGCGAAGAATTTGGTGAATTTCCTTACAGAGATGAAGTCGAAAAAAAGATAACCGCTAATGGCCGGTCTTACAGTGAGCCTAAATTTATAGAAGGCTCCAACGAAATAGATCGGAATAAATCCCGGCGTGTTGAATTTAAATTTCGTCTGACAACAGAAACGGAGATAGAGGAAATGATTAAGAATCTAGAGTCAAGTTTAGAGGCGAAATAGTGTTGTTTTCTGTCTATTTGTACAGGATTCATTAATCTATACACATCAATTCTATAAAACTAAAATGATATCTTCATTCTCGAGATCGATAAAGAGTGCGATTTTTGCACATTACGAATTCCAAATTTTAATTATCAAGATTTTACCTAATTTATATAGTGGTTTTTATTATGGAATCATCAGTAAATGTGAGGAGCTGCCAAAATGTTTTGTCCGAAATGCGGAATATGAAACCATTACAGTGCAAAGAAATGTGATGAATGTGGGAAAAGTTGAATTACGTAAACCAAAAATCAAAAGAGGGTAAAATGCGCTGGGTCTTAGTAGCAATTCTTGTGCTGGGCGGAGGAGGATATGGTGTGCAGCTAATAGCGGTTAGTGGATATATATTACTCCCAGCTACAGCGGAAGTTAAAGAAAAAAAGGCGTTCGAAAGAGCACCTGAAAAAGAACAGTAGGATGCCGGTGAGAAACCGAAAACGAAACTTATAAAAGAGACGCAACAGGAAGTCTATACAGTTCTGACTAGTAGAGGCATGGGGGCGGGGTTTTGTTCAACGAATCCGGAATGGTTCTCACCAATGCACATGTGGTTGTGGGGCACACAGATGTCGTACCTCGCTATGTCGTCGGTGATGAATTCTCTGGAAAAGTCATCGGTATCAATTCACCTGGTTATACCAACGGCAATACTTTTGGATTCTCAATTCCATTTCATTCGGTAGTGGATACGCTAAATAGTTGGGTAAGATAATAATTGGTCTTGTTTAAGGGATAAAATTTATGATTAACGTAATGCGTGAAGTGACTGTCTTCCGTGAGAAGAGTGAGGACTTCACTTGAACGAGCTAGACAATCTGTCCAGCGACATACAAAGGCAATAATAGTGGATAATCTTCTTGAATGTCATTTATTCCAACATAAAAAATATTGAGTAACATGTATAACAAAATTGAATAAGCATTTCATCAACATATCTAGTTGAAAATACAGGGGGAAGAAAATATGGGTTTTTTTGCGGGTCTTTTTAATAAAACTGATAAAGTGAAAAGTTTACCGGAAAACAGTGATAAATATTCACAGGAAGAAATAAAGAAATTATATGGACAGCTGTTCAATCAGTTTTCGGGTGATTTAAACAGCTTTCAGTTTCAAACGGAAATCAATCACGTCCTTTTATCCAAAAGAGAGAGAGTAGCAAGTTCAGAGGAATACATTTTTACCCTTATCAGTAATGTTACTTACTTCATTGAATCTGATAAAGCTATTATGAATATTATAAAAGGAGTATTCAGTGCAAAAATCTTACCTGATTCCATTGGTTTGGAAGAAAAGGTCTATCATGCTCAAAATGCAGTGAAACAAAAAATGCCCGTGTTAATTGAGGAAAACAAAGTAATCTACAATAAAAAATATCAAACGAATAATCAACGAATAGAAGCTTTGCAATTTGATTATGCCTACCATTCACTTATCAATAATTGGACCATCGATATGATTGGTGTTCTTTCAAATAATCCGGAGTTTATTAATAAATTATTTGCAGAATCTGCTGACTTAAACATCGAAACTTTCAAAATGTATCTTCAGTTACATGCCAATGCTAAGCTCGAAAATATTGATTTTAGGGCTCACTTATAAAAATGCGCCCTGGGGCAAACACAATTTGAAATATACAATATTACTGCTTGAGGAATCCGCTGAAACCACTAATTGAGCAGATTCCTTTTGCAATTTTATGGTGAAGAATAAATAGTCATAATTGTTCCGTACACAGGGGCAAAAATGGGGACAAAATTGACAAACCCCTCCATCTACTGAATAGCTCCTGACTATTACAAGAACAGTATCAATATTGTGAAAATTTATTTCCAGTAACGCTCTACATTATGTTAGAGTAAGGAAATACTAAAACAAGAAGGTGACACCCATGACTAGAAGCAACATCGAAGA
>JBFILZ010000141.1:0-7127 GCA_041611945.1 Bacillus sp. (in: firmicutes)
GAAAAGAATGTTGTTTTTAGCAAGAATCAATATTTAAACGAATGTTGATTGTAGCATAAGGTGTGAGAACTCCTCGAAAATGCTAACGCATTTCCTTCGTGCGGTGAAAATTCATGGAGGAATATTCAATGTCCTGCGGGAGCAGCAATCAACATACTCGGTTATTAGTGTGGAAAAAGTCAAAAGCAACAAAGTATGCGAAAACAGCCAAAAAGTAAGAATAACTTTAGGCAGATAGAATCATCCTAGAAGAGATGAATATCTTGAGGTCATTATTAACTGGAATCTTACCGTTTGTTAGAAAGGAAATTATTCTGCTTTCTATTGTCAAATCAAAGGTTTGATACGTTAGTTGATGTGGAAAGGAAAAGGTAACAAGACTGACGGCACTATTTTCGTAAAAGGAATCACATGCAAGAAAACTGAATGTTGTTGATGAACGCATGGAGTGCGGACAGATGAAGTATGTAAATAATAAGGAGGATATAACAGGTGAAAGCAATTGTTATTGAGGAGTATGGAGATAAAAATGTTTTAAAAGAGAAAATGATGGAAAAATCAACTATCACGGAGAGCCAAGTTTTATTGGAAGTGCATGCAACTTCCATTAATCCAATTGATTGGAAGGTTCGTGCTGGTTATTTGAAAGACATGCTTCCTTTTGAATTCCCAATTATTCTAGGATGGGATGCAGCGGGTGTTATTGTCGAAGTGGGGAGCAATGTTACAGATTTTAAGGTAGGGGACCGTGTGTTTACTCGTCCAGCAACTAATAATCGAGGCACGTATGCAGAATATGTGGCAGTAGACTCAAATTTACTTGCAAAAATGCCGAAGGAAATGAGTTATGAAGATGCAGCGTCTATTCCTCTTGCTGGTTTAACCGCCTGGCAATGTCTTGTTGACTTTGGAACAATTCAAGAAGGGTCCAAGGTGTTAATACATGCAGGTGCAGGTGGAGTGGGAATACTTGCTATCCAAATTGCCAAAAGTTTTGGTGCTTATGTTGCGACAACGGCAAGTGAGAAGAATATTGAATTTTTAACATCGCTCGGAGCCGATCGAGTTATCGATTATAAAGTAGAAGATTTTAGCGAGGTCTTAAATGACTTCGACCTTGTTTTAGACTCATTGGGTGGTGACATTCAGTCAAAAAGTTATAAAGTGTTAAAGGAGAACGGCAAGCTTGTCTCTATCGTCCAACCGCCTTCTGAAGAAGAGGCAGCAAGCTTTAACGCTAAATCAGGATTCGTATGGGTAGAGCCAAATGGAAAGCAGCTTCAGCAATTAGCCGATCTTTATGTAGAGGGTAAAGTGAAGCCATTTATTTGTGAGACATTTGACTTTAGTGAACAATCTCTAAAAGAAGCACATGCCCTAAGCGAAACACATCATGCACGTGGGAAGATTATCATTCAGGTTAAGAAATAGGAAAAAGATCAAATCACAGTTGTGGTTTGATCTTTTTTATTTATTAAAATGACCAATAAACGGTAGATTGGAGTGTACTTGTAAAGGTTTAAAAAAGCATGGATTATCCGCTCAAAATGTCCATGCTTTTGCAATAAATCTTATTTAAGTGATTAATACTACTTATCTTCACGTAGTAAGTAGTTATTTCCGTCTTGATCTTTAAATGAGAACATTGTACCGAAAGGAAGTCTTTGCATTTCACCTACTTCTACTCCGTTTTGCTTCATTTTTTCGTAAGCTGATTCTATATCAGTTGTGCTGAAAAGAATAGAAGGGTGAGAAACAGCAGATGGGTTTTGTTGTTCCATTGCTGACTTGGAGTAAAGAACAAGCGTTGTAAATTCGTCTACACTTGGACCGACTTCTATCCAAGACATGTTTGGTCCCATAGCTTTCTCAAATTTTACGACAAAACCAACTTTGTTGATCCAGAAGTCTTTCGCTAGTTCTTGGTCTTTTACATAAACAGTTACCTTACCAATTTTGTTAATCATAGAAAACTCCTTTTTTTGTTTATTACTTTAATTTTAGTTATTTTATCATTTTATAAGAGGGGCGTAAAACCCCTACGCCTTAAGGTTAGTGGTAGTTCAATTTAGCAATACCAATTTTTTTATTTCCGTTTATCTCCGTTAAAAGGGTGCAAATATATAACAAATATTTACGAATCCGCAATCTGCTGATCCTAGTAATTTGATAGGGAAAAGTGATGATGTATGAGTATAAAACCTATAAAGCCAACATTTAAAATCACATATTGTTACCATAATTGTGTTTAACTAGAAGGTAGTACTGGTAAAATGGATATATTAGGTAATCATTAGGAGGGGGAGACACGATGAAACTAGGAGCATTTTCTATAAGTTTAAGTGTAAAAGATATTCATCGATCAAAAGAATTTTATGAGGATCTAGGATTCAAAACGCTAGGTGGGGACATTAATCAAAATTGGCTTATATTGAAGAATGAACAAACTGTGATAGGTCTTTTTCAGGGAATGTTTGAGAAGAATGCGCTTACATTTAATCCAGGGTGGGATAATAACGCTGAAAATCAAGAAGATTTTACAGATGTTCGGGAACTCCAAAAAGAATTGAAAGAAAAAGGAGTGAAATTAATACAGGAAGCTGATGAATCAACAGAAGGACCAGCATTTATTACACTGGAAGATCCAGACGGGAATCCAATTTTAATTGATCAACATCGATAAGGCGGGACTCATCCGCAAAAAATTATACCTATACATAGAAAGAAAAGGCGCGATGAAAAATGCCTTTTCTTTCTGGTAAGATTATTCTATTTCGCATTTACATCTGGTTGATGAATGCCGAATATATTTCCTTCTGTATCCTTATAGTACCCCTGCCAAGCCATGCCAGGGAGAGCATATTTTGGCAATGCTACAACACCACCATTATCAAGTATTTTTGCTTCAATAGCATTGTAATTTTCTACTCCCATTGTACAAGCATAACCATTTAATGGTTGATTTGATTCAGGAGGGGGACTTTGACGTTGCATTAAAGCACCGTTAATTCCAGGCTCATCCTCACCACCAGTCAATGCCCCAAAATAAGGCATACCTGCAAATTCGCTCCAATCTTCAAATGTCCACCCAAATACCTCGCTATAAAACTTTCTAGCGCGGTCCATGTCATCTACATGAATTTCGAAATGTACTAATCTACCCATGATTACCTCCTAATTTTTCTTGTAAAAAATTTAATAAATCCCACATGTATGTAATTTCTACTAATCTGTACAGCACTCCTTTTCATTATGGAATTTAATATATATTTTATACATAAACGCCAAGCACTAGGTGCTGCAAAGTAGACGTATACTGCGCAGTAAACAACTCTATTTTCAGACGAATTTGTGAAGAGTTTCACTTAAGCAAACGGGTCGGTTAGTGCAATAAAGGTTCGGAAATAATGAATTAAAAGATAGACTAGGCTATTGGGCAAACGAAATATAAAGGAGTTAAAATCTTGGCTGACACAAATTTATTTATTGGTATTGACACAAGTCTTTCAACTTCAGCAAATTTAAAAAAGAGAAAACAATTTAAGATTAAAAGAGTTCAATTGGAGGATTTGTCTTCAATAGTAACCTTTGCTTGCTATGAAATATAAGGAACTTTAGTTCGTACATATTTTTTTAAAGACGATTCTATTTTATTTGTAGAAGTTACACCCCATGTACAAAATTTTGTAGAAATGTTTGGAAACGAAAGAACAGAGATGGATTTGTTTGTAACGGACTTTTCCCACGAAATTCTTATACCTAAATTTTTTAAAAAAATTGCCGACAATTAACAGGGATATACGGAATTACCTTACCTTCATATCTACGGACAAAGATACTGGCATGATGATGCAATGATAGTGGGAAATCAAACAGCACTTAAAGAATTGAGAGATGCAATTGACAAAGCGATTGAAAATGGTGAGGCACGAGTTGGTACTTCATCTAGTGATGATGAAGCTTATGAATTGTTTATTTCCTGTCTATCTGGTGAAACGGAAAATAATGAGAATTGGCAACAGTTTAGACTGCCTTACCATGACAAAGAAATGTATGTTCCTGATGAAGATGAAGTTGACCCGTTTACCCATTTAAAGCTATATAAAAATTTGTTAAGTAGAGAATAATCCTTCTTCAACAAACGGGTGCGAATCTTTAAGAAGGAGATCGCTTCTTTTTTATTGAAGTAAAGGAGCAGAATAGTTTAAGAAGAGATGAATCAAATATTGTTTATAAAGTAATATGGTTAGAGGCTACTAATGTGTATTAGAGAAAATTGAATTGAATGGACAAGTTATTGTTTATTCCTCATCACTCGGCTTTTGTTTGGCAAAAGGGGTGTTCAATCATTCCGTTGAGACCTTAGCACCTGATTATTTTACACTTACTGGTAGCTATATTGTCATTCAGCTGATACTAGCTGTAATTACCATTTCTTTTATTAAGATCGGTGCGGATAAAGAGTTGGGAATTTATAAAAAAGTATTTTGCATTAGGATATTTAATTTGAAAGTAGGTGGTGCTCTTTTGTATATGCCAATTAAAAGACTAATCTTTATCTTTTTAGGGATTTTTCTTTTTTCTGCGTTACCGAGTATGTTCTATACTGTGAGACGACTTAATGAGTCTTATAGTAGTTTTGTTTTTGATTTTAGTCCTATTCGTTACTTTCATGGATTAAAGGAAGTGTATATCCAAGCATTGAGTCCTGAGACATGGATATATCGCTTTACACCAAACGGAAAGGAATATCCCTTTATTGACATTTTAATAGAAAAGTATAATTATTCTCTATTCATTTTTCTTTCTTCGTTTGCATTAGGGGTTGCCGGGATTCAGGAAGTTTTAAAAGTCCAAACATATAGTCAGTTAAGAAATGCAAGAAAAAGTAAAGAACTGTTTAAAGGAAATATGCAATCAGAAAAGTCATTTGTGTTTATTAATAGTAGATAAGAAAGAGAGGCTTATAGAGTATATAGGGAGGAAAAGGAATGAACAAACATTTAGCTGAAAAATATTGTTTATAAATTTTGTATTTTAACCGAGAGAAGAGGGCCTATAATGAAAAGATTATTTTCAAATATTCTAATGATAGTTATTGTTGGGATGCTATCGGCTTGTGGAACTAATGGAACTAATGATGTTAAGGATAAAGAAATACAAGACATAGCATATGGGATTTTATCATCTGATTCGAAGAAGGAAGTAGACAACTCGCTTAAGGAAGTTGAAATAAAGAAGATAAAAGAGAGTGAGATTAAGGAAGCAACCGAGTTTAAGGTCAAGGAGTATGATATTCAAAATTTGTATGAGGTTAGGTTTAAGACTGAGTTTAGTTTGGAATATGGTGACTTGATAGTATATGTTGATTATACAAACAAGGTAGGAGTAGGTCTTGTTCTAAGAAAATAATTCCTCAATAAGTCGAAAGACTTACTTTGAAATAAACTACATACTTCTAATTATGGGTAAGTCATATCATTGATATGGCTTTTTTTTACCAACTCCTGAAAGGTTTTCAAAATCAGAAGTTATTGAAGTTTTAAAAAGTCTTGAGTGAGCGTGGAATAAAAATAGTTTTTTTCTAAACTCCTTTAAGTTTCTTCAACTACCAAGAAAATAAACTTCTTTAATTACATAAAAAGGAGAATAACAAAGTAAGACCCTTTCTAATTCGTTTTTAAAAAAGAGCCGTATACATTGAATGGACTGGTTGATTTGATTAAGAACCAGTATAGACAACTTAGTATACTTTCATTCTCTGTGGTGAAGCACTGATTTTTGCGCTTCATGGGTGGCTAACGGGTGCGAATGCTTAACAAGGAGATCGCTTCTTTTTTATTGAAGTAAAGGAGCAGATAGTGAAAAAAGCAATAAGAGAAAAATTTATAAAATGATATACTTTTTTAAACTAGGGGAGATAAAATGATCTTAGAAGATAAAAGGAGACCAGATATGGTTTTAGAGAAGGTTATAAAGAAGATCAATATTCAGAGTGAGTACAAGACTTTTGTAGAGGAGTATACAGCTAGCTTGCTTTCAGAGTTCAATGGGAAGATTCACAGTATTTATATGTGTGGCTCAATTCCTAAAGGTACTGCTAAGCCATTTAAGTCTGATGCAGATTTTACAATAGTATGCGAAAGACCAGAAGATATAGATTATGATAGAGTATCATGTCTGAAGGACCAGATTTTACAAAAATATCGATTAGTAACTAAGGTTGATACGGTTATTTGTTCACTGGATGATGTAAGAAGTAAGCCCAATGAATGGGGATTTTGGATCAAGATAATCTGTGTTTGTATACATGGTACTGATATTGGCGAAGAAGTACCGCCTATTCTTATTTCACCTGAGTTCATATTAGACTTGAATTCAGACACTCAAGAGGCAGTGGATCGCGTTCGCGGTTTTCTATCTAATGCCAATGATGACACACTGAAATCTAAATATACCAAAGGTTACTCAAAGAGATTAATTCGTGCATTATACTCTTTGGTTTTAGAAGATACAGGGGTTTGGCAAGATGACATTACTAAGATGAAGAGTGCCATATCAGATTATTGCAATATTGATTCAGCTTTAGTTGACTATCTGTATGCGTGTTACTTGGATAGTAATGTAGATGTTGAAGAATTTCTGGGGATTGCAGAAGAAGTATATAGTTATATTGAGAAGGCTTTAACTGCATTGGCTGCTTCCAGAACTACTCCTTCAGAAATATAAGTTTTTCTCGTGCATACTCGCTTTATCGCAGATAATTATCGTTGCATTTGTAGCTGGATTTTTATTGGGATTGAATAAACATAACAATTATCACGATGGACATCTATTAGTGAATAAAAAGCTGCCACAAACATTAATTTTGATATCCAATAATTTTCAATCCGTTGAGAAAGTATATGAAAAAGGACAAGTTTTGGGATGCTGATTATTAACTATATTATTACAAAGCGTTATTCAAGTAACGGGTGGCGATTATTTAACAAGCAATGATTTATGATCACCTTGGATTTTATCCATGAATACAGTCATTTTTATGTGGTCAAATAGTTTATAGATGAAAAAAATTAGTTTAGAGTATTTTTGAGCGGAGGTTGGTTCTATGGAGGATATATTAAAAC
>JBFILZ010000142.1:0-7119 GCA_041611945.1 Bacillus sp. (in: firmicutes)
CGTCGTATTTGCTCTATTTATCTACATTGTATGGAAATACCGTGAAAGACCAGAAAATATGGATTACGAACCACCAGAAGAGCATGGAAGTACATTGCTTGAAATTATTTGGACGGGAATTCCGATTCTGATTTTGGTCGCATTAACCATTCCGACAGTTACAACCTTATACGAGCTTGAAGAGGTACCTAAAGGTTATGAAGATAAGGATCCAATAACGATTCATGTGACTTCAGCAGATTGGAAATGGATTTTCAGTTACCCTGAACAAGGAATTGAAACAGTCAACTATGTGAATATCCCAGAAGATACACCGATTGACTTTAAATTAACATCTGCTAGTACTATGCAATCATTCTGGGTACCAGCTCTTGGTGGTCAGAAATATGCAATGGGGAAAATGGAAACACAAATGTACCTCATTGCTGATAACCCAGGTTCCTATTTCGGACGAAACACGAACTTTAATGGACGAGGGTATACAGAGATGGAGTTTGAAGTCCATGCTCAAACTAGAACTGATTTTGAAAAGTGGATTGAAGAAGTTCAAAATACGGCTCAAAAGTTAACTGAAAGTGAGTACGAAGACTTGTTAAAACCGACACATCTAGGTAGGATGACCTTTTCCAATACTCACTTAGAATGGGTTAATCATGCGGATGTTAATTCTAAAACGTATACGAATCCAGAATTATATCGATATCATGGTTACCAAGGTAAAACATTTGAAGAAGAAGATAATTACAATAATAAATCAGAACATAATGGAAAAGTAAGCGAGAAAGATCAAGATGGAGGCGGTCATAATGGGCATTAGATGGAATGAAGTACTGATAACTGGTGACCCGTTAATCCTTGGAGCGCAAATATCCATATTATTAACGATGATAGGTATGGTTGTAGGGATTACTTATCTTAAAAAGTGGAAGTGGCTATGGAGAGAATGGTTAACAACCGTAGATCATAAACGTATAGGAATAATGTATATTATCGCTGCAGTGCTGATGTTTTTCAGAGGTGGGATGGATGGTCTGCTCATGAAGGCACAGATGTCCAGACCTGAAATGAAATTACTTGATGCTCAGCATTATAACGAAATCTTTACTACACATGGTGTTATTATGATTTTATTCATGGCGATGCCGTTCTTAATTGGACTGATGAATGTCGTTATTCCTCTTCAAATCGGAGCGCGTGATGTTGCTTTTCCACAATTAAACTCTTTGAGTTTTTGGCTTTTCATGAGCGGTGCCATGCTATTTAACATATCCTTTGTTATCGGTGGATCACCTGATGCTGGTTGGACCTCTTATTTTCCATTAGCGGGAAAAGAATTTAGTCCAGGTATTGGAAACAACTACTATGCTATTGCTCTGCAGATAGCTGGTATTGGTACATTAATGACAGGAATTAATTTTATCGTTACTATATTGAAAATGAGAACAAAAGGTATGAATTTAATGAAAATGCCTATGTTCACTTGGACAACTCTTGTTACGTCATTCATTATTGTAGCGGCATTCCCGATTTTCACTGTGGCATTAGCATTAATGACATTTGACCGGTTATATGGAACCCACTTCTTTACTTTGTCAGCTGGGGGGAGTGATATGCTTTGGGCGAACCTATTTTGGTTATGGGGACATCCTGAGGTATATATTGTAGCTTTACCAGCTTTTGGTATATTTTCAGAAATAATTTCTACATTTTCGAGGAAATCACTATATGGCTATAAGTCGATGGTTTACGCGATTGCTGGTATAGCGATTTTAAGTATGCTAGTGTGGGTGCACCATTTTTACACAATGGGTTCAGGCGCATTTGTTAACTCATTCTTCTCCATTACAACGATGTTAATCGCTGTTCCGACTGGAGTTAAAATTTTCAACTGGCTCTTTACGATGAGAAAAGGTCGAATAAAATTTTCGACACCAATGTTATGGGCATTAGCATTTGTTCCATGTTTTGTTATCGGAGGTGTGACAGGTGTTATGTTAGCGATGGGTGCAGCTGATTATCAATACCATAATACTCTTTTTCTAGTAGCTCACTTTCACTATGTATTGATACCAGGAGTAGTATTTGCTGTATTCGCAGGTCTTTATTACTGGTGGCCTAAAATGTTCGGACATATGTTAAATGAGAAAATTGGTAAGGTTCATTTCTGGTTGTTTGTTATTGGTTTTAATGTGACGTTCATGCCAATGTTCTTCCTTGGACTTAAAGGTGCAGTTAGACGCGCTTACACATTTTCTGAGGCCTCAGGGTTCTCTAACTTGTTCTTATTATCAGCCATAGGGTCTGTTATTCTAGCCATTGGATTTGCAGCATTTTGCTATAATATTTATTGGAGTCTACGTTATGCGGATCGCAACATCTCAAGTGACCCTTGGGATGCTAGAACACTAGAGTGGTCCACAGCTTCGCCAGTTCAGCACTATAACTTTGCACAGCTTCCAGAGGTTAAGTCAATGGACGCCTTCTGGTATATGAAGAAAAACAATGAAGGTCTAACTTTAAAAGAAAGTGTAGTTGAAGAGATTCATATGCCTAGTAACTCTGGATTACCTTTTGTTATGAGTTTGTTTTTTGGAATTGCTGGATTCTTCCTCGTTTTCGAAGCACATATTGCAGCCATTGTAGCGGCAATTGGAATTATTGCTGGACTGATCATTCGATCATTCGATTATAACGATGGTTACCATGTGAGTGTGAATGAAATTAAAAAAACGGAAAGCACTTGGAGAAACGCAGAGGGTGAGGTGCATAATTATGTCAGCTAATGTGAATACAGCTTTGCCGCTTGAATACCAATCTGAACAAAGTAGAATGAATATACTTGGTTTCTGGATTTTTCTTGGTGCTGAAATAGTTTTATTTGCTACACTCTTCTCAGTATACGGTGTACTAGGTGAACGCTTTGCTGGGGGACCAACCCCTAAGGATATTATGATGGTGAAGGAAGTTATGATTCAGACCCTTCTATTGTTAATCAGTAGTTTCACGTGTGGAGTGGCAATATTCGAAATGCGTCGCAATAATGTGAAAGGTTTGGTTGCGTGGCTCGTCGTAACTTTATTGCTAGGAGCTGGATTTCTCTATATGGAAGTAGCGGAGTTTATCCATTACATTCATGTTGGAGCAACCATGCAGACGAGTGCCTTTCTTTCTAGCTTCTTTGTCCTACTTGGGACACATGGTCTTCACGTTGCAATGGGGATAGGCTGGGCAATTATGATAATTATCCAGTTATTAACAAGAGGATTAACAGTAGTGACCGCTCGAAAGATATTTATTATAGGGTTGTACTGGCATTTCTTAGATGTTGTATGGATTTTCATCTTTACATTTGTCTACTTGAAAGGGTTGGTGGGATAAATGGAAAAAAGTTTTCCTATTAGTCATGTCTTTGGTTTTATCGCATCTTTAGTGTTAACCTTTGCGGCAGCTTGGGTTGCACTAAGAACTTCTCTTTCGGTTAACTTGATAATGTGGATTATTGGTTCATTGGCCGTAATTCAAGCTGGTTTGCAGTTGTTTATGTTTATGCATGTAAATGAAGGCGAAGATAAGAAGGCGCAATTAATTAATATTGCGTATGGTGTATTTTGTGCTCTTGTTATTGTCATAGGTTCTATTTGGGTATTAACATCCGGACATGCAGCTCATTAGTTTTTAAAATGTCTCAATGAGCAGTGATGTTTCATAAATAATGGAGTTGAAACTTGAAAAATTACCATGCAATGATCATAAAGTTTCTGTAAAACAAGATTGTTGGTTTTTACTACAGGATGTTCGATTTCAGGGGTGCGGTCACAAACCTACCACTACAATCAACTTCGACTAGAAAAAACAGAGTGAGTGTTTTAACAAAGCTATAAAAAAGAAAATCCCGTCAAATTATTGGCGGGATTATTTATTAGGATAGAAAAACTATGCATTTTGCCTTGCATCACTAACCTCTTGCATGAGCATAAGAAATAATCCGAAACCAAATAAAAGCATCGAAGTTACCATGACACTAAGACCTATGGAAAAAAAATATTCTTTTTCGGTACCACTTATAAAGAAGCTAGTTAGAAATATAATAAATCCGAATAGTAAACCGAAGCTGGTCATTCTTCTTCCAAATCTCATGGTTTGTAATTGTTTTTGATTCATTTCTGATCATCTCCTTATATACTATTTTATTTTTGTTCACAAAATTGTCAAATGTTTTTTATTGAGGCCTATTTTTTTAAAACATTTTTAAGGGGCTTCTCTTCTTATGACCAATTCATTTTCTTTAGTAAATGATGAAATTTGTACGATTACTATTCAAATAGAGTTATCAAAAAAACTAACTACCTTTACATAATCAGTTACAACTAGTTAGAATAAAATCATACAAATTTTTGATATGTAAAAGGGAATACATAGGGGGAGTAACTTGGAAAAGAAGCAAAAAGAGAAGTTATGGACGAAATCCTTTTTTATGTTGATGATTGGGAATTTATTTGTCTTTATGTCATTTCAAATGCTAATTCCAACCTTGCCTCCATATATTAAATCCTTGGGTGCAACTGGATTAGAAATCGGATTAGTTACCACGCTCTTTTCAATAGGTGCTGTCATTAGTCGACCCTTTATTGGGCATATGCTCGGGTATAAGGAAAGAAAGCTGTTAGTTTTAGTAGGGGCAGTTGCATTGTTAGGAATAACATTAATCTATCCAATTACAAAAATTGTGATTGTACTTCTAGTATTCCGATTTGCTCATGGGCTAGCATGGGGTTGGTCTACTACAGCGAATGGTACAGCTGCTGTTGATATTGTTCCAAATTCTAGATTAGGTGAGGGAATGGGATACTTTGGGTTATCTGTAACTCTCGGGATGATTGTTGCACCTAGCTTAGGTATTTATTTATATCAGGTAACAACCTTTACAAATTTAATCTATATCTCAGGTGCTTTAGGAGCAATTGCTTTCGCATTTCTGGCACTTGTACGCTACTTTACACCGGATGAAGTAAAGAAGACGAAAAAAGAGGATCTTACTTTTTCATACATTGGAACGTTAATTGAAAAATCAAGTTTTTACCCGGCATTTATTACAATGATGGCTACATTCGGATATGGTTCTATAGTGACGTTTATCGTTATATTTGGAGAAGAACGTGGAATTGATAAAATATTTCTTTTTTATTTGATTAACGCAACTATGGCATCAGTATGTAGACCTTTTGCAGGTAGATGGTTTGATAAGAGAGGACCTAAGGAACTAGTGCTTGTCTGTACAGTACTTACATTTATTGGCATGTGGGTGTTATCATTTGCCTATTCGATTGAACTTATTGTGGTCTCAGGTATTTTGTTTGGTATTGGTTTTGGATCGTTATTACCAACGCTTCAATCCTGGACATTATCAATGACTGCATCAAACCGTCGTGGAGTAGCAAACGGAATGTTTTACTCGGCAATTGATCTAGGCATTGGGTTAAGTGGACTTGTTTTCGGTGTCTTGGCACAGTTTGTTGAAACAGGTACTTTATTTCAAATTTCCAGCCTGTTTTTACTTATTACTATTGTTTTAACCGTACTTGAAGGTAAAAAGAGGAGGTTACCTGGACAAGAAGCAGCTTAGACAAGAGAAACTATATTTGATATTGTTTTTGTTAATTTTTGTTCAAGGATGCTTCCTGCTAACTAGTTAACTTCAGACTAAAAAAAGTAAAAGACGATGCCATTAGGCGTCGTCTTTTACTAATAGATTTACTTGAAAATTAACACTTTACCAACTGTGCCGTCTGAACTTTCACCTGTAACACGGAATTTCAATCCATATTTAGGTACGTTTCGCCCTGCATCAACTAGTCCAGGGTTTGAGTAGTCTGCACTATCATCAAATAATGGATTGCGTTGTGTAAAGTTATCCTTCATAGAAATACCCCAAAGTGAAGTATAGTCTAAGAACATTTCGTCAGATTTGTTTAAGCTGAATGCAGCGTCATGTACTTGGTAACGTGAAGATGCAACTGCTCCATCACTCCAGTAATTTGTATGTTGATCAGCATCTACAACTCCAACAAATCCTTCACCTGGATGGATACCAGTCCAGTTGTTATCATACTTCTTATCTACATACCATACAACAAGACCTTTATCAAATTTCATAATACTTGCACCACGTCGGATGTTAGTTAAACCTTTATCAACACCGTTATGGCTGCGCCATTCTAACAGATAGTAATGTTCACTTGTTATTTTACCTGTTGATTTTTTAAAGCCGTGCAATGTAAAAGTAGGTGTACCTTCAGCATCGTCGAATAGTACTTGAGATCCATTTACTGATATTGCAACATCATCAAGATATAATCCAGGGTTTGAGACATACCCATCTGTCCAGTAATTGATTTCAAGTTCGACAATTTGCCCAGCAAATTCTGATAGATCAAAGCTTGCATCTACCCATTGCCCATCTGATGAACCAGTGATACCGAAACCAGGATTTTGTCCATACGGATCGGATGTTGTTGTAATATTTCCTTCAATTGAATTTCCATTTACTTTAACAGAAGCATAGTCCCAATCTACTTCAATATCAAACATAGTCTTGAATGATAGGTCCGCAGAAGTTGCACCTGTTAAATCAAGAGTTGTGACCATCGAGTTATCAAGATTGTCTCCGCTACCAGAATGGAATGCATACATACCACTCGCTGGTGTTGTAATAGTCGTTTCTTTATCTGGAAGAGTAATCTTTATAACGTCATTATTCGTCCCTTTTGTAACCGCTTCATCAATTAGTACCTCGATCCCAGCACTAGTAATATCTGCTTGGTTTATTTCAGTCCCAGACAACCAATTTCCCCCTGCAGATGCTTGAAGCATCTCTTTCATATAAGGACTAAATCCTGTTGGCATAGAACCAGGTAATTGACCTGCCCAGCTTCCACTTGACATTATGGACCAATAACTTACCGGCTCACCTTGACCAGTGTACTGAGTGTCATATTCATCAGGGACGCCTAAATCATGTCCAAATTCATGGGCAAATACACCAACCGCTCCATCTTCTGGCTCGATTGTGTAATCATAGGCATACATTGTTCCAACACCCCAATAATCGACTGCGGGTGC
>JBFILZ010000143.1:0-7096 GCA_041611945.1 Bacillus sp. (in: firmicutes)
CACTACTATAAACTATTTGAATAAAGGTAGATTTAGACCTTTAATTTGAAAATACAATGCAGTTAGTTCATTTTTTAGATTGGAAGACATGAGAATGAACACTGCGACGATAGATAGCATCCTTCAATGAAAATGAACAACGGCGTTAAACACTGCCGTTCAAAGGAAAGAAGTTTAATAGACTTCTTTTCTTTGAACTATTAATAACGAAACTCTATGTACAAATTTAATCGAAGAAACAAACTATAAATTAACAGCTTAAAAACGAGAAAAAATTAAAAGTTACCTTGTCAAAAAAATGAGGTAAGGCACGAAGTTCATTCGTAAGTAAATAAACTTAATTTTTTAGACAATAGAATCAAAAATAGTTAATTCCAACCTTATTACCATTCTTTACTAATTGGAAATTCTCATATATATTTATTATGAAAGTAGAATGTTTTAGGGGGAATGACTTTGTTAAAGCAGTTTGAAATCACACGTGGTGCATTGATAAAAAGTTTTAAAGAAATGGATGAAACAACGGCAAATGTACAACCAAATGGCTTCAATAACACGATACGCTGGCAATTAGGACATGTCTTACTTTCGGGTGAGAGTTTCCTATTTGGATTTCCAAAACGTTCTACTAATCTCCCAAACTCTTATTTAGAATGGTTCGGTAGAGGATCCAATCCCTCAAGTTGGACACAAGATGTACCTTCGGTTTCAGTTTTAGTCAAGCAGCTAGAGGAACAATCAACTCGCATTCGTGAATTAACGCCAACTTTTTTTGATCAAAGCCTACCCTATCAATTCCCGTTTGGAAATATCGAAACATTTGGTGAGTTATTTGGATTTATGCTTTTCCATGAAGCCAATCATTTAGGACAAATGTTGGCAATGAAGCGCATTATTGAAAACTAACATAAGGATTACATAGCAGAGTGAGCGGGGATAGGACCTTGCTTACTTTTTTTGTTGCAAAAAAATTGGAAACATAAGATTGAAAGTAATACTCAGATATGAATGTGGAAAGGTATGATTTTATATCACTATTGTACGATCCATGTTTTTAAAGCAGGAGAATAATCTTGTTCAACTTAATAGCGTGGTCATCCAAATGGAAGAAATCTACAACTGTCAAATTTGACTTGAACAGAATATGAGAGGAATAATTCCAAGATTGCTTAGGGAAGCCTACATATATGAGATACTTCCTAATTTTTTGTGTGTTTTTTATATTATTCCCAAAAATTGCTCAAGCCGATGTGTTAATGAATGTGAAATTAGTTAACTACATTGGAGAATCATCTAAAATAGGGTTTGAACTCAAGGGTGATTACGTGTCGCTTGATCCAACCTTAAATTTAATAGAGGGAGTAGAATATATTCTTGAATTAGACAATGGAATGTTTGTGTTGAGTGGTGCAGGAGAGAGGCAAACATTTAAAGAGGAATTAGTTTTAGTTCCAAGAAAATATGACGAACAACATATTGTATATGTTAATAGTCGGCCTTATCTGGGTGCTATTGAATTTCAACTTGAAGATAATCAATACATTCGTCCAGTCAATCAGTTACCTCTTGAAGATTATTTAAAAGGGGTCGTTCCTTTCGAGGTATTTCCAACATGGGGAATGGAAGCGTTAAAGGCTCAGGCATTAGCTGCTAGGACATATTCTGTTTCACACATTCATGGAAATGTAGATGATACGATAAAATTCCAAGTATATGGAGGATATTCATGGATGCCGGAGACAACTCGGGCTGTAGAAGAAACACAGGGAGAGGTACTTACGTTTAACAAGAAATTAATCGATGCATTTTATTCTGCTAGTAATGGTGGAGTTACTGAAAATAACGCCAATGTTTGGGGAGGGAAACCAATATCTTACTATCCGATAAAGACAGATCCATTTGACCCCATCCACCCTTGGCAGTTTAAATTGAACAAGACCCAAATAGAGCTCGATGAAATTAATTGGGACGATGAAACATGGTGGGAAGAAATAAAGGAAAGGGATGAGTTAATTACTTCATCTATGAAGAAGTATATTTCTAAACACGGTTTTCCAGGCGATATCAAAATTCTTACTATTCCCGTTTTCAATTTTTCAAATGACCGTCTAGGATCAAAGCGAGTTATGAATGGATCAATTACGGTTCAATTCATTCAACGACTTATCGACGGAACACTTTTATTTCAGGAGTTGAATATGAACAATGTAAAAGCCAACTACATTAGGCCGTTGATTGGAGGAAGTACCTTTAAGAGTTATTACGTAGACTCACTCAACAGCAACAAAGAGAGTTACACTATGAAGGGAAAAGGATATGGACATGGAGTAGGTATGAGTCAGTGGGGCGCTTACCAGATGGGAGAAGAAGGGAAATCATATCGTGAGATTTTACTTTTTTACTTTCCAGGAACTAATATCACTACGATTTCATCTACATTCAATAAATAAATTTTTTCTTTTATAGAAACAATTAGATTGCTATCGGTAAATTTGTATGTTATTATAAAGAAAGATTATTTTTGTTTGTTCGGGTTAAGTTTGAAACTTTTCGCCTGGATGCTAGTATAAGCAAGAATAGTAATACAAAGTGGATTATTCCACAACAGGAGGCAACACACATGGAACAAGGTAAAGTAAAATGGTTTAACGCAGAAAAAGGATTCGGATTCATCGAGCGCGAAGCTGGAGAAGACGTATTCGTACATTTCTCAGCTATCCAAGGCGAAGGTTTCAAATCTCTTGAAGAAGGTCAATCAGTAACTTTTGACGTAGAACAAGGTCAACGTGGAGCTCAAGCTGCTAACGTGCGTAAAGCATAATTTTGTACCTGAAAAAGGCAGTCTCAATTAATTGAGCTGCTTTTTTTATTTAATAAATTAGGAGGTCGTTGAAATGAAATACATCTGTCTAAAAGATTGGGACCTAAAAGGTCATGTCTATTTTCAAAAGAATAAAAGCTATAAAGGTAGAACCGTTAAGACTATGAATAGTAATGGTGCTCACAGTGTGAAAATGGTCGGCGAAAATAATATGAGAATTAAGTTTGAAGAAGTAAGTGAATACTTTATTATGGCTCAATGAGGACAAGTCAGTAGGAACTTGTCTTACGGTTCTTATTCTTTCCTTTTTTTCTTCTTTTCTAACTCTTCTGATACCACAAATCCGAGGTCATCATTTCCATAAAATGAGAAGAGATCTAGTATAGTCTGCTCAGATATATAACTGGATTCAGCTTTTGAAACTGTTAATTCAAGCGCTTCTTTTAACAAAAGATTAGAGACTTGATTTGGGTAAGCTTTTCCATATAGTTGTTCAGGGTCTAGATCTTGATTTATACACCATTGAGCGAAAATTAGAATCATCATTTTTTCTTCATTTTCATAATTTGTTACAATTCTTTCTTCATTGCTATCTCTAATCTTCACATCAATTCTCCTTTTTAGTATCGTTTATTTTTCTTGTTTTTTTGGATAATCACAATATTCAATAAGGGTACCTTCCGTATCGGCCGGATTTAAATAGATTAAACGTCGTCCGTGTTTGTTGACCCGTAAGGTATCTTCTAAAGTACGAATACCTTGAGCATTAAGTTCTAATATGGATTCATCTAAATTTTCCACTTGATAGGCAAGGTGATGGACACCCTTTCCTTTCTGTTTTATGAAACGTGCAATGGGAGATGATGTGTTATTTGTCGGAGCTAACAGTTCAATTCGATCATTTTCAACCTCTATTATAGCAATCTCACTCTCAACTCCAATTACATCACTTCGATAGCGGTCTAACAATATTCCACCTAATACATTTACATAAAATTGAATACTTTGGTCAAGATCTCGGACTGCAATGCCGATATGATCGAGTTTTTTTTTCATGCATTCACTCCTCATTTATATTGATTCTATTTAAATGCCCTGTTAATTTTAAAATAAAACGATTTGTAGGAAGTATGAGACTACTTACTGCCGGGTTAAAAAGGTTAACTTAACCTCCGCACGCACAACGGATAGCAGGCATCAAGCAGAAGAAGTCACCACCACTTTACCAAAGTCTTTATCTAATTAGTCTTATTTTATCATAGTCTAAAATTAGTTGTGTTTTCATTAATAAATTCATGATTAGGGTTATAATGAAAGTAGAGATTACTTTAGGAGGGAAAAAAATGAAGCTGCAATCAAAAAAAATAATTCAACTTGTAAGCAATGATTTTGAAGATTTAGAACTCTGGTATCCCGTTCTAAGGTTGAGAGAAGAGGGGGCTACCGTTCATATTGTTGCTGAAAAAGCGGGAGAAAAGTATGTAGGGAAGTACGGTGTTCCAATAATTTCAGACTTATCATTTACAGAAGTCGATCCTAATGATTATGACGCCATTCTAGTACCTGGAGGATGGTCTCCTGATTTATTAAGAAGGTTTGATGAAGTATTACATATGGTGCGTACAATGAATGAACAACAAAAACCGGTAGGGCAAATTTGTCATGCGGGCTGGGTATTAATTTCCGCTAAAATACTAAAAGGGAAAAAGGTAACAAGTACACCTGGAATTAAAGACGATATGACAAATGCAGGTGCAATTTGGCTAGATGAGGCAGTTGTTGTTGATGGGAACCTTATTTCAAGTCGCCGACCACCTGACTTACCGGATTATATGAGAGAATTCATTAAAGTTTTAAGTAATTAATTTCTTTTATATTTGAAAGTACATGTTAATTTGCACAAAAGAATCATAGACGTTTTGCTAATAAACGATCTAGGAACATCACTCATTTTTTAGCTTAAAGAGTATGGTGGTTCAATAGAAAATAAAGTCAATCAGAGCTTCCGTATAATTGGAAGCTCTGATTTTCTATTGAAATCTTCATTCAGCCTTACCAGAACATTTAATAAAGTTTTCCTTGTCGGTACAAAACAGTTGATAACTTCATGACAGAATGAATATAGCAGTTCTGACGTAATGGAAAAGGATCTCCAAAGAAAGGTGGAAGTATGGTATCGAGTGTTAACTTCATTTTTTCAAATAACATCTTAAATATTTGTTCTTCACTGTAAAAATGCGTTTCTCGACCTTGTAGCCATTCAAAGTAAGAGACGATAACCCCTCCGGCATTGGCGAGGATATCCGGAATGATTACCACGCCTTTTTCACTTAGATAAAGATCGGCATCACTTGTAATTGGAGCATTAGCTCCTTCGACTATAATGTTCGCTTTAACTCGATCAACATTTTCTCGATGAATTTGGGATTCTAACGCGGCTAATATAAGGACATCTACATCAAGGAAAAGTAAGTCTTCTCGATCCTTAATTTCAGCCTTCACTCCAGCTAGTGATAGTTGATCTAATGAAAGTGGGAGATCCCCCTTATTATTACTTGTAAATACCACTAAAGCTGGGATATCCAATCCATCAGAATTATAAAGTGTAACGTTTCTGTCACTTACAGCGACCACTTTATTTTGCAGATGAGTACATTTATGTGCTTCTAGTGCTGCCACTGAACCAACATTACCAAACCCTTGTACTGCTAGTGAGAGGGGTCGGTCTGCGTGTGCTAGGGCTGTATTAGCGAAAATATTTTCTGTTTTAGTAAATAAGTGAGTTTGATCTTTTATAAAATCATGGAGCAAATAACGATAGGAAAAATAGACCCCTTTTCCTGTTGCTTCTCTTCTTCCAAGTGAACCACCATTGATCACACTCTTTCCAGTAAAACTCCCTCTATATGGTTTGCCTGGGTGTATGCTCTTAAATTCTGCCATCATCCAATCCATTTCGCGTTCTCCGGAACCTACATCTGGCGCAGGGATATCCTTGTCAGGTCCCAGAACATCACTAAAGTATTGAACATATTTTTTGCAGATACTATGTAATTCCTTAACTGAATGTGCCCTAGGATTTAGAACAATTCCACCTTTTCCTCCACCAAAAGGAACATCATGTAAAGCATTCTTTAAGGTCATTAAGGAGGCTAAGTTCATCACTTCTTCTTCATTTACAGATTCATGAAAACGTATTCCTCCTTTGTAAGGTCCAAGTGCATCATTGTGCTGAACGCGAAATGAAGGAATTCTTACAACCTGCCCATCTTCTAAAGGGATTCTTAGAAAAGATTTATGAACTTGATTTGGGGTTGAAAGAATAGCTCCGAGTGAGGTAAATGCTTGTTCTCTGGTGTGTCCTTTTAAGTCAGGTAAAAATGCATCATCCTCTAATAATGAATTTAGTGATTGTTGAACAATAATACTAGTTTGATTCATCAAGATAATAACCTCCATTTCAAAAGTAAACTTAAGTTAAATTGTATCATACGAGAAAGAAAAGGTTTGTATTCTCAAATTTGGAAATAAGAGCAAAAAATGTCTGGACAATAATGTAAAGCGAAAAAATTAATAAGGGTGAAATACTATTCTCGAAATAATGTAAGATTATTGAACAATAAATGAAGATTGATTAGTTGAGTTATAAGAAAGGAGATATTTATTTTTAAGGCTACCCTGAAAATAAGGGGATCTTCGTTCCAGAACACTCGCTTTCCGTGGGGCGGGCGGTGAGCCCCTCGGCGATAGCGCCTTCATGTCTCACCTATCCCGCTAGTCCCACAGGAGCATCCTGCAGCTGAAATCAACAACGTTTAATAGAATTATTTTAAAAAAAGAGAACATTTAAACCTTCCTTGAATATAATAGCTCTTGTGAGTAAATTATCGGGAGGATGAATCAAAATGAACAAGAATGTGAATGAGTCAAAAACAATGACAACTAGTATGAACAAATGTGTTTCAGGTTATAAGGTAATAAAGGTTAATTTATCTGAACCAACAGATAATTTGTATGCAGTTGTTACGCCAATAAAAATAAAAGATTAATTATATGTCTGAGCAGAATATAGGACTGAGGGAGCCTGGGACATAAGTATTTTATACAATGAAAAATCTGAACTAATAGAATTTATTCTTTCTACTAGTTCGGATTTTTTTGTTGTCTTTGAACACTAATTTTTAAAACTAGTGGAATGGAGCGGAAGACAATCGACTCCTGCGGGAAATAGAGGAAAGGCTGAGACCCCGCACCGCAGCGAGGAGGCTCAGATTC
>JBFILZ010000144.1:0-7080 GCA_041611945.1 Bacillus sp. (in: firmicutes)
AACACTCGCTTTCCGTGGGGCGGGCGGTGAGCCCCTCGGCGATAGCGCCTTCAGGTCTCACCTGTCCCGCTAGTCCCACAGGACTTTGAATAGGCTTCCATGAATTCTCACCGCACGAAGGAAATGCGGGAGTATTTTCGCGGAGTCTCGCGTTCTTCCACTTCAATCAACTTCGTTTGAAAAATCAACATTGAGCTTTAACAGAGCCAAAAAATAAAAGAAATAATTACTTATGTAAACGACTTCATCGTAAACCTAATAATGAGTAATTCTTACCATTTAATTAAACTTTTGAAAAAAAATAGAAACCGGGAATTCCCGATTTCTATTTTTTTTCCCTGGAACTGGAATAGGGTACTTCTTCACTCACATCTTGTTCGCCGTGAATGGGATGTGCGCCAGGGAATTTTCTTGGAATATCTTGGTGAAGATTTTTAAACTCATAGTTGAAGGCACTATAGGTTCGTTGTCCTTCATCCCAAGGAGTTTGTTTGTTCTTAACTGGTTCATCTGCACCGATTGGAGAGCCATAAGGGCCCTCTGGCATGTGATTAGGAACCAAAAAGTTCCGCATAGTCTCAACATTTGAAAAATCGGTGTATTTATCTTCTTCTTTTTCATCTAGCATTGATTTCACCTCTTTAGGTTTATCAATGTTAGGATACCCATTAAAGTAACATCTAATTAGATGAATTCGTATAAGAAAGAACGAAGTTCCTGAGCATCTTCTTCACTTAGGTTATACGCTTCTTCTAAGTATCCTGGTTCTTCTAGATCATCTTCACCAATAATGGCGAAGCGTCCCCCTTGAATATCTAATACTAGAAACTTACCATAATAACGATCTGAGATGATAATTGACAAGTCAAATCTTTTATTTTCTCCCATGAAGCTAACAAATCTTGTTTTTGTTTGAACGGTATCATCATATAAGTACATACGCTCTGTCATAAAAAAACCTCCTACCTTTTCATATAAATTCTATCTTATCATTTCTAGGGACTATTTTGTAAATGTACTTAAGTTTTTTTAGAAAGAAACGAGAAATTTGTCTAAATGTGATAAAATATAAACAACTCATCATGATAATCATTATGGACCATCGGGAAGGGGAACCATTTTATGCCATACAAGTCTTGGGAATTATTCGGAAAAATAATAAAAAACTGGAGTAAAATACTATTTCCCCAAAAGTTTTTGCGCTTTTACCCTCCTTCATTCGTCCTTCGAAATCCTTTAATTGAAGGTATTGATAAATGTTTCAAGGAAGGTCATCAGGCGGTAGTTATCATCTTTAATCACACAAATCAAGAAGATATTATTCATCAATTTAATATAAGTGACAGGAAGAAATACAAACAAAAAGTAAAAGAATGCTTCATAACTACCATTCGAGATGTTTTTCAGGATACGAGCATAATTTCTATACATAATTATTCAAGTAACGGTCATGCATTAATCATTAAGCTTGAATATGAAAAAGAAAGTTTATATGAAATCGAACAGCTAATAAATCAAATATCCTGTACAGTAATGTCTCAAATAACCAACCAATTTAATGAGGTTTCATGCGTCCTTGATACTGGTTATATGTTCATTGAAAGGAAACAACAATCCACTGAAGAGGCCATATACGAGGCTTATCAGCAGGCAAATGCAATGGCAGAAAAAACCATTAAATCTAATTATAATACCCTATTATTTGAGATGAATCGGATCATTCATCAAAAAGATATCCATCTATTGGCACAGCCCATTATTGATGTTTCAACCAAACAAATCAAGGCTTGGGAAATATTGTCGAGAGGACCTAAAGGAACCTCTATGGAAAGTCCTCTACAACTTTTCTCTATTGCTAGACAAATGAATCTCTTATTCGAATTAGAATTAATTGTACTAGAAAAAGCTTTTGATCAAATTGTTAAGACTGGTTCTACCCATTTAATGTTTATTAATTTTACTCCTATTACTTTAGGTAATCCAGAATTTATTAAGGCTGTTAGACAAATGTTAACAAAGTATCGTAAAGTTAATTCGTATAAAGTGATTTTTGAAATTACAGAGCGCGACTCGATAGATGAATTTAAGCATTTAGTGGATAATATAAAAGCTTTACGGATGATGGGCTTCCGAATTGCAGTAGACGATACAGGAGTAGGATATTCAAGTCTACATACAATTAGTAAAATCCTTCCGGATATTATTAAGATAGATCGTTCCGTTATTCAGGATATTGATACAAACACAGTCAAGGAATCTATGTTAAAAGGATTATT
The DNA here is from genome assembly GCA_041611945.1 of Bacillus sp. (in: firmicutes). GTDB lineage: Bacteria > Bacillota > Bacilli > Bacillales > SA4 > Bacillus_BS. The sequence continues at coordinate 2,277 of JBFILZ010000144.1, forward strand.
ATTAATAGCAAAAGAGACTGGTTCAATTGTAGTTGCAGAGGGAATTGAAAGAGAAGGAGAAGCATCTGTTCTTTCACGTAATAAAGTAGATTTAGCGCAAGGATTCTATTATGCAAGACCTGATATCATGGTAAATTCTGCATCTTCCATATAAAGCGAGGGATTTGATATGTATTTTATAGATCGTGAAAAAATAGAGAGTATGCTTGCATATATCGAATTCTTGACATCTTTATTCCAAGATAATAAGGAATGGGAAGATCCTCTTCAAAAGCTAGCTCTAGAACGTATTGGGCATACGATGATTGAATCCATCTTAGATGTAGGTAATGCGATGATTGATGGTTTTATTATGAGAGATCCAGGGAGTTATGAGGATATCATAGATATTTTAGAGGATGAATTAGTCATTCATAAGGATCATGCAAGTTCACTAAAAAAATTAATTTCTTTTAGAAAAATACTTGTTCAAGAGTACTCTTTCGTCAACCATAGTATTTTAGCTCAGACATTGACATTGGAAATAGAATCAGTAATGGCATTTCCACAAAATGTTCGAAACTATTTACAAAATGAATTAGGACCAGTGACTGCTTTTAAAAGCTAATCGCTTCTATGTTATAGAAGCGGTTTTTCTTATCGTTTGGCTCTGTATAGTTACCTAGTGATCTTCTGAACGAAGGTATTGAAATATAGGTATAGGACGCATCGGAAATTCTATCGCATTTCCTTCGTGCGGTGAGAATTCAAGGGAGCTTAATCTAGTCCTTCGGGAGATCAGAGACACCGAAGGAACAATTGCCAATATGGTGATGTTTTTCACGATAATGAAAAGAACCATCTCGGCCTCTCTACGGAAAGCGAGCATCCTATATCTGAAATCAACAACACCGTTTAACTAAAGTAACGTATTAAAGATTGGAAAGTTGGAGCATATTATTCTGGATCAGCAATCAGCCTGTGAAATGGGGAAGTTCTAACCTTGGTAATCGTGTTCCGTATATTGAAAGGGGATATATCGGATGAAAAAATATGATGGATATTTAATTGATCTTGATGGGACAATGTATAAAGGAAAAGAAAAGATAGTAGAGGCTTGTCACTTTGTTCAAGCTCTACATGACAAAGGTATACCTTATTTGTTCGTGACAAATAATTCTACAAAAACACCAGAACAAGTAGTTACATATCTTCGAGAGTTTGAAATTCCAGCTGAAGTTCATCAAGTTTTTACAACTAGCCAGGCGACAGCAAGCTTTATTTCGGAAAGAAAGTCTGAAGCTTCCGTCTACATAATTGGTGAAGCTGGTCTTCGTCATGCGATGATAGAAAAGGGAATTACAATAAAGGAAGAAGGACCTGATTTTGTGGTGGTAGGATTAGATCGAAGTATTAATTATGAAAAGCTTGCTATTGCATGTTTGGCTGTTAGAGCAGGAGCAACTTTTATCTCTACAAACGGTGATATCGCACTTCCGACAGAACGAGGGTTTCTACCAGGAAATGGATCAATTACTTCAGTAGTTACTGTCTCAACGGAGGTAAATCCAATCTTTATCGGTAAGCCAGAAAAAGTTATTATGGAACAAGCTCTAAAAGCAATTGGAACTGATCCTGAAAAAACGTTAATGATCGGCGATAATTATCATACTGACATTCTTGCTGGGATTCAAGCAGGATTAGATACTTTACTTGTTCACACAGGAGTTACGACAACAGAGCATCTATTAAAGGAAAAAATTCAACCAACATATGTTATTCATTCTCTCGAAGAATGGTTGAAAAATATATAAATTTTTTTAAAAAATAAGGCACTGTAATAGCTCGTTGTTGATTTTTCTTAGCCGAATGCGTGGGCAGAGTAATAGGGGAGTAACCGTTTCTTGTATGACGAAATTGTGATATTTAGTAATAGACCGATTTCAGGAAGCCTACTCAATGTCCAGCAAGAGCAGCGGGACTGGTGAGACACCAAAGGCGCAAGTGCCGAGTTGGCTCACCGCCCGCCCCACGGAAAGCGAGTGTTCTGGAACGAAGATCCCTTTATTTTCAGGGTAGCCTAAAATAAAGGCATTGCTAAAGCTCCTTGTTTATTTTTAGTACAAAATTAAGCAGAACCAAAGCCAAAATAATAAAACTGCAACTTAATTGATAGGAAAATCTATCAATCAGGTTGCAGTTTTTTATTTAATACTAATATATAAAGTGAGCCACCGAGGGAGTAGGTGAAGAGTTGGATCATCACCTACAGCTCAAATCAACTGCAAAGTTTGACAGAGCCAATTATAATGACTTTTCTTCTTTGGCAGCTGCACTATGTGCTAATCGACTTGAAGCGGCGGCGGCAATTGCTCCAACAATATCATCTAAAAAGGTATGACATTTCCCTGTTGATTTATCATTTAACATTTCTAGGATTCCAGGTTTTAATTTATCAATATAACCAAAGTTCGTAAAGCCAATCGAACCGTATATATTTACAATTGAAAGAGCAATAATTTCATCAATTCCATAAAGGCCTTCATCAATTTCTATCGCGTGTTGAAGTGGTTCTTCAAGTAGTTTTTTTTCAGCTAAACGATCTAACTGAATACCAGTTAATATTGCATTTTGAACTTCCCGTTTGGATAATACTTTTTCAACGTTATGAATGCAGGTCTCTTTAGAAAGTTCAGGGTGGTATTTTACTTGTAAAAAATAAACAAGGTCACCTATATCCTCAACTGTGACACCTCGTTCTTTTAACCAATTTCTAGCAGTTTCTTCTAGTTTTGATACGTTTGGATTTTCCATGGGTCCACCTCTCAATAAATGTATGACATTTAATCTTATTTCTGCTGACTATTAACATATTCTAAAAACACTCATTTTTATTACAAGTTTTATGACTTTTGAACATATAAATGTCCTAAAAGGAGGAACTTAATATGATTGAGATTTTAAAGGATTTATTCAACATACAGGTCCAACCAAATGGAACATTTCGTTCATTTGAGAAGTACACATCGCGTAATGTTACATATTTGACTGTTCCAGTTTCTCATCTTGAGGCAGAAGAAGTTATAGAAATGACAAACCTTGGTCATTATTTCCTTCAAAGAGGTGATCATCAAGTAGCTTCAATTGTAAAAAATAATCATGGTGAAATAATTAGTAAGGTAGAAGAACAGTTATTTGTCTTATTAAAATGTCCATATGAGACAAAAATATTAAATAGACAACAAACAGTTGGGTTAGAACTTGCTAAATTCCATAAAAAGGGAAGACGGATCTCGGTACCACTTCGGCATTTAGTAAGAATTGGACAGTGGAAAACACTCTGGGAAAAACGTTTGGATCAAATGGAACAATTCTGGTATATGAAAACTAAAAGTCATCCAAGTGAATTATTTGAAAGATTATTCGTGGAATCTTTTCCATATTATGTAGGTGTTACCGAAAATGCCATTCAGTACTTAGTTGATACTGAACTAGATGATCAGCCACAGGATATCGATTCTGGGACTGTATGTCACCACCGATTCAATCCGGATTGCTGGAATTTTGATCAGTTGATTAAGTTACCAACAGATTGGGTGTATGATCACCCTAGCCGAGATTTAGTTGAATGGGTAAGAGCTTCTTATTGGGAGCAGCAACCTACAATTGAATATTTTCTTCGATTCCTGCAAGATTATGAGAGTATAAATGCACTATCCGCATTCTCCTGGAGATTATTTTACTCAAGACTACAGTTCCCTGTTCATTATTTTGAGTGCATTGAAGGTTATTATAAGACGAACGATGAGGAACAAAAAACGATTAGGCTTGAGGAACTTAGGAAAATGTTAAAACAGACAAGAAGTTACGAGAAGTTACTCCGAGATGTCTATACGATTATTGGTTATCGTACACAAAAAACGAGCATCCCAAAAATTAATTGGTTAGGATAGATTATAGAAAAGGCGCTCTCTAGTACTAGAGAGCGTCCTTATGTGTACCATTAGAAAACTTGTTCAACTTCGATAACACCAGGAACTTCTTCTAATAATGCGCGTTCAATTCCTGCTTTTAACGTAATTGTGGAGCTTGGGCAGCTACCGCATGCACCTAATAAACGTAACTTCACAATACCTTCTTCAACATCTACTAATTCAACATCCCCACCATCACGAAGTAGGAATGGACGGAGCTTATCTAATACCTCTAATACTTGCTCTTGCATTTCCATTAATATCGACTCCTTTCCATATCTCTATTATAAAGATTTTTTCTAAAAAAATCTATTCTGCAGTTTTGTTAACTTAAGGGAAGGAATTTTTTTTTCATTTCGTTTAAAATGGAGAAGAAGGGATGTGCTAGAAATGACGTTTCAACAAGTTGAAGTTTGTGTGTATGGTGCAGCTGTATTATGTCCAAGTTGTGTGAATATGCCTTCTTCAAAAGAAACTTATGATTGGTTAGAAGCAGCGATAAGTAGAAAATTTCCAAATCAAGTATTTTCTATGGCGTATGTGGATATTTATGAACCGCAGTTGGATGAGGAGAAATCTGTTTTTGCACAAAGAGTTATTGACGAAGATATGTTTTATCCCGTTGTTGTAATAAAAGGAGAAATCGTAGGTGAAGGTAATCCAAGGTTAAAAACGATTTTTCAAGAATTAGAAAAATTCGGATATAAAGTTTGACATCCTCCCCCACCTAAAATCCTAACGGATTTTTGAGGAAGGGGATTCCAACGGAGAAACCACTGAGACCAGTAGCCCTTGTTAGATAGTTACCTTTACCTCTTCTCAGTCCCGTTCACCGTTTGCACGAAGTACGG
>JBFILZ010000145.1:0-7025 GCA_041611945.1 Bacillus sp. (in: firmicutes)
AACGATTACAGTAAACGATGGTACTCAAACAATTGACGTTCCAACGATTCTATTTGTGGGTGAGCCAGATTATCCTCGCGTTACTGGTGCCTTCATGGAGAAAGTTTCTGAAGGGTCTTACTACGTAGGAGCCTACCTACCAGGTGGTGCTGAAGTACTAGAATATAATTTATTTGAATTTAATGGGGGTATCGGTGGATTTGTAGATACATTAGGCTCATTTACAAATGCTACTGCTCCGTATCATGAATTCTTATGGGATGGAACAGTACAAAACGGCATAAATCTACCTAATGGAAATTGGGTTTTAGGTGTTTATGTTGAAAAAGCTGGAGTAGAAGAATATAAAGCATATTTAGTAACCAAAAATTAATAGGTATTTTAAAAAGGAATCCAGCTAGTTTTCTAGTTGGAATCCTTTTTACTTCATATGGAGAAAGCTTTATTGATAAATAATTGAATTTCAACTACCCCAATCAGTCAGTAGTAATTGGACTTGCCGTTATTTTCTGGTCACGAGGCAGGGCAAGACCCACGAGTCCAATTATAGGCAAGAATGAAATGATGATCATTGTATGATAGATTCCAATGTGGTCCATCAGTATACCGATTGCGACAGCTCCGATTGCCCCCATACCAAATGCTAGTCCAACAGTTAACCCCGCCATTGTCCCAATTTTACTCGGAACCAATTCTTGTGCATAAACAACCGTCACCGAAAAACTCAGCATGATGAAGAATCCAATGAGTATGAGCAAAAGAATGACAATTGGCAGTGGGACATACGGCAAGATAAGGGATAACGGAATTGGTACGATTAACGACAGAACGATGACATTTTTTCGTCCCATTTTATCCGCCAATGGCCCACCGAAAAATGTGCCAGCTGCTCCGACAGCTAGAAATAAAAATATTAAGAGTTGTCCTTTTTGAATCGTTAAGCCATAAGCTTCAATTAAATGAAAGACATAAAAACTAGTTATATTCGTTACATAAATGGAGCGGGCAAAAATAATTAGTAGTAACAAAGTAAGTGCGATACCAATTTGGTTTTTTGTTAAATTGGCCATGGAAGAAAGGAGTACTTTTTTCCGATTCAATAATCGTTCCTGTTCTAGCTGTCCTTTATACCAAGCGGATATCTTCATTAAAATAAAAATTCCTAGAGCCGCAACTAATATAAATAAAGCAATCCCTCTTTGTCCAAGAGGAACTAAAATAAATGCACTGATGAGTGGAGCTAATGCTTGTCCAGAGTTTCCTCCTACCTGGTAAATGGATTGGGATAACCCTCTTTTAGAACCCGCAGCCATAAAAGATACGCGAGATCCCTCAGGATGGAAGATGGCAGAACCAAGTCCTACAAAAATGACGGAAACGAGAATCATCCAATACTCTGGAGCGAATGCGAGTCCTGCGATTCCCAGTAATGAAAGAGTCATTCCAAAAGGAAGGGAATAAGGTCTAGGTTTCAAGTCACTAAAATAACCAACGACCGGTTGCAAAATGGACGCAACCATATTCAACGCAAAAGCGATTAATCCCAGCTGTGTAAATGTGAGACCGAGATCTTTTTCAAGAACAGGAAACATTGCTGGAATGACCGACTGCAGCGAATCATTTAATAAATGAACGCCGCCAATCGCAAATATGATTGGATAGACTGGATTTGAAGCAAATGAAGATGAAGCCGTTTTTTTAGTTGTCATAACACACAATCCTTCTGTACTCGAAATAAATAGATGCCTACATTATAACAACCACTTTAATAGAAAGAAACACAACATACTCAGTTAGACAGGGTGAAAATACAAAAAACACCAAACGATTAGTCCGGTGTTTTAGAAAAATAATATTCAATTATTGAGTTATTGCATTCACTAGTCATGATATTGTTCTTTCAAATAAAATATCTGACAAGCATTGAACCTCTGAGAGAATCAGAAATACAAGAATATCTCATTGTAAATCGTATAACGATTTGTATTCATGAGAATAATTTTATCTGATCACAAACAACCTAAATATACTTAAGGATAATCCAAATATTTCATTTAAAGAAAGAATGTTGCTATATAACTAATCTATACCTAAAATAGAGTCAAGAAGAAAGTCCCAGAAGTATAATGTAATGGAGATGGCATAATGAAACTAAATATGGAACAAAGAAGGATTGTTGAACTTGAACCAAATGGCCACATGATGGTTAAAGGTGTGGCTGGCTCAGGTAAGACGACAGTTGCGATTAGACGCATTTCTTTTTTACAAAATCATTATAGTCATGAAGAAGATGATAAAATCCTTTTGATTACTTACAATAAAACATTATTACAATACATAAAATTTCAATACCAGAAATTCGCTGATGAAGAGCAAGAGCATTATGAACAACTATTCTCTAAAGAGAGTGAAGTTGAGATTGTTACAATCGATAGTCTCATGTATAAATATTTTAAGTATTACCTGAATCGAATGAATCTCTCATTAAACATTGCCAATAATACTATTGAACACAAAATAATGGTCAAGGCGATTCATCTTGTAAAGCAGAATTATCCACAAAGTAAAATATTATCTCCAAAAAACAGCCTTTTCTTGTTGAATGAAGTAGAGTGGATTAATGCTTGCCAAATCGAAGATATTGATACGTACCAACAGATAGATCGTATAGGTCGAGCAAATGGAGGAAGTGGAACTCCCCAAAAACTATTGAAAAATTCTGATCTTCGAGCAGCGATTTTTGAATTAATGGAAAAATACAATGATATGCTCGCTAAAGAAGGGTTTATCACTTTTAAACAGATGAATATTCTGGCTTTGCAGGAAGCACAACAAATAAATCACGGGAAGTATACACATCTAATAATTGATGAAAGTCAAGATTTGACAAAGGTTCAATTAGAATTTTTGAAATGTATTTACCAGGAAAAATCATATTCTTCTATTTTATTTGTTGCGGACAATACACAGAGCATCTATTCACAATCATGGTTAGGCAAAGGACGACCATACACATCTATTGGATATGATATGAGTGGGAAATCAAGAACGTTAAGCAAAAATTATCGGACTACAACGGAAATTTCAAAAGCTGCTTTTGAGCTTATTGAAAACGATACATCTATCAATGCGAATGTAGATTTTGTGAAGCCTTCTTTAATAGATAGGCATGGTCATCCACCCATATATCGTTTTTTTATGAATAGCCAAGACCAAATCAACTATCTATTGAAAGAAATTAAAATACTTACGAATGATTATAGATATTCTGAAATATGTGTGGTGGCAAAAGAAAAAAGGCTTATAGAGAGCGTCAGCCAGGGATTGGAAAGCGGAGAGATTCCAAATGAAATCCTACAATCAACCGATGCGAATTTCGATTCAGACAAGGTGAAACTGGTTACCATGCACTCAATTAAAGGACTAGAATTTAAAGTTATCTTCCTTATAGATTTAAACGAAGGTGTTATACCCAATACTAGACTTTATGACTTGGATGACGAAGAAACATTGGATTCAGAAGAGCGGAAGTTGTTGTACGTAGGAATGACTCGTGCAAATGAACTATTATATATGTCCTCTGTTAAAAAACCATCTAAGTTTATTAAAGAAATGAATTTGGAATACCTTCGGATGCAGCGAGATTGCCAATTACGACCATTTAAATCGATCGGTATTCAAGATTATCAGATGAAAGAACAAATACAAAATTTCAATTCAAAAGAAGAAGTGGTTAGACAATGGCTAATAAAAGAATTGATAAAGACATATGGGTTTCCCATCGAACTTCTAGAATTAGAATTCCCAGTTCAGCAATTTTCAAAAAAAGGCTACATTGATATTGCTGTGCAGATATATGCAAATGGGGAGTCTATTCCCTACATTTTCGCTGAAGTAAAACAATTTGGGAGTGGAATTCAAAGTGCAATCCCCCAACTAAAATCATATTTTGAAGCGAATTTAAAAGTGCGTTATGGAATTGTTACAGATGGTCTGGATTTAATATGTATGGATCGATCCGGAGAAATCTTGAGTGATTTACCTAAATGTCAACCACATTTCTTGCCTGAAACTAAAAATAGAAAAATGTATGCAAACTTAAAAAATAATAAAAAATACATTATGGCGACAGAAATAGACAATAAAGAATCGTCAGAGATTACAGACTTAGAGTCAAGCATGTTTGTTGAGTATGAAACAAAATGTAGAATTCCTGTAATTGGTAATGTCGCAGCGGGTGTTCCGATTTCCATTAATCTTGAATACGATTCTTATCTTACACTTCCTAAGGAATGGTTAGTATCTGAATCTAATTCATTTGCCCTTATCGTTACTGGAGATAGCATGAAGGATGCTGGAATTGATAAAGGTGATATCGCTATAGTTAATCGTCAACAAGTTGCTTCCAATGGTGATATTGTAATTGCAATCATCGATGATACTGCGACAATGAAAAAATTTATGTCGATGGGCGACTCCATTCTGCTTCTATCTGAAAACCCTAAATATGAACCAATTCAGATGAAGAAAGAGGATGTATTAATAAATGGTAAGGTTATCGGTGTTATGAAAAATTAATAAATTCATTATAAAGGGTGAAAATTATTAATTCTACATGACAATAATTCAATGAAAATATTCTTAACTTTTTGAGGAGGTATTAATTTGTATTTTATTGAAATTAGTCATGAAGGTTTGCATAAATACAGAGAAATAAAAGGTACAGACAAACATGTAGTTGAGCAAAAAGCTTTTGTACAACAGAAACAATGGGAAGAAATGTGGGTTAAAAAACAAGAAGCAATACAGAAGAAAGTAATAAGAGAGCAAGCTACTCAACAAAAAGCTGAAAAAAGTACATGGGCAGATCAACAAACCATAGAAGCTCAAGAACAACTTTCAATTATTGATAATACACTAGTTCATACTTTGGGTATTGACGATAAAATTGATTGGGAATCTTTAAAGGACAACTCAATGTTTAATAGACCAAAACCTATAATACCTAAAAGGCCGGAAAATCCAAAAGAACCCAATGAAATCGATTACCAGCCAAAATTAAATATTTTAGATAAAATGATTCCATCTTTAAAACTAAAAAAGATTGAGCAAAATAAGAACGTTTTTAGTATGAAATTAGAAGAATGGAAATCATTAATTAAAAGTCTTAATGAGGAATACGATGAAAAACTAAAAGTATACAATAGTGAACTTGAAGAGTGGGCAAATAACAAAAGAGAATTTGAAGTTGATAAAGATGAAACAAATGAAGCTATTAATTTTCAGCGCGAACAATATTTGAAAGCTGATAATTCAGCAATTGAAGATTATTGCGATATGGTAATGTCTAATTCGACATACCCAGATTATTTCCCTCAAGAATTTGATATTGAGTATAGTGGACCAAATAAAACATTAATTGTAGAGTACGATTTACCAGATGTAAGTGATATTCCAACTTTAAAAGAAGTAAAGTATTTGAAATCAAAAGATGAATATAAAGAAACTCATATTACCGAACCTGTTAAAAAGAAAATGTACGATAAGTTGTTATATGATATTACCTTACGTTCAATTCATGAACTTTTTGAAGCTGATATTATAAACGGAATTGATTCAATTGTTTTTAACGGTTGGGTTAAATCAATTAATAGGGCAACTGGTAAGACTGAAGAAGCTTGTATACTATCTATTCAAACTTTGAAACAGGAATTCTTAGAAATTAATTTAAATCAAGTTGATTCAAAAGCATGTTTTAAAAGTTTAAAAGGTATAGGTAGTAGCACTCTCTATAGTCTGACACCTATTGCTCCAATCCTCAAAATCAACAGGGACGATTCAAGATTTGTATCGGCAATTAATATTGCAGATTCCATTGAGGAAACAACTAATCTTGCTGCAATGGATTGGCAAGATTTCGAGCATCTAATTCGAGAGTTGTTTGAAAAAGAATTTAATATTAATGGTGGAGAAGTTAAGATAACAAGAGCAAGTAGAGATGGAGGGGTCGATGCCGTAGCTTTTGATCCTGATCCAATTAGAGGTGGTAAAATAGTAATACAAGCGAAAAGATATACAAATATCGTTGGAGTATCAGCAGTACGTGACTTATATGGAACGGTTCTAAACGAAGGTGCAACTAAAGGCATTCTAGTTTCAACTGCGGATTATGGACCAGATGCATATAGTTTTTCAAAAGATAAACCCCTGACATTATTAAATGGGAATAATCTTCTTCACTTACTTCATAAGCACGGACATAAAGCAAAAATTGATTTGAAGGAAGCAAAGAAAATGTTAAAAGAGAATATATAGTTATCTATTAATATACTGATTGTTACTGGAAGAATTTTATGGAAATTTAACTACGTCAAGATTAAATCCTTTTGCTGTAATTTTTCTATATAATTTTGCTGGTAAAAAATCTTATGACTCTTCATTTGAAGGATAATTTCTGAACCACTTACTAAGAATTAGTAAAAAGTTGCTGAATCACTCTGACAAAGATTTAAGCAAGATTTGGTATTGGTGAAGTCTAACCAACGGGAGTTATTACAACCTCTTTGCAATGACCTTCTTTTTTTGATATCACTTTCATAATTTTACACTATAATCAGAATTTAAAAGGGGTTTCTGAGAATCTAAAGTCTCCAAAAATTTCATACTTAATTTAAAAGAAATAGAGTGAGCGAATTAATAAACCTTATTTAATTCGCTCGTCTTTTTTTTAGTAATAATTATTGATACTACCGCTTTCGTCTACTAGAAACATTCTCATTCACCATCTCATACATAGACTCAACACCAGCTTCAGAAGCAACAAAACTAAATGAGTTACTTACATGTATCCCCATACTGTCTGCTTCCTTAGCTGCATCGATGTTAGCCCCAATGAAAATGAACTCCCAGTTATGATTCTCTTCTTGGTGTTTAATGCGGTCTTTTATTTTTTCATAAGTGAAGTCGCGGCTAGCGTTTTCCATTCCATCTGTTGTGATGACGAATATGACTTTGTCTGGTTTTCG
>JBFILZ010000146.1:0-7009 GCA_041611945.1 Bacillus sp. (in: firmicutes)
GATAGCGCCTTCAGGTCTCACCTGTCCCGCTAGTCCCACAGGACTTTGAATAGGCTTCCATGAATTCTCACCGCACGAAGGAAATGCGGGAGTATTTTCGAGGAGTCGCGCATCCTTCCACTTCAATCAACTTCGTTTGAAAAATCAACATTTAGCTTTAACAGAGCCTTTTTTTTCTAAGTTCTTGTTTCAATAGATGATAGAGTTTATTATTCCCCCTAAATTTTAGAATTCGGTGACAGAAAATCCGTCATCAAATATCAATTCCCCACTAAAAATTACAGTAGCTGAAACAATAGACTAGCCGTTATTTTGGATACACCTGTAATCTCCAACCGAAATTATTCAAACATGATCAAGAAATAAAATCTTGGAAGTTGCAAGGTCAATTAAATAATTTATAGAAATAACGGGATTGATTCCCAAGGGTGCGACGTTCTACCCCAACTACCGTTATCATAAAACCAAATTATAATAGGTCAACCAGATAGCTCTGGCTAACTTTATATTACGAACGGGTGCCAGAGTGGAACAAGGGGTGTCAACTGGCAGCTCCTATTGCTTATTGAAATAACGGAGCAGGATTATTAAACAAATAAATTGAATTTTATGATGTGTTATCAAAAGATAAAATTTAAAGGAGAAAGAAAATGAGTATAGAGCTACAAACAACAAGACTAAAGCTTACACCATGTACAGACGAGTCAATCCTAGTTTATTCTACAAAAGAATATAAACTTGGACCTCATATTGAAATGTATCTTAATAATCTAAAAGAAGATTCATCTGTTTTAGGTTGGGGTGTATGGCTTGTTATAGATAAACAAACTAATAAAATCATTGGGGATATTGGTTTTAAAGGTAAGCCCAACAATAAAAATTCAGTTGAAGTTGGTTATGGTATTACAGCTTCAGAACAAAATAAAGGTTATGCAACAGAAGCATTAGATTCTATTATAAAATGGGCATTTAACTCTAATTTGGTAAATAAAATAACGGCTGAATGCCTTGTGGATAACACCCCTTCAATTAAAGTACTGAAGAAGCTAAATATGGCAAAAACAAATGAAGATAACGGAATGCTTTATTGGCAGTTGAATAAATGATTCTTATTGGTCATCAAATTGTTCTATAACTAAAGGGTGTGCTAGTTAAACAAAAAAACGATTATACTGTAATTTTATGGAAGATTTATTTGATAGTATTTAATCAACATTAAACGCAAACGTAGCCATTTATTTAGAAATTATAAAATTGAAATATATATCCAAAATAATGGATATCCCGTATAATACTTCTTTGTGCTTAAATAATAGCGAAGAGGTACTAAACATGAGATTAAGAGATTGGGATATAAATTTAAAGGTTCGATTATATGGTGAGTTTTTTGTAAATGTTCTATTCTGGATGTTTTTCCCATTCATGGCGATTTACTTTGCAGATGAATTTGGAAAGGTTACAGCTGGTTTATTATTAGTGTTTTCACAGGTATTTGGAGTATTAGCTAACTTAGTTGGGGGCTATTGTGCCGATCATTTTGGTCGGAAACGAATGATGGTTTTGTCATCTTATGGGCAAGGACTGTCATTTTTAATCTTCGCTCTAGCAAATTCGGTATGGTTCGATTCACCTACAATTAGTTTTATTTGCTTTACGATAAATGGTATATTCGGATCTCTTTATTGGCCCGCAAGTCAGGCGATGGTTGCAGATGTGGTCGAAGAAAAAGATCGTAGTTCTGTCTTCGCCATTTTTTATACAGCCATCAATATTGCTGTAGTTTTTGGTCCAGTAATCGGAGGGATCTTCTTCTTTCAACACCGTTTCGGATTATTATTAGTTGCTGGTATAACAAGTATCCTTCTTGGATTTTTACTACAAATTCTTATAAAAGAGTCAGCACCAGGGTTGAAAAAACTCATGGTGAAAACGACAGGGAAAGAAACATGGTACGGTGCAGTATCAAAGCAAATCGCTGATTATAAAGTAATCATTCAAGATAGAACTTTTCTCTTGTTTATCATTGCGGGAGTTCTTGCTGCTCAAACTTTTATGCAGTTAGATCTCTTGATGGCAGTATATACAAAGGAACTAGTACCTCTGCAAACACTTCTTTCGTTAGGTGAGTGGAAGATAGAGCTAGGCGGAGAGCAAGCGCTGGGGCTAATTATTGCGTTTAACGGATTTTTGGTGGCCCTATTTACCGTCTTTATCACAAAACAGGCCGATAAATTTAGAGAACGCGATGTATTTATTGCTTCAGCACTTCTGTATGGTATTGGAATCTTTGCGTTTGGCCAAACTACATGGATTTGGATGCTGTTAGTAGCAATGGCGATTTTCACATTAGCCGAGATTATGGTCGTCGGCATACAGCAAAGCTTTGTATCAAAATTGTCCCCAGAGGATATGCGAGGTCAGTACTTTGCTGCAGCGAGCCTGCGTTTTACGCTTGGCCGAACAATAGCACCCCTTTCAATATCTCTATCATTATGGATAGGGTATGATTGGACGTTTTTTAGTTTAGCAGTACTATGTGTGCTTAGTGCAGTGATTTACTATTTCATGTATCAGCAATTTGATAAACAAAGAGTAAAAGTGACAATATAAAAGTACGAAGCCTCCTATGGATAGGGGGTTTTTATAGTTTCGGGGGTTGTACGGGGTAGAATGTGGAAAAAAATGTATAACCGCTTATAAATGCGCCATTTTGGCTCATATATTTCATGAATCGGATTATAAAAACGGAAATGGGACTATAAACAAGCAGAATCCGCTAATAAATTCAGATTTCAGCTCATAAGTCAGCTTTAACACAAAATCTTCGCCCGTTTTATAGAGAATATCAACCTTTTGCAGGAGTTCACCGCTATCCTATTGAATGAATACTTGTAATAAGAAAAGGAGTGATAGTTTGATTGTAAAAAAGCGTAAAATTCCTCTCTATCTTCAACAGCTGGAGGCGTTATGTAGTAGAACTCCCAAGTCCCACCCGAAATTTCAAATTATCTCTGATCGATACGCTCGTGAGAAAGCGGGATATCATGGAGAGAAGGCGCTAGATTTTCATTTAAGCTTTCTTCCCGAAGAAAAATACCACATTTTCCACAATCTACGACTGTATGACGGCAAGAATTATTTTCAGATGGACAGCTTAATTTTATCAACACGCTTCATCTTAATCCTCGAAGTTAAAAATTATATAGGTACTTTAGTTTTTGATCCTGAATTTAATCAGATGATTCGTATTCTGGATGGAGTCGAAGAGGGGTATCAAGACCCAATCGTACAAGTCGAAAGACAAACATTGCAATTGAAAATTTGGTTAAACTCCCACCATTTCCCGAACATTCCAATAGAGTCTCTGGTTATCATTAGCAACCCCAGCACCATCATTAAAGCATTAAGTAAACCACACTTAGTCTCGCAAACTGTCCTCCATAGTGCTAGCCTTCCAACAAAAATACGTAAATTTGAGAAGCAAAGAAATGAGGAAACATTAACACCAAAAGAGGTGAAAAGGCTATCTCGACACCTCATAAAGAAGCACGAGTCCTTTATAGTCAATATTCTTCAACATTATCAGCTAACACCTAATGACATCCTCAAAGGAGTCCAGTGCCCACTCTGCCACTACTTAAGTATGAATAGAATAAGTGGAAGCTGGTATTGCCCTTCTTGTAAAACCACATCTAAAGAAGCTCATTATACCGCCCTTAGGGATTATGTTTTACTACTAGGAAATACAATCACAAACCAAGAGATTAGAACTTTCCTGCGAATTTCCTCCTCATCAATTGCTTCCAAGATACTAGTAACAATGAATTTATCCTACACAGGCGAAAGAAAAGCAAGGCGTTATGATTTAACAGAATTACTAAAATGAATTACTAAAATAATATGAAGAGAAATAAATTAATTAACAAAAGCTAGTATCAAACTATGAAGGGATTTGTATTATAATGTCGAATTTTAAAGTTAAGTTCGTTAGTTAGGAGAATTATATTGAATCATAAATTTCTCAAACTAATTTCATGGGTCGAAGATATAAAGAGAAAAAATCATAGTTCAGCAGCAGGGTTATTAATAATGAAAGATAATCAGATTTTGTTGGAGCACTACAGTGGTTATCATACCAATTCTAGTGAATCAAGGGTAATCGATGAGAATTCACAATTCAATGTGGCTTCTGCTAGAAAAAGTTATTTAGGACTGGCAGTTGCTTATGCCATTTATGAAGGAAAGATTTTTAGTTTAGATGATCGTGTTTCAGTATACATAGATGAGGTAGACTGTGAGCTACTTGGAAACACAACTCTTAGGCATCTGGTCACGCACACGCACGGGCTTAACCAAGACGAAAACGGGAAAATTTTCAGAGAGTTTGAACCTGGAGAAGGATGGTCCTACAGAGGAATTAATGTAGAGTGGATGACATTGGTAATTCAAAAATTATATAATAAACCTTTTACCCTGCTACTAAAAGAGAGAGTGTTTAATCCGATGAACCTTAGTAAAACAGCTTGGAAAACCGAGGGTCATGAAGAACTTGTCAAAGTTATTATTGATCCCAAAAAGCCTGGAGTACCGGTCTTGGGTAGCACTTATAATGGTATGGAATCAAATCTGTTTGTATCGACAAGAGAATTCGCCTATTGGGGAAACCTACATTTAAATAATGGGTTAATTGAAGGTGTGCAGATTGTCCCAAAGGAAGTAATTGAACTTACCTCACAAATACATAGTCCAATACTTAAAGATGAAAGCTTACCAGAAAATGGTCTCTTTTGGTATGTTCAAGGGGATTCGAAAAGTAGAAGCGAGATTGGTGAGCGTGTTCCAAAAGGATCTCAACAAATAATTGGGGTAACAGGACCGACATTGTTAATTATTCCGCAGTACAATGTGGTTGTGGCGAAAATGTACAATAAACGGTATAACTACGGCCAGGGAAATTATCTGTTCTATTTGAGAGAGTTTAGTAATTTAGTTGCTGATATATTCGATAAAAAGTTTACAGAAGACATGTTATGAACGCAGTCTGTTTCTGTAAATTTAGTCATTATGAATATGACCAGAAATATAAACCAGAAAATAGTTGAAAGAGGTTGATCTACTGTGAATAACATAACTAAAATTAAAATACTGAAACCTACAAATGAAGTTTTTGATGCAATTGTAGATCCTTTAAAAATAGGGGGTTTTTGGTTTTCATCAAGCTCAGAGAGATGGCAAAAAAATAAGACAGTTACATTGAAATATGACGAGTACAATGCCCAAGTGGAAATACAAATAGTGGAAGTTGAGGTCAATCAAAAAATCGTTTTCAAGTGGGGATCTTCTGAAGAAGCCAATGTTGTGACAATAACGCTCAAAGAAATAGATAATACTAGTACAATAATAGAAGTTAAAGAGGAAGGATTTAAAGAGGATGATGAGGAGATAATTAGTAAGTTATTAGATAACAAAGAAGGCTGGGTTTATATGTTGACGTGCTTAAAGGCCTACATGGAATATGGAGTTACGAATTTGAGAGCGGGATTAGTTAAATAATTAGGCTGGACTGATTTCCGGGACAAGCTTATTATTGAAAGGGTAATCATGAAAAAGGATATGCATTGTCATATTCTTTTTTCGTTTTAGCTCTTACTTTTGTAGGTTGTACTAAATTGGAGTTATTGAATGTTCGAAATAAGAGTTTAGTCAGAGTCTTGTTTTTTTCAGAAAGGTTGAAAAAAGAATAATCACTTTGGCTACTTAAATAGAGTTTTTTGAAAGTTAGGTTCTGTTAAACTATGTTGTTGATTTCAGCTGCAGGATGCTCGCTTTCCGTGGAACGGTCGGTGAGCCAACTCGGTACTAGCGCCTTCGGTGTCTCACACTTTCCACTTCCACCAACTTCGTTTAAAAAATCAACATGAAGCTTTAACTGAGCCAAAAGTATAAAAAGATGGGGATTTCTAAACAATCAGGCAAAAATATTTCAATTTTAAGATGTAGAAAGCTGAGGTATAAATATGAATGCTCCAAATTCTAAATACTCACCATACCTTCTATTCACGAAAGAAGAATGGTCTGAATTACGTTATAATACACCATTAACTTTATCGCTTGATGAGGTAGAGGAATTGCAAGGGCTTAATGACAAACTATCACTTCAGGAAGTAACGGAGGTATATCTACCTCTTACTCGCCTTCTGAATCTTTATATAAGTGGCTCTCAACATCTTCATTCCGTGACAGACACATTTTTAGGTAAAAGCACACGAAAAGTCCCTTATATCATTGGAATTGCAGGAAGTGTTGCAGCTGGTAAGAGTACGACTGCAAGAATTATTCAAGCACTTCTATCTCGCTGGCCAAATCATCCTAAAGTAGACTTAATTACTACGGATGGATTTCTATATCCTAACGCAATTCTTGAACAGAAGGGACTAATGGATAAAAAGGGATTTCCCGAAAGCTATGATATTAAGAAGTTAATCAATTTTTTAGCGAGAATTAAATCAGGAGATTCTAATGTGAAAGGACCTGTATACTCCCATTTATATTATGATATTCTCCCAAGTATCTTTGAAGAGGTTAATCAGCCAGATATTGTTATTGTAGAAGGTATTAATGTTTTACAAACTCCTAAGAATAATGACAAAAAACTCTCTAGTGTATATGTATCTGATTTCTTTGACCTATCAATTTATGTGGATGCAAAAGAAAATGATTTATTAAACTGGTATGTGGAGAGATTTAAAGCATTAAGAGAAACTGCCTTTAGCAATCCTGAGTCTTATTTTAAGAAATTCGCAAGTTTAGATGAAAAAGAGGCAGAAGTACTGGCGACAGATATCTGGAACAAAATAAATAAAAAGAATTTGAGAGAGAATATAAAACCGACTAAACACCGAGCAGATATTATCCTAACAAAGGATGTCAACCATTCCATTTCTCATATTGAGATTAGGAAGATGTAACTAAGTTTGTGTTCAACTTGCGTAATTATTAAGATCACCAA
>JBFILZ010000147.1:0-6928 GCA_041611945.1 Bacillus sp. (in: firmicutes)
TGAGGCATTTAAAAGATTGCACACTGGAGATGGTCACAAGCCTGAGCCAACTTTATTGACTACAGGTACTGGGTCTGGTAAAACAGAATCTTTTATGTTTCCAATTCTTGATTACTGCCACAAACACAAAAATGAGCGTGGGATCAAGGTAATTATTCTTTATCCAATGAATGCCCTGGCAACAGATCAAGCCAAACGATTAGCAGAAGCCATTCATGAAGATGAACGACTGAAGGGTAGTGTTACCGCTGGTTTGTTTATTGGGGAAGGAAAAGACAAAGGCAAGTTTCCAAAGAATATGGGAGAAACCCATGTAATTGAAAACAGAGATGAGATTGTAAGCAACCCACCAGATATCTTATTAACCAACTTCAAGATGTTGGATTATGGATTAATGCGTCACAACTTCCATCCCTTATGGTCGCATAATTTCGATAATCCTGAATTATTAAGATTTTTAGTATTGGATGAATTACATACCTATGATGGAGCACAAGGAACAGATGTTGCCAACCTAATTCGTAGACTCAAATTAAAATTAAACACACCCAAGGGTCATCTATGTCCTATAGGAACTTCTGCAACGATAGGTAAAGGAGAAGATTCAGTTGAACTATTGACCAAGTATGCTTCAGATGTATTTGGAGAAAAGTTTACGCCTGAATCAGTAATCATTGAACACCGATTAAATTCGGATCAGTTTTTTACAGTTCCCGAAAAAGAATTGGATGCTTTTATACCCCGTTTAGTTGGCTTACAGCAAAGTAGATTGGGAACCAATGAGAACTATGATGATTACATCATTCGTCAAAAGAAAGTTTGGCAACTACCAGAAAATATTAGTGCGTATAAATTATCAGCGGAATTAAAGAAACTTAAGGTAGTCAAGGATATAAGTAGAGCTTGTTCTGATAGTATAATTTCTATTTCTGATTTAATCGCGGAAGTGGAAGCCATCAACCCAGAATTTAAAAAGCTCCCTCAATATGAAGCTGATGGAGATTTCTCTCCGAAAGAAGAAGTAATCACTTCCATACTGGCTTTAGTAGCTGAAGCAAAATCTGATGAAAAAGGAAGGTTCCCGTTCCTGTTTCTTCAAATCCAAATATGGGTTAGAGAGATGAGTGGTATTCTCAGGGAATTTAACGAAGTACCCAGGTTTACTTGGCGAGATAAAATTGCTGGTAAAGAAGAAAATGCTGCCTTACCTCCATACTTCTGCAGAGAATGTGGAGCAAGCGGTTGGTTAACGGTTAAACACGATAACAGAAACCAATTTGAGTTAGATCCGCTAGAAGTTTACGAACAGTATTTTACCAATCACAAGAATATCTATTTCACAAATACCTATGAGGAAGCACATTTTGGAATCGAGGAATACGACCCAACTACAACACTTACACCTTATATTCATCAAATAGACGGAAAGCATTGGGATCACATTGCCGATCGTCGTATGCATATGATTGCTTACCGGAAGGTTAAGGATCAGAAGAATATTCATACCTGTCCTGAGTGTAATTCTGTAAACGATATGAGTATTATAGGAACACGTGTCGCAACATTGAATTCCGTTTCTGTAAGTCAAGTTTTATCTTCTGAGCTGGATGAACGTGGAGAGAAATATCGTAAAGTGTTGGCCTTCACCAACGGAGTGCAGGATGCGGCTCATCAAGCTGGTTTTGTAGAAGCACGTAACTATCGATTTACCTTTAGAGCGTCATTACAAAAGGTTATAAATCAAATTGGAAAGCCAGTTGGTTTAGAAACTCTAAAGGATGAGTTTATCAAGTATTGGAAATCTAATTCTGATCCACAAGAAGTGAATCATCTAGAAGCCTATTTCTATCGTTTCTTTCCTTCAGATTATATTGGCAAGGCACAAGTAGAAGATTATCGAAACCCAAACACTAATTCATTTTCTAAAGCTTTTGAAAACGAATTTGATACGCGAATCCATTGGGAGATTTTATCTGAATTTGGTTATAATGCTTCTATTGGTCGTACACTCGAAAAGACAGGTTCTTCTGCGGTTAGTTTCAGTAAAAGTCTCTTTGAAACAACTTTTGATGAGATGCAAGATTGGTTACAAAAGAATTTGCTGGAAAGTATCGAAAAAGAGCAATTCGTAAAATTCTTAAATGGTATACTGCATCGAATGAGAATACGCGGTGCAATGGACCATGAATATTTATCAAAATTCAGAACTATTGAACTTAAACTTTGGGACTTGAATTGGATGCGAGATTCAAGACATTATCTAAATCGAAATTATCACCCAAAATCAAGAATCCCAAAATTAGTTGGTAACCATATCCATACTAGAGGGGTGTTGGATACAACTTTTGCCAAAACCACAAACTGGTATCATGCTTATTTTACCAAGAATTTCCAAATGGCGCCAGGAAATAATGCAATAATCAATGAGTTTTATGAAAAGCTATTCGAACAATTAACTTTTATAGAATTGTTAAGTCAGCAAGTAACAAAAGATGGAGCTAATTACGCAATACTACCAGAAAAAATAGTAGTAAGTAATAAAGTTGCTAATTATCAATGTGATACTTGTTCTTCCACATTACACGTCACAGAAGAAGATGAAATTACTTCCGATACTTCCTGTTTAGGGTATCGCTGTTCTGGTCAATATGTAAAATCGCAGAGTAAAAAACTTAACTATTATAATCTGGTTTACAATAGAACCAAGTCACCTAGAATATACGCAGCTGAGCATACTGGGGTTTTGGAACGTAAGGATAGGGAAAATACTGAATATGATTTTAAGGAAAGACCAAAGTATAATTCATTAAATACCTTAGTTGCTACGTCAACCCTCGAAATGGGTATTGATGTTGGGTCTTTGAATACAGCTATTAACACAAGCGTTCCTCCATTACCATCTAACTTTTTACAAAGAGTTGGTCGTGCAGGACGTTCTTCAGGGACAGCTTTAATTGAAAACTTTGCGCAGAATAAAGCACATGATTTATTCTATTTTGAAGAGCCATTAGAAATGATGGAGGGGGATATTGCAACTCCTGGTTGTTTTTTAAATGCAAAGGATATACTGGTGCGGCACTTCACCGCTTATTGTTTTGATAGCTGGACCAAAGAAGATCCGGAGAGAAATCAAATTCCGGGTTTAATTAAATCCTTGAATTTATTAAAGACAAAAACAACAGACACTGCTTTTTTCATCAATCAGTTATTGGATTTTGTATTCGAAAATCAGAAAGAACTTTTCGCTGCTTTTGTAGATGTATATGATGGGCAGATTGAAATAGATTTGATGGAGTCAATTAAGTCTAGTCTTAAACAAGGAGCCTTTCAACAGAAATTATTGGGTGTATTTGAAGACCTTAGAGAAGAGTTTTTCTTTTTGATAAAGAAGGAAAGAGAAATTGAAGAGTACATCCAAGAGAAAGGATTAGGAAAAGAAGATGATGAGAGGATATTACTTGAATTAGAAAAGAGATCCTTGTGGCAATTAAAGAAATCACTTGAGTTAAGACAAGTTATAGAGCATCTAACGAATGAAGGGATTCTTCCTAACTATGCTTTCCCTGAAACGGGAGTTACCCTAAATGCTCACGTATATGGTTTTAAACCAGAGGGGGCAGAGCAAGAACCGATTAATAAGTCTTATGAAATTGTACGCTCAGCATCAGGTGCCCTCAAAGAATATGCTCCCGACAATTTCTTTTACAGCCAAGGAAATAAATTGGAAATAACAGGATTGAATACTTACGATTGGAGTGGTCCGAAATCTAGTTTATTAACTATGCGTTTTTGTTCCAATTGTGATCATTTAGAAGAGGATGTGAAGGCAGAAAAAGGGGCTTGCCCAAAATGTGATCATGATTCTTGGAACTCTGCATCAAACAAACACAAGTTTGCGAAACTTCATGCGGTTAAATCTGTAAACTCACGTAACAAATCAGCTTTAAATGATTCCAAAGATGAGAGAGAACAAAAGAATTACAGAGTATCAACGCATTTTAAGTTCAATCCCAATTCTATCGAAGGGACATGGGGAATGACTAAAATTCCATTTGGTATTGAGTATGTTAAAGATGTTGAGTTAACTCAAATAAATTTGGGAGCTGGGGTACCTCATTCCAATCACCTTACTATAAATCAAAATGAAGAAGTGGCTCGTCATGGGTTTGTTACATGTAGGCACTGTGGGAAGTCAACTTCAAAACCGAGAGAAGTCCTACAATTTGATAATAAGAAATTTCACTATGGGTATTGTAAACACAAAGATGAGCAATACAACAATGTGCCTAACGACGTGTTCGAAGAAGTATTCCTTTATCGAAGTGTAAGAACAGAAGCGATAAAAATTATATTACCAGTTCAAGAGTTTCTAAATGAGGCAACTCAACAAATGTTTAAGGCTGGTTTACAATTGGGATTAAAGAAATATTACAAGGGTAATCCAGATCATGTTGCCTTCGAATTTTATTCAGAATATAATAAATCGAACGATCGGTTTGACCGATATTTAGTGATGTATGATACTGTACCTGGTGGAACTGGGTACCTGCAAAAGCTTTTCGATCCAAATGAGTTTACTTCTTTAATAGTAGAAGCATATAACGCAATTAAAGATTGTTCTTGCCAACATTCAGGTAAGGATGGTTGTTATCGTTGTATACTTTCTTATGGTAATCAATACATCCGGGAGGATCTTAGTCGTACAAGTGCTGAGGACTTGTTTGGGAATATAGTTCGTTCAGCAAAAGATTGGGAAGAAATCAATCAAGGAATATCGTCTCTTACCAAAACAGGGATGATCGAGGAAAGTGAATTAGAACTTAAATTTATCTATGCCCTGAAAAAGTATGCTGAAAAGCATAAAGATACCAAGTACACTTTCGAGGAATTTAAGGAAAATGGTAAGAATACCTATCGATTGGGTTTACCGATTAAAGATGGTAAAATAACTTATTTAATACGTCCTCAGGTTAATCTAGGTCAAAAGGATGGAATAGAGATAGACACCAGAACAGATTTTTACTTTAAGTGTATTCAAATACAACGCAATGGTGAAATAGTAGAAGATATTGATGAACTCATGGCATACAAGGACGTTGCAATTTATCTTGACGGATATACTTATCATGCATCCGAAAAGCATATGAGATTCTATAATGATCTAGCAATACGAGACGAGATTAATAAGTCCCCTAATATTGCATCATGGTCTTTAAGTTGGACTGATGTTGTCACCTTTGAGTCGGAGAATGATGAAAACGGAATTGATGAGCTTTTTTTAAATGGAAATCGATATACTAAGTCAATTAAGATGTTAAAAGGTTTACCCTCAACCTCAGTTTTAACAGCGGGTCTATGGGAAACGAAGAATTCTATTCAACGCCTACTCTGGTATTTGATGAATAGTGAATCATCATATCTAAAAGCCGAAGTTGGCCTACTAGCTTTGTCATTTCAAGAAGATTTTGGAGCTAAGCCATATTCCGGAATAAATGCTTTAAAATTATTAGATGGAGATAATAATGTTGAATCTGAAAAGCCAACAGGTGATTCCTATTTTTTATCTGACCTAACACAATCAAATGAACTTTTCAAGTTGAGAATTCTGAGCAATTTGAAAGGATTTGAAGTTCTAGCAAAAATGGATACCGAAAAATTGGATAAAATTGATAAAGAGGTATGGGAGAAGTTTTTAAGGTTGTATTCCTTAGTGAATATATACTCTTAGTAATTGAAATGAACTTTTATTATAATATGGATTACAATCTAAATGATTAAACTCATAAAATTATGAAGCATACAGATTTAGTGAAAAATTACTCAAATTTTGATGAATCTTTCGCTGAGGTAGAGAATGAAAATTTTGACTTAGAATCAAGGGAAATTTCCGAAGCTATATACAAGCATATTTTTCAAATTAAATCAAGCTTATGGAAACAAGGTGTTGAATTCAATAGAAGAAAACGAATTTCTGTTTCGGAAATTTTTCAGGATCTAGTTGCTTTGTATATTAAATTAGGTCTTAATTCTAGTGATTTTGAAGTAATATTGGAGGAGTCATGTAGCAGATTACAACCAGATATTCTAATTAAATATAAAGAGAAAAATCTTTTTATTGTGGAGGTTAAAACGAATTTGGGATGGAAACGAGACTCAATTGAAACGGTAATGGGCGAACGAATAAAAAAGCTTTCGCTAGCTTTTAATATTCCTTTTAATAATGTTGTTTACATTTTTCAAAACCCTTGGAATATGTCAAAAGCTTTTACTCAGAAATTTTGGAATCAAGAAAAAAAAGAGGCAATGTCATTACCTACAGAATTCCCATTCAATAGAATAAGGCCATTGCTAACCGCTGAAGATCCATTTTATAGTATTGAAGGAAAAGTCATGAGAAAGAAAGCTGAATTTGCAGATTTAACTTATAAGATTGACGAGAACATAGAATCGGGAATAGTTATTCCATTAGAGAAAACTATTCAGGATATTTTGACTGCAGCAAAAAAATCAGATTTGGATTAATGCATAGGTTAGTTACATATACTATAAAATTAATGGTTAAAACGAAGCCCTGTTATCAATGAGAAAATGGGGTTTTTGACGTTAAAAAATTTAGGAAAATATGATCCCTTAATTCACACTTTTTAAACTATCCAAAACCATCCTCCACCCCTAAACATAAAGGACATCCTTCTCCCTCACCGTCTTTGCCAACGAACTCACGATCCTGGTGGTGTCATAATTATTTTTTTGCCTAACCAGATGCCCTAAAATGTCGTTGTAATTAGAGATAGGCAGTGCTCTTTCTATATAGCCATAACCTTCATAGATCCCGTTAAGCTCGTACACAAAAGCATCTTCCAGCTCGTTCCTGCCTTTTAGCTTATAGATCTTTCTGGTGGTTTTTCTTCGAAAGGCATCAAAGGCA
>JBFILZ010000148.1:0-6855 GCA_041611945.1 Bacillus sp. (in: firmicutes)
AACCCCTAGTTCCTGAATTCGTTTTATAAGTTTATTCCCGGATTTATCTAATTGCTCACTTATTAGTTTCTTTGCTTTGTCTTGAATTTTAGGATCAGATAGATCTGCCTCTCCTGTATATTCAAATACATCACCTGACATTGAAAGATGAATAATTGCTTTTTTTTGACCTTCTGATGCTTTCATCACTTCAACATGGTGTTTGGATTTGACATAGCTAAGCATAATTGTTTCTTTTTTATCTTCAAGTTTAATTTCTAGGTCTAAATCATTACTTTTCACGTCATCTTTTAGAAAAAGCAATATCTTAGTATCTTTAGGGTTTAACATATGAATAAGTTTATCCCCTTTGAAAAGTGCCATACCATCATACTTAATTTTTTCATTTTTAATTTTAAATACCGGTAAGATAGGATCAACTCCATCATCATAAAAATCTCTGAAATACTGAAAAATATTATAATCAATTTGCGCGCTTTCTTCATTAAGTTTTGTAATAAATTGTTCCAAAAAGGTAGCGTTTTGACCTTCATGTTTAATCGGTATCGAAATAGCATCGCCTGCCTTGCCCTTTATTACTGCTAAATGAACTCTCGAACCAATATTCGGATCCCGTGGAAAAGTATCAAGCAGTTTGTTTAATCCTTTACCTGCTAATTCTGAACTATATACAGCTACACGAAGTTGACCACTTTCCAGCTTCAAATTAGAACTACGTTTCAGCTTTTCTCTTGCTGATTTTGAGGATTTCCCAGTAACGGTAATAACTTCTTGATCATATTTCCCATCTTTATTGATGAAAGGGTAAGTACCCGTTAACTTTAGCTCATCCTCATTTTCTTCAGAGACATCATACGCCACTGCATTTAATAGCGCTATATCATCAATAATTCTTTGTTCTACACAGCCAGTAACAAGTAATAGAAATAAGCAAATCAGCAGGAACCTATTCATAAACATTTCCTTTCTTTCGATATTTCAAATAAAATGCAATGAGTAATAAAAGCAAGGGAACAACGAAAGCGATTCCTGCACCTGCATAGGATGTATACTCCAACCATTTATCTACATCTACCATTACTTTTGGACCTAGTGAAATAATGAAGCTACTTATTAAGATAATAGGTAATAGGAAGACTGGTTTCATTCGTTTAAACTGGAACTCTACCATTTCTTTAGCGGCCCATAAATACATAACGGTCGTAATTATTACTTTTAGCCCAAATAATGTAAAGATTAAATTCTCGATCCTATCCACAATTGGTAAAGAAATATATTCTAAAAGAGTCATTACAGGTAACAAATCCTTTAGCAATTGATCAAAACTAAAAAAACCAAAACATAAGAAACAAGTAGATATATATATGATTCCTGTTATCGTATTCCCAATCAATAAAGGAGATAATTTTATCTTGTCCGCATACTTCAGAAATAACATAGAAAGTTCAAAGCCTAAAAAGGCTGTATAAACCCCGATTCCTCCCTTAATTATGTCCTTTTCACCTTCAAAGAAAAATGGAGTCATGCGAACAAAACTGAAATCTAGGACATGAAAAGTAAGTATAATAATTGTCCAAATCGTACCGAAAAAAATAACCACTGCAGTTTTAGAAATATGATAAATACCACCTTGAAACATAAAATAACAAAGAGTTAATCCCATAAGAATAAGCAGTACTAAGGAAACATTTTGAAAAAACAACATTTTTATGTACATTGAATACTTGACCAATACCATTGACCCTAATCCAATCCACACTATTGATAGAAACAAACTTAAAGGTAAGGTAATCCATTTCGGAAGATATCCCAATATTTGAACCATTGACATTCCATCACTTACCTTAAACACATACCAAATGAGGATAATATTCAAATTTACAATGAAGTAGATAAGGATTAATACTGCCCACCCATTTGTTCCAAACGCTTCAGCGACAGCTCTAGGGAGAGAAAAGAATACGACCCCTGACTGAATCATATAGAGTAGGATGGCCACTTGAAAAGATGATAGTTTTTCTTTCATTATTCATCCTTATCCCTTCATTGTTTTTTCTTAAACGGTCCTCGAATGAATGTATATTTAAAAAACTTCGGATGAAATGGAGATAGAGGAAGCATATAGGGAGCTCTTAAGTTTGTTAATCCTGTTAAATGAATAATTAATAACCCTATACCGAAAATCAAGCCAATATTACCCCAAAATCCCGCTATAACAATAAATCCAAATCGGACAATTCTGATGGATGTACTCATTAAATAACTTGGAACAACAAATGACGATATCGCGGATGAAGCAACCACAATAATTAGTATGTTACTCGTAATCCCTGCATCGACAGCAGCCTGCCCGATAACGATTCCACCGACAATACCAATTGTTTGGCCAACTTTTGTAGGAAGTCTAGCTCCCGCTTCTCTCAATAATTCTAATAAGAACTCTAAAAATAATGCTTCAATTACAGGAGGGAAAGGCACCTTACTTCTCGATTCTAGTAACGTCGGCAATAAAGACTGGGGTATCATTTCATAGTGATAGGTTGTAATTCCCACATATAATGCTGTAAAGAGTAAGGTTATTAAGATAGCTGAATAGCGTAAAGCTCGTATAAAGGTACTAACCATCCACCGTTGTCCAAAGTCATCGATTGTTTCCATAAAGTCAAAAAAACTTGTAGGTGTACAAAAGGCAAAAGGACTATTATCAAGCAAACCAATAATTTTCCCTTCAAATAGTTTGTAAACAATAATGTCTGGTCTTTCCGATGTATAAAATTGTGGAAATAGTGAATTCGGGTTGTCATCTATGTATTGAACAAGCATATTTGTGTCTGCTATTCCATCGTTTTTCACTGTTTGCACTCGTTTTTTTATCTCTGCAAGATCAGATTCATCGACTAAATCTTCTATATATAATAGATAAACCGTGTTCTTTGAGGTTTCACCAATCTCCAACTTCACGGATTTAAGCTTTGAACTTAACACCCTTCTTCGAATTAATGATAAATTCACATCAATTGACTCTACAAACGCATCATGAGATCCAAGAATAACCGTTTCTGTCTCAGATGCAGATATCGATCTGTTTTCTCCATGACTTAAAGGAATTTCATAGGTAGTGTCATCAATAAATAAGATACCATTTCCACTTAAAATGGATTTCTCTATTTCATCCACATTTGAAAATGACTTTAATGCGGACTGCTTTAGAAAAATATGAATTTCTTCATTTGTTTTACTTCGAATTTCATTTAGGAATTGCTCAAATAATGCCTTATCAATAAAGTAGTTGAAATAATAAATTTTTACATTTATTTGAGGGTATTCTCCAACACTTAAATCCGAGAATTTTTGGAAGTTTGATTGAAATTGATTGAGTAGCGTATTAGCTTCGATTGGTATTTGAACGGTTGAATTTTCCGGTTCGATTTTAGGGCTTTGACTCGTTTGACCACCAAATTGTTTTTCCCACTCACTTTTATAGCGATTGCGGTTCGTATTCACGCGCATCCGCCCCATTCATGTTTTTACTAACAGTTTTTACTTTACTTTGGTTTTTATACATAAAAGGCGGTCAGGTTGGTATCCAAAGTAGAAAAGAAAACCGGAATAAAAGAATTCAAAGTAGTGCGATTCAGAGGTATAAAATCAAAATGGTTTTAGGAGGGGAAAAGTTTGATGGAACTTCATTCGTTATTTCAGATAAGACAAGTTCAAATTACATGTTTTACCTATCTAATATTACTTTGAGGGCTTATGGAATTTAATGTTAAAATAAATGTAGTAGTTGATGTGTATAACCAACTTACAAAACAATATAGGCTGGAACAATACTTAAGTTAATTCAGCCGATTATAAAGAATTTGGCTCAGTAAAAGCTAAATGTTGATTTTTCAAACGAAGTTGATTGAAGTGGAAGTTGTGAGTCAACGAAGGCGCAAGTGCTGAGTTGGCTCAACACCCGCCCCGCGGAAAGCGAGTATCCTGCAGCTGAAATCAACGACAAAGTTTAACAGAGCTAAGAAAATTAAAAAGGAGAATAATCATTATGGCGACATGGATGGTACATTTTAGGATTGCAGGAAATCTATTGAATATGGGTTTAGTAACATCCGACAAGGAGTTCTTAGTTGGTAACATCGGTCCTGATTGTGGGTTGCCCGATGATCAAATACCAGGGGGATTTTATCCTCCGAAACAAGTCACTCACTTCAGAGTGGATGATCAAATAAATCCAACTTTATTTTTTGAGCAATACCTCCAAAAAGAAAAAATGAATTTTACTAATCCGAAGTTCTCATTTTTATTAGGTTATTACCTTCATTTATTGACTGATGTTGAATGGAGTCAACTTCATCAACAAAAGAAAAGAGAACCAATTTATCAAAAAATACTTGGAACACCTGACTATACAAGAATGGTAAAAAGGGATTGGTATGGCAGTGATTTTCTCTATTTACATGAGAATAAGGAAAATATTTTTAGGAATGTTTTTCAACATATTAAAACATTTCCGGATTACCTTACTATTTTTCCAGAAAATCAAGTTTCAAAACAAATTAATCGAATTACAGAATTTTATCTAGGCAATTCTTATGCTTTTGCATTGGATCCAAGTTACAAGTTTGACTATTTAACTCCTGATGAAGTGACCCAGTTTGTGGATACCACAACCCTAAAATTGGTACATCATATAAACAAATCATTTAATAAGGAAAATCTATGGGAAAAGCAGAGACTGACTAGTAATTAACCTAAAGGATGTGTTCGAAGGACTAAGTTCGAGCGTAATTAATGGAATCTAGGACATTGCTGAACGAATAATTACAGAATACATCCTTACCCACTACATTGCCTTTTTAAGTTATCGATTCGTTAGATTAAGTGTAAAAAAACGCAGAGGATGCTAGTACCTCTGCGTTTTTCAATGTGTTTTTTTCGTAAAGTTGTGTATAAAGCGCTATTGACCTTGTGAATCTAGTTTATCAACTTCACAATTGTACTGTTTAAGATATTTCTCTTGCTTCTTGAAGATTTTCATTTAGATAATATTGAAGGTGTACTTTCCCATCAGATTAAGTACCACAATAAGTTCGGTAAGGACGTGGTGATTGTTCAGGTATTTTTGCATACTCAGCTTGTTCATTCGAGTGAGCATATGGCTTTGATAGGACATATACTAACTTCTCAAACGCGCTGTAGTCTCCTTGATTAACAGCCAAATCTAGTGCCTCTTCCACTCGATGATTACGAGGAATTACTGCAGGATTGCTACTTTTCATCAGATGATGAATAGTTTCTTTCGATTCCTCTTGTCTAGAGAGCCTCTCCTGCCATAACGAATACCACTTTATGAATTCAGGTGTACCAAATAATTCATTCCCATCATGTCTATCAAAAGTTAAGTCGATAAATGTATGGGTATAGTCTGCTTTATATTTCTCCATCATAGCAAGAAGATCTTCGATTAAAGATTCATCCGCTATCTCGTTATTAAAGATTCCAAGTTTTGCTCTCATGCCTTTTAGCCAATTAGAATTATACAAGTCTGTAAAACCTGAAATCGCATCCTGTGCTAATTTAATGGATTCTTCTTGATCTTGATGCAGCAAGGGCAAAAGCGATTCAGCAAAGCGGGCAAGATTCCAACCGGCAAGTTTCGGTTGATTGCCATATGCATATCGACCTTGAGTATCAATGGAACTAAATACGGTTTCTAGATTATATACATCCATAAACGCACAAGGACCATAATCAATGGTTTCTCCACTAATGGTCATGTTGTCAGTATTCATCACTCCATGGATAAAACCTACTAGTTGCCATTTTGAAATTAATTTAGCCTGTCGCTTAAGCACTTCATGAAGCAAGGATAGATAAGGGTTCGATGCATCTTTTACCTCTGGATAATGTCGCTTTATCGTATAATCCGCCAGTAGTTGAAGCTCATTTAAATTGCCCCATTGTGCAACATACTGAAAGGTACCGACTCTTAGATGACTGGCTCCCACTCTAGTTAGAATTGCACCAGGTAGTTCGGTTTCACGAATGACAGATTCTCCCGTTGTCACGACCGCTAAACTACGGGTTGTAGGGATACCAAGCGCATGCATGGCTTCACTGATAATATATTCACGAAGCATAGGGCCAAGTGACGCTCTGCCATCGCCCCCGCGGGAATAGGGCGTACGTCCTGAACCTTTTAGTTGAATATCAAACCTCTCTCCTTGTGGAGTGATTTGCTCACTAATCAACAATGCTCGCCCGTCTCCTAGCATATTAAAATGGCCAAATTGATGACCAGCGTAAGCTTGTGCTAATGGAATGGCCCCTTCGGGAATCAGATTTCCAGCAAACACCTCAATTCCTTTTTCACTATTGAGTTTCTTACTGTTCAACCCGAGATCCTTTGCCAATTGTTCGTTAAGAATAACCAATTTAGGTTCGTCAACCGGTGTTGGACTTTGTTTACTATATAAGGATGTTGGAAGACGAGAATAACTGTTGTCAAAATTCCACCCTACTTCTTCTATCTCGAGATCATTTTTCTTTTTCATAGTTTCCCCTTTTCTTTTTCTTTTTTTGGCTTTGTTAAAGCTAAATGTTTATTTTAAAAACGGAGTTGATTGACGTGAAAGGTGCGAGACTCCGGCTGGAGCAGTGGGACTGGTGAGACACCGAAGGCGCAAATGCCGAGTTGGCTCACCTCCTACCCCTTGGAAAGGAAGCATCCTGCAGTTGAAATCAACAACAACGTTTAACAGAGACCTTCATGCATAACAATTTTGCACCATGAGGTATGAAAATAAGCAATATATTTCTTTAGCAGTGATCGAAGTGGAAGAACGCGAGACT
>JBFILZ010000149.1:0-6827 GCA_041611945.1 Bacillus sp. (in: firmicutes)
ATGTCAGGTGATGTATTTGAATATACAGGAGAGGCAGATCTATCTGATCCTAAAATTCAAGACAAAGCAAAGAAACTAATAAGTGAGCAATTAGATAAATCCGGGAATAAACTTATAAAACGAATTCAGGAACTAGGGGTTGACTCCCTTGGAATGGGTGCATATACAAGAAATAAAATGGACTATAAAGACTGGAAAAAATTAAATTGGAGTGAAGCCTATAAAGAAATGGAAGTCGAAGTAAAGACAGAAGTTGAATTTAATAATATTGGGAAGTGGAAGTAAGTCAACAGCCACATTAAACTGAACTAAAAAAATGTATCTATAAAAAACAGGACTGAGTACTATCATTCAGTCCTGTTTATTTTGTTTTTAAATTGAGGGCACAAATTGCAAATAATCAAATTGAAGGAATCATTTAGTAGAGTTAAATTTTGACCGTAAGTATTGTAGTAACAAAATTAATAGAGAGCTCCCCGAAAATGCCCTTCTCTGAAATTCTATACTTCCTACTAAAAGACCCAAACTAACAAAACCTTACCTTTCTATACCCCCTACAAAAGTACTATAACCATCTACTACTTTAAGATAAATTTGATAATCCATTATAAGTAATCTATCTTTTTAGGCTATGAAGCAAGAGGGAAATAGAGAATAATCTAATTAATCAATATTTTTAAAAAATAGTGATTTGAAAAGGTAAGAGGAGGAACATGATGAAGACAAAGAGAAAAGTATTATCTGTATTAACAACTGCGGCATTAGCAGGTTCATTATTCTACCCATACTCTTCACAAGCCGTGAATGTTAATGGTCCTATTGTGGAGTCAAGTGTATTTGAAACAAATAATCACGAACAATTATATGATGTAAGAAATGTATTAAATGGTGTTGTACCTACAGAAGCTCAGTTAAAATCAGCGAACGAATTAATTGCCTCCATTGGAAATGGAGTTAAGATTCAATGGAATACCATGTTTGGTACCCCATCTAGCATTACAAGAGAAAAGGGCTATCTGTCAGGAGCTCAACAAGGGAATGCTGAGACGATAGCACGTAATTGGATGAAGGAACATGCCTCATTATTTGGCTTATCTGCTAGTGATATAGACCATTCATTAAAAACAATTAGAAATTATAAAATGCCAGGTACTGGACTACAACCAGTAACCTTTCAACAATCTTTTGATGGAATTGATTCTGTATTTGGCGGAAGGATCATTGTAGCTGTCAATAAGGAAGGGAAGATTTTGTCTGTAACTAGCAATATCACAAAAGCTAAAAACTTTGTGAATGAATTCTCTCTTACTTCAACAGAAGCATTGTTAAAAGTTTTAGCATTGCATACTATCACTCTATCTAATACTCCTAGTATCGTTGCTAAGAAAAATGGCTGGGATGTATTCGGTGGTGGAGGAGTATTACCAACTGAACAATATGTGAAGAAAGCTGTCTTTGCAGATGGTACGGAAATTAAACCTGTCTATCGTGTGTTATTTATTGAAGAACTAAATGAAGGCCAAGAAGTAATTATTGATGCTAAGAGCGGCAAACGCTTGTATGAGCGATCACTTGTCCAGCATTTGAACCCTGAAGCCTCTATCTTTGAAAACTATCCTGGTGCAAAAGCTGGTGGTACGCTAGTTAAGAAATCGTTAAACGGAGATCCAGTAGCCTCACCAAATGGTTGGTTATTCCCTGCAACGGATCTTGGTGTAACTACGATTGGGAATAACGCGAATTCATTCGCCAACTGGAGTAACTTTCTAGCACCAGCTGACCAAGCTGTCAGACCCGTTCATCCATTAGGCCAATTCAATTATGCATTTAAAGATTCATGGAATAAAACAGGGGGTCAAACATTGCCTCCTTCATATGCCGATGATGTGAATAGTGCAACTGTAAACCTGTTCTACCATCATAACTTATTTCATGATTACTTCTATAAATTAGGCTGGGTTGAAGGAGCAGGAAACCTACAGACCACGAACTTTGGAAAGGGTGGTCAAGACGGTGATGCCATTATGGGATTAGTTCAAGCTGGTGCCATTTCAGGTGGAGAACC
Source organism: Bacillus sp. (in: firmicutes) (assembly GCA_041611945.1). Classification (GTDB taxonomy): domain Bacteria; phylum Bacillota; class Bacilli; order Bacillales; family SA4; genus Bacillus_BS. Next base: position 2,066 of record JBFILZ010000149.1, read on the forward strand.
CACTTATACTGGCCGTGATAATGCTTATATGCTAACTCTTCCTGATGGACTTCCTGCATGGAGTGGTATGTTCTTATGGGAACCAATTGCCGGTGCTTTTGAAGGTCAGTACGCAGATGGTGATTATGATGCAGGTATTATTTATCACGAATACTCTCATGCTCTATCTAATCGCTTAGTGGCCGGTGGTGAATCACTCGGAAGTCATCAGTCTGGTTCAATGGGAGAAGGCTGGGGTGACTGGTACGGGATGCACTACTTGATCAAAAATGGACTTCAAGAGAAACCTGTAGTTGGAGCTTATGTTACAGGAAATCATGAACGTGGAATCAGAAGTTGGTCATTGGCTGATAATCCTTTAAACTTTGGTGATATCGGGTATGATATTGTTGGACCAGAGGTTCACTCAGATGGTGATATTTGGGCAGCGATCCTCTGGGAGGTAAGAGAAACACTCTTATCTGCATTAGGTAAAACCGAAGGAGAAAAAGTAATTGAACATTTAGTTACAGATGCTATGCCAATTTCTGCTCCTAATCCTTCAATGATTGATATGAGAACAGCCATCATAACAGCTGATGTAGAACGTTATGGAAGCAAGCACTATGATTTATTATGGAATGCTTTCTCTAAGCGCGGACTAGGGGAAAATGCTCTTTCTCAAGGTGGAAACGACACGGATCCAAAACCAGCATTTAACCATCCAGATGAAGCAAGAAATGGACTGTTTTTAGGAAAAGTGGTCAATGCAGCCACAAATAAGCCTATTGAAGATGCACGCATTATAATTGGTGAATATGAAGCTCGCACAAGTGCTGCTGTTACGTCTAGCCAAAATGGAAAATTCGGATTATCTATGGTTGAAGGAACATTTGATATTACAATTCAGGCAAAAGGTTTTGGGTCACGTACAATTAAAGATGTGAAAATCGTACCTGGAAAACGTAATAGTCTTCGTTTCGTGTTAGAACCAAACTTAGCTTCTTCATTTAATGGCGCAACTATAGAAAGCGTTTCAAGTGTTTCTGATAGCAATCAAGCAAAACTAGCAATTGATGATACCGAGGCTAGTGTTTATGCTTCACAACCAGAGGAGTCTGGATTCAAAGGAGCAGAATTAGTCGTTAATTTAGCCGGTGATAAGCAAGTATTGGTATCTGAAATTCAAGTAAGTGCGTTTAAAGATATTTCTAAGGCAAGATTTTCAACACTAAATGAATTTTCTGTTATGTCTTCTGTTGACGGAGTTGAATGGAATGAGATTGTGACAAGTCAGTTTGTGACACAAAAGCCTCGTCCTACAGCACCGGATTTACACTATAAAACGTTTACACTCATAAAGCCAGTTGAAGCTTCATTCTTGAAGTTAGTGGCAAAGAGTGCTCAATCTAAAACAGCTAAATATATTCAAGTAGCAGAGCTACAAGCATTTGGTCCTGGAAAAACAAAAATTGAGCCACTAATTCTAGAACCTGAGGCACCATTTGTAGCAGATGGAGTAGTGTTGGGCGGTAATCCCGGCACTGGAATCGGTAGTCTAGCAGGTGTTGATGCATCACTTGCTATTACCGAAAATGAGTTTGTTACAACACAAAATCCTACGCCGGCAACACAAGGGGTTGATGGACATGTCGTGACACTCCCTGAAAATTATGGAGATGGAATTCATTCCTTTAATTTATCAGGACCTGGTGATAATTCATATGACTACGATGTATACTTTTATAATAAGAATTTTGAATTAATTGGTTCTGTCGCCACTTCTGGTGCAGATGAGACTGGTATAGTGCCAGGTGGAACGAAGTATGTATATGTAGGTTTATATACAGGAGTGAATGTTCCATTTACTCTTACAGTGAAAAGTCCCTATTAGTAAAATCAAGATTTCTTGCAGATAAAGTCCACTTTATGGACTTTGTCTGCAAGTTTTTTTAGGTTTACATTACTTGATTTTCCCTTTATTGAAAATTTGGTAATTGTTATTAATATGTGAAAGATTCTGGACATAACAGAAGAAAATTAACCAAGTAAATGAAGTGAATATTTTATGTAAAGTATCTGTTAAAGCTCACTGTTGATTGAAGTGGAAGGTGCGAGACTCCGGCGGGAGCAGCGGGACAGGTGAGACACCGAAGGCGCAAGTGGTGGCCACTGAAAAAGTAGTTACTTAAGAAAAACGAGCTATTTTAAAGAGTCTATGTTGATTGGAGCGGAAGGTGCGAGACTCCTCGAAAATGCTAACGCATTTCCTTCGTGCGGTGAAAATTCATGGAGGAATATTCAATGTCCTGCGGGAGCAGCGGGGCAGGTGAGATCCCGCAGGCGCTAGAGCGACGAGGAGGCTCACCGCCCGCCCCGCGGAAAGCGACCACCCTGTAGCTGAAATCAACAACAACGTTTAACAGAGCCTATGTTAAAATAAATAGGAAAAGATAGAGGACGTACTAATACTTATAAACTGCAAGATATAAAAGAATTATAATTCTACAAATGCGGAGGTTTTAATATGACGAGTCCTATATTGAATTAAATCGGAGCGGTCTTTATTCCTGTAAGCCAAATCGAAAAAGCTCGAGATTGGTATTGTTCTATATTAGACTTAGAAGTTGAAGGAGAAATACTGTTCGGACACCTATATATACTCCCCGGTATTACACCGAAAATTGTTTTAGATAGCAAAATTTATTCAAAGGATAACACCTTAAAGGTTCCTTTCTTTCATTTTAATACGAACAATATTGAAGAAGCCTATACTTTTTTGAAAAATAAGGGAGTCCACTTATTAACAGGAATTGAACATCATCATTATTTTACTTTCAAAGATCCTGATGGTAATCATTTAATGGTATGTAAATGTTAACCTTTACCTCACTCCGAGGTTGGAAGAAAATTAATCCAATTAATTACATTGGTTATCGAAGGAAATAATGAAGATAAAGAAGTCAATATCATAACAAAATCAAATAAGCTGACATTAATACATACAAAGGGAGATACATATGACATTTCTAGAGAAGATTAAACCACATTTAATTACGGATGACATACTCGTTCAGGAGTTTGTACTACACGCTTTACACGATTTTACCTTTATACCAGAGAACTGGACGGTAGAATTACTTAATGAAGCATTTTCCTCTCAAAAATCACAATCTTCCATCTTTGTTTGGGCTGATAAACATATTTTAAACGAGGATGCTTTAAAAGTATTACTTCAAGGTGCAAGGACATTCGAAAAAGATAAGCTGCATTTACTAAATGGTTTTTTCGAAAATCTTGACGTTAAATTGGCAATCAAATATAAACAAGAACTAGTCCCTTACATTAATAAAAAGACTTGGAATGTGTATGAACTTATACTAAATGGAAATGAAGAAGAAGTTTATACAGAATATGGTAGGACTCTAGCAGAACTGGATAACCAACCATCTTTGCAATTTGATGCTTATGTGGCTGCCAAAAAACTAGCAAGATGTATAGTAGAAAATCAATGGGTTACCGTATCGGAACTTGATATTGTACTGAAACAAGAACAAGAAAGAGGTTGGGTTTCTTACGAAGGAATCTTAGCTGTTTATATGATGGGGATAATGAAAAACGAAAAGCACATTTCAATTCTTGCTAGTTTGCTTGAGCATGATGAAGATTTACTATTGGAGGAAGTTACTAATGCCTTGATTTCCTACCAGTCGGATAAAGTCGTAAGTGAAGTAGCTCCTTATTTGAAAAAGACCGAAGCACTCATTTATGCTACTTCTATATTAGAAAATATTAAATCTCCAAAGTCAGTTGAGGTATTAATCGATGCGCTCCCGATTATTTCTTCTAGTGAAGATCAGTCTTTGATCATTGAAGCACTTTGTTTTCAGCTATCAAAAGACAGTCTGAAAGCAATAAAATCGTTTATGGTTAAGTATCGTGGATCTTCTTATGTTGATATTGAGCAGGTAGTCTATAGCTATTTCACCATACTAGGAGAGTCACACCCTCATTTAACTAGTTGGAAAGAGATTGCCTTAGAAAAGGAATTACATTTTAACAATAGTCTCGATGGATCACTACAATCGGAAACACCTGTACTTCGAATGAATATTACTGGTCGAAACGAACCATGCCCTTGTGGGAGCGGTAAAAAATACAAGAAATGTTGTATCGACTAGTATTGATAATTGTAATGAATGAACGATATTTACATTTTATTAAGAATTTTCACTTTATTTTTAAAACTTAAATTTACTTCCATTCTTTAACAAGATATACTAATACTATTAATACATATATTAGGAGGACAACATGAAAGTAAGTTTAAGGAAAAAATTAGTCGGTGGATTCTTATTTATTCTTCTCTTAATGTGTCTTGTTGGTGGTATTGGGACTTATAATCTAGTATCAGTCAACACATCCTATCAGGAGCTAATGAAAGATGGCGTTCAAAAGCTCATTTTAGTGAAAGATTTGAAACAGGAATATACAAATCAATCATTAGCAATCAGGGAATATATGAAATCTGATGACAAAAACTATTTAAAGGCATACGACCAATCTGTAATAAAATTCACACAGAATCTAAATGAATTAAAGGATACTACAAAAAGTGGATCAGGTTCTGTAATACTAGCAGATATAGATAAAGTTTATGCTGATTATCAGAAAGTAATAAACGATGCGCTCGATAAAAAGAAAGCTGGGGACAAAACAGCATACATAAAAGGTATGAATACTTCAATGAATGTTATTGGTAATAATTTCGACCGAATCATTG